>NZ_JADGHH010000317.1 GCF_019689535.1 Pigmentiphaga sp.
GTGTCACAGCGCAAGGCACGGTGTCCAACCAAATGGCGGCAATCTTATGTCTTATATAAAACATAAGATAACTTTATTGACGGCAAAATCCGATTTTTCTAAACTCGGCGGATTATGCCCATCCACGCTCGCCGCGCCGTCCGCCGCCCCCTGGCACTCCGCCGCTTTCCCATCGTGGATGCGGGCTGTCCGCCCCGCCCACTGCTTCCTCGTGCATCGCGCCGGGCCCACCCCGCGTGGAGTTACACTGCGCGTGGCGTCACCATTCCTACTCACCATCCGCTTCGGAGACTTACATGACCAAGCCCGCAATGCGCGTCGCCGTCACCGGCGCCGCCGGCCAGATCGGCTACGCCCTGTTGTTTCGTATCGCCTCCGGCGAAATGCTAGGCAAGGACCAGCCCGTCATCCTGCAATTGCTGGAAATTCCTGACGAAAAAGCCCAGAAGGCCCTCAAGGGCGTCATCATGGAGCTGGAAGACTGCGCCTTCCCGCTGCTGCAGGGAGTCACCGCCCACAGCGATCCCATGACCGCCTTCAAGGATGCCGACGTGGCCCTGCTCGTGGGCGCCCGTCCCCGCGGCCCGGGCATGGAGCGCAAGGATCTGCTGACCGTCAACGCCCAGATCTTCACCGCGCAAGGCAAGGCGCTGAACGCCGTCGCCAGCCGCAACGTCAAGGTGCTGGTGGTGGGCAATCCCGCCAATACCAACGCCTACATCGCGATGAAGTCGGCGCCGGACCTGCCCGCCCGCAATTTCACCGCCATGTTGCGCTTGGACCACAACCGCGCCCTCACGCAACTGGCTTCCAAGGCCGGCTGCGCGGTCAGCGACATCGAGAAGCTCATCGTCTGGGGCAACCACTCGCCCACGATGTACCCCGACTACCGCTTCGCCACCATCGCCGGCAAGCCCGCCCTCTCGGTGGTCAATGACGACGAATGGAACCGCAACGTATTCATCCCGACGGTCGGCAAGCGCGGCGCCGCGATCATCGACGCCCGTGGCCTGTCTTCCGCCGCGTCGGCCGCCAATGCCGCCATTGATCACGTGCGCGACTGGATCCTGGGCAGCGACGGCAAATGGGTCACGATGGGCGTGCCTTCGGACGGCTCGTACGGCATTCCCGAAGGCATCATCTACGGCCTGCCCGTCATCACCAAGAACGGCGAATACGCGATCGTCAAGGATCTCGAGATCGACGCTTTCTCGCGCGAGCGCATGGACCTCACGCTCAAGGAGCTGCTCGAGGAGCGCGACGGCGTCAAGCACCTGCTGTAAAGCGGCTTTGCGCCTCGGCCGCCCCGGCACGACCGGGGCGTTGCAGGCTGCGAAGCGCAAATCGCCGCTCGCAGCTTAGTGCGAGAACGGGGCCGCATGTTACTGCCCCCGCCCGCGCCGGCCACGGAAGCACATGAGTACGCTATCGTTCTCGTGTGCTTTTTTTTCGCCCCGGACACCGCTGTCTGAAGAACCCTACCGATCATCCCGCGCCATGAAACACCCATCCGAAGTCTTACACGCATCGGGCAAAGCGCCCGTCGTCCTCCCCGTCTGCGACCACTACGCCGGATCCGAAAAGCTCATGCAAAAAAGCCTCGAGCGGCAGGCCCAGGCCGGTCCGGTCTTCGACGTGACGCTCGACTGCGAAGATGGCGCCGCCGTCGGCAAGGAGGCCGAGCACGCGGAGATGGCCGCGCGCTTGGCTGCCAGCGACGCCAACCGGTACGGCCGCGTGGGCGTCCGCGTGCACGACGTGAATCATCCGTCGTTCATCAGCGACCTCGAAATCCTGATCGGCATCGCCGGCCACAAGCTCGCCTATATCACCGTCCCCAAGGTCAACTCGGCCAATGACGCGCTGAATGCGGCCGAATCCGTCGAGCGCATCGGCATGGAAATGGGGCTCGACCGAAAAATCCCCGTCCACGTGTTGATCGAAACGCACGGCGCACTGCGCGAAGTTTTCCGCATCGCCGCCCATCCCGCCATCGAATGCCTGTCCTTCGGCTTGATGGACTTCGTCTCTTCGCACCGAGGCGCCATCCCGGCCCATGCGCTGACCGCCGAAGGCCAGTTCGAACATCCCTTGGTTGCCCGCGCCAAACTCGAAATCGCGGCGGCCTGCCATGCCTACGGCAAGGTGCCTTCGCACAACGTCGTCACGGAGCTGAACGCGCCGGAAGTCATTGCCCGCGCAGCGCAACGCGCCGGCCGCGAATTCGGCTATACGCGCATGTGGAGCATCCACCCTTCGCAGATCGACCCCATCGTCGGCGCGCTGTCGCCCAGTGCCGAGGACGTCGAGGACGCCGAGCGCATCCTGCTGGCCGCCGCCCGTGCCGACTGGGGGCCGATACGCGACGGCGATCCCCAGCGTGGCAGGCTGCACGACCGGGCGAGCTACCGATATTACTGGGACGTGCTGCGGCGGGCGCACGCGGCGGGCGTGAGCTTGTCCCCCGAAGTCGAACGACAGTTCTTCTCGTAGCGGGCGCTTTTCGGATGCGTATCGCTTGAAGGCGCCGGC
>NZ_JADGHH010000318.1 GCF_019689535.1 Pigmentiphaga sp.
TCATTGTCTCGTGGGCTCGGAGATGTGTATAAGAGTCTGCTGGCCATCTGCTCCCTGCTTTACTCCGCGGTCCAGGTTTCGCTCACTACCTACACCGTCACCTTCCTCACCGCGGAGCTTGGCATGACGCTCGTCGCCGCAGGCCTGGCCTCATCCGTTTGCCAATTCGCCGGCGTGGCGGGCCGGATCGGATGGGGATGGGTAGCCGACCGTGGACTCGGGGCGCTGCGGACCTTGGCTTTGCTGGGCACCCTGAGCCTGGCTTGCTGCATCGTCTCGACCTTGATTCCCGCCACGCTGTCCACGCAAGCGCTACTCGTACTGCTTGCCACGTTTGGCGCAGCGGCCATCGGCTGGAACGGGGTCTACCTCGCCGAGCTGGCCCGGCGATCGCCTGCCGGCATGGCGGGCACGGTTACCGGAGGCGCATCGGCCATCACCTTCCTGGGCGTCGTGGCGGGCCCGCCCCTGTTCGGGCTGGTCTCGGAACTCGGCGGCAGCTACCGGACCGGATTCGCCATGCTCGCTTTGCCGCTCGGCTGGTGTGTCGTACGGCTGGTCCTGGAAAACCGGCAGCGCCAAGCCTGACGCCGCCATACCTCTCCTTACATTTGGCTACACAAGCTGGCGTAAACCCGCACATGCGTGGTCGACCGCCTTGCGTAGGATGAGCTGATGCTCCCACAGAATCCGCCATTCGGCGCATCTCGGGAGCGCTCGCAGAAAGGAGTCACCCCATGAGCGACGCACGCAATCTTCCCGGCCACAGCACCACAGGCGCGGGCGCCCCTGCGCCTAGCGACCGCAACTCGCTGACGGTCGGCCGTGACGGACCGCTAGTCTTGCACGACGTGCATTTCTTGGAACAAATGGCCCACTTCAACCGGGAAAAAGTGCCGGAACGCCAGCCCCACGCCAAGGGTTCGGGCGCCTTCGGGGTCTTCGAGACGACCGAGGACGTCTCCCGCTATACCAAGGCCGCGCTGTTCCAGAAGGGCTGCAAGACCGAAATGCTGGCCCGTTTTTCCACGGTGGCGGGTGAAGCCGGCAGCCCGGATACCTGGCGCGACGTCCGCGGGTTCTCCCTGAAGTTCTACACCAGCGAGGGCAATTACGACCTCGTCGGCAACAACACGCCTGTCTTCTTCGTGCGCGACCCGATGAAGTTCCCCCACTTCATCCGCAGCCAGAAACGCCTGCCCGATTCGGGCCTGCGCGACGCCCACATGCAATGGGACTTCTGGACGCAAAACCCGGAGACGGCGCACCAAGTTACCTATTTGATGGGAGACCGGGGCATTCCCCTTTCCTATCGCCACATGAATGGATTCGGATCGCACACCTACATGTGGATCAACGCCGCAGGCGAAAAATTCTGGGTGAAATACCATTTCCACAGCCAGCAGGGCGTCAAGAACCTGACCAACGAAGAGGCGGCGCGCATCGCCGGCGCCGATGCCGACTATCACCGGCGCGACCTGTTCGACGCCATCGCGCGGGGCGATCACCCGAAGTGGGTGCTGTCAGTGCAGATCATGCCGTATGAGGAGGCGAAGACCTACCGCTTCAATCCTTTCGACCTCACCAAGGTCTGGCCACACAAAGACTATCCGCTGATCAAAGTCGGCGTCATGACGCTGGATCGCAACCCGAGCAATTTCTTCGCCGAGATAGAACAGGCGGCTTTCTCGCCCGGCAATACGGTGCCTGGCATCGGGCTGTCTCCCGACAAAATGTTGCTCGGCCGCGCCTTCGCCTACAACGACGCCCAGCGCGCCCGCATAGGCACCAATTTCCACCAGTTGCCGGTCAACCGTCCCAAGGTTCCCGTCAACACCTATATGTTCGACGGACACATGGCCTACGAACATGCGGGCAACGCGCCCACGTATGCCCCCAATAGTGCCGGCCGGGCATGGGCCGACCATACCGGCGCGGTAGACGAAAGCTGGGAGGTCGACGGCAGCCTCGTGCGCGAAGCCTACACCTTGCGCCAAGACGACGACGATTTCGTGCAGGCGCGCGCGCTCGTGCGCGACGTCTTCGACGACGCCCAGCGGGAGCGGTTGGTCGACACCGTGGTGGGCACCCTGAAATCCGGCGTGCGGTCCCCGGTGCTCGAACGCGTGTTCGGGTACTGGAAGAACATTGACGCCGAGATCGGCGAACGCATCGAGGCTGCGTACGGGACGCACTGAGCCTGGCCCGGGGCTTACTCCCCGACCGGGGGCGGCCCCTGCACCAGCGGGGCTGCCGCCTCCAGGAGGGACCTGCGATCGCCGTTGAGCGGCGGATAGACGCGCCGGCGATTGATGGTCATCTTCGTTTCCTTGGCGAGCTCGCGCGTCGCGATCACCTGCCGTTCCCACCCGCGGGTATAGACTGCGCCCCAGGCTCCCAGGTCAAGGACCGTCGCATACCACGGGATCCGCAGTGGCAGCAGGGGGCGGCCCAGCAAATCGGCCGCTGCGTTGTGGCCCGCGTACCGGCCCATGGGCCGGCTGTGCTGGCAAGACATCATAGAAGCG
>NZ_JADGHH010000074.1 GCF_019689535.1 Pigmentiphaga sp.
CCCCGCCCCCGTCGGCATGTGACAGCCCCTCTCGCGACATGCGCCCGCCCCCCTGGGCCGATGCGCGGCAATGGCGACCAGACATTGCCGCGGGCGCAGCTTGATGCGCCCCTCCCGATGCCAATGCGTGCTTCGTTCATGTATGCGTGCCGCCATTTCCAAGAACGATGACCAAACAGAAATCAACGCTCCTGATTTTTCATTTTTCATGACCAACCCGGAAAACTACACTTCCCCCAAACAGCATTCCAAAGGAGCGAGACGATGCGTGCCATACGGACCGTTTTCCTGGCCATCACTCTTTCTTCCGCATTCGCGTGCGCGCACGCCACGACAGACTATCCCGCCAAGGCGGTGCGCGTCCTCGTGGGCTCGCCTCCCGGCGCACCCTCGGACCTGGTGGCCCGCATCCTCGCCGATGAATTGGGCCGCCGCCTCAAGCAGGCCTTCGTGGTGGAAAACCGGCCCGGCGCCAATAATGGCCTCGCGGCGCAGCTGGCGGCCAAATCGCCGCCCGACGGATATACCTTGCTCGTGACGCCCGACACGGTGGTGACGGTCAATCCGCTCGTATACACGAAGATGGATTTCGACCCCCGTACCGATCTCGCGCCTGTCGCCTTGGTGGCGAACTTCAACCAGATGATGGTGTGCAACGCCGCGCTCGGGATCACGTCGATGAAGCAACTGATGGACCGCGCACGCTCGTCCTCCATGACGTACGCCTCGGGCGGGCCGGGTTCGCCCGGCCACCTGGCTGCCGAACTCGTGCTCCGCGGCGCCGGCGTCTCGATGACCCACATCCCCTTCAAGGGACCGAGCCCCGCCACGACCGCCGTCATGGGAGGCCAGGTCGACTGCGGATTCCTCGCTACGCCCACCGTCCTGCCTCACATCCAATCCGGCCGGCTGTCAGCCCTGGCCGTCTCTTCCGCGCGCCCTTCTCCCATGGCGCCCTCCATCCCTACCTTGCCGCAGGCCGGACTGCCCGGCATCGACGCGTCCTTCAATCAATACCTGATGGCGCCCAGCGCTACCCCCGCAGCGCTTCTCCAAACCCTTCAACGGACGGTGTCCGAGATATTGAACGAGGAATCCGTGCGCCAAAAATTGACTTCGCTCGATCTCACGCCCGTGGGCTCGACGGGAACGGAAGCCGAAGCAACGCTCCGGCGCGACGCGCAAAAATGGGCTGACGTCGTCAAGCGCATCGACATCAAGCTGGAATAGGCCTGCGGGCGATGCGAGGGCGCCCCACAATTCAAGGCTGAGGGCCCCAGGCCCGGCGCGCAGGCTTTCCTTTGCAATTCGGCGTATGCTAGTGAACCTCGTGACTTTTTGCCTCGTTCAGCAGTATGGCTAGCCTGTCCCGCGATGAACAAATCGCGACACTGCGCCGGGACGGCCTGGTGGTAGTGCGCAATTTCCTCGATGCCTCGCGTTGCGCCGCGTTGCTGCAGATTGCGCGCGCCCAGCTCAATGCGCACATCGAGCCCATCGAATACGAAGCGGACCTGGGCTATCCCGGCGCGCCGCCGTCGCGCGACGCCGAAGGCGGAAAAACCGTGCGGCGGCTCCTCGATGCATGGTCGCGCGACGAAGCCTTCCGGCAGTACGCCACGTCTGCCCCCATCCGCGAATGGATGGCAGCGTACTTCGGCGAACCGGCCAAGCTTTCGCTGGCACACCACAACTGCATCATGACCAAGCATCCGCGGTTCGGCACATTGACCGGATGGCACCGCGATTTCCGCTATTGGGCGTTCGAGCGGGACGACATGGTTTCGGTCTGGCTGGCGCTGGGTGACGAATTCGACCGCAACGGCGCCTTGCACTTCGTGCCCGGCTCGCATCTCGAACGCATCGACGCCTCGCGGTTCGATGAGAAAAAATTCTTCCGCGACGACCTTCCCGTCAACCGGCCGGTGATCGAACGCGCCATCGTGCCGGAATTGCATGCCGGCGACGCAGTGTTTTTCCACTGCAATACCCTGCACGCGGCGGATCGCAACAGCACGGACGAAGTGAAATTCTCGGTCGTCTTCACTTATCACGCCGCGAGCAACCGCCCGCTGCCGGGCACGCGGTCGGCCGCCAAGGGCAGCGTGCACCTGGAAAACGCCTGACGCCCAGGCCTACGCGCGAAACGCCTCCGCATCCTTCGTCGCGAGCCCGGCAGCCAGCGCCTTGGCCTGCACGAGGAAGGGCGACCGATCGTCTTTGCGGCAACTGACAATGACCGGGGAGGTAAAACCTGCCGTCGCCAGGGGCAGATAGACGATATCGTCGCGCTGCAACCGCTGCACGGAAGCGGGCACGACCGTCACGCCCAATCCTGCCGCCACGAGGCCTATCGCCGTCTGCAGCTCATTGGCCTCCTGGATGACTTGCAACGCCCAGCCTGCGGCCCTGAACAAGCCCAGCACGTGATCAGCATAGCTCGGGCGCGGCCGGGCGGGATACAGGATGAACGGCTGGCCCGCCAGCTCCGCCGCGCCCACGGCCCCGTGCGCCGGGCGCGCCGCCAATGCATGGGATTTCCCCACCACTGCGACCAACGGTTCGGCCATCAGCACTTCGCGTTCGACATCCGGGTCATCGAACAGGATGCGGCCGAAACCGATGTCGATGCGCCCGGACTTGAGCGCTTCCATCTGCTGCAGCGTCGTCATCTCCGACAACCCGACGTCCACGTGCGGATCGGCGCTGCGCAGGCGTCGTATCAGCTCGGGCACGAAGCCGTATAGCGTGGAAGGCACGAAGCCGATGCCAAACCAGCGTCGCCCCTGCTGGCCGATGCGGCGCGTCGCATCGACGACCTCCTGCAGCCGCGTGGTCAACTGGAGCGAATGCTCGAGCAGGAAGCGCCCGGCCTCGGTCAGGCGCAGGGAGCGGCCGGTGCGCTCGAACAAAAGCACGCCGAGCTCTTCTTCCAAGGCCCGGATCTGGCGGCTGAGCGGCGGCTGCGCCATGTGCAGCTTTTCGGCGGCGCGGGTGACGTTCATTTCCTGCGCCACGGCCTGGAAATAACGAAGTTGCCTGAGATCCATCGATACCTTTTAGGTATGGAAAACGACAAATATAGTCTTGGACGGGTGAAAAATCGAGATTCATACTGAATTCCAGCACTTTCTATGACTGGAATAGTATGGTTTTGCCGTATATCGAGTCGATCGAAGCCATTTTGGTCGACCTTCCCACGATCCGCGCCCATCAACTGGCGATGACAGTCATGAACGTCCAGACCCTCGTGATCGTGCGGCTACGCTGCTCGGACGGCATCGAAGGATTGGGCGAAGCCACGACCATAGGTGGCCTGAGCTACGGCGAGGAAAGCCCCGAAGGCATCAAGGTGGCCATCGACACGTATTTGGCCCCGGCCCTCCTGGGCCAAAACGCCGCCAACGTGCTGGCTGCCGTACAGCGCATGGAGAAGGCCGCGCGGGGCAACACCTTTGCCAAGTCGGCGCTGGAAACCGCATTGCTCGACGCCCAGGGCAAGCGCCTGGGCGTCCCCGTCTCCACCTTGCTGGGCGGCGCCGTGCGCGACACCGTGCCCGTGCTGTGGACACTGGCCAGCGGCGACACGCGCCGCGACATCGAAGAGGCCGAAGCGCTGCTCGACGCGCGCCGCCACGATACGTTCAAGCTGAAGATAGGCCGCCGCTCCGTGGCCGAAGACGTAGCCCACGTCTGCGCCATCAAGCGCGCGCTCGGCAAGCGCGCTCGCGTCACGGTAGACGTCAACCAGGCGTGGAGCGAGTCCCAGGCAGCGGTAGGCATCGCGCAGCTGGAAGAGGCCGGGGTAGACCTCGTCGAACAGCCGGTACCGCGCGCGCACCGCACCGGCATGGCGCGGCTGGCGGCTCGCTTCGTCATCCCCATCATGGCCGACGAGGCGGTGCAGGGCCCCGAGGATGCGATGGCCATTGCGCGCGAAGGCGCCGCGGACGTGCTGGCGATCAAGATCGCCAAGTCAGGCGGCCTCTATGGTGCGCTGCGCACCGCGGCGGTCGGCGACGCCGCCGGCATCGCGCTATACGGCGGCACCATGCTCGAGGGCAGCATCGGCAGCGTTGCCGCCGCCCATGCCTTTGCCACGCTACCGCGCCTGGAATGGGGCACGGAATTGTTCGGGCCCCTGCTGCTGGTGGACGACGTGGTCCGCGAGCGCCCCGCCTACGCAGATTTTTCGATGCGGCTGCCCACCGGCCCCGGGCTCGGACTGGCGCTCGACGAAGACAAGCTCAACCGCTATCGCCGCGACCGCTGAGCCGGACGACGCAAGGACGGGCCGGGTATCCCGGCCCTTGGGGGGACGCCGCCGGCTAGGCGCCGGCCGTCCCGGGCAAGAATCGTGACAAGGAGACTTTCATGCTGTTTCTCGTGCGCATGGACGTACGCATCCCGCATTCGGTTCCACCTGAACAAGCCGATGCGCTCAAGGCCGCGGAAAAGGCCTATTCCCAGGACCTGCAGCGGCAGGGCAAATGGCAGCAGATCTATCGCGTGGTGGGCGAATACGCCAACTACAGCATCTTTGACGTGACGGACAACGACGAGCTGCACGCGCTGCTGTCCGCATTACCCCTGTACCCGTACATGGACATCCACGTGACGCCGTTGGCGCGGCATCCCTCCGCGATCCGCTGAGCGCCCCCTCCGGGTCGGGCAGCGCAAGCCGCCACGGCGACGGCTGGTCCGACCCGCCCCATACTGCATACTGGAGACACAAGATGAAAAACCGCTTTTCCCTGACCGCCCTGGCCGTCGCCGCGGGCCTGCTCGCTGCACCGCTCACTGCTGCTGCGCAAAACGGCTATCCCAGCCGCCCGATCCGCTGGATCGTCCCCTTCCCGCCCGGGGGCGCGATGGACAACATCGCCCGTACGCTGGGTGAAACCATGGGCCAGATGCTCGGCCAACCCTTCGTGATCGAGAACCGCCCCGGCGCCGGGGGCAACATCGGCGCAACCGCCGTGGCCCGCGCCAAGCCGGACGGCTATACGATCATGATCGTCGCCAACGGCATGGCTGTGAACCCCGCGCTCTATCCCGACATGGCGTACGATCCCGTCAAGGACTTCGCGCCGATTTCGCTGCTCGCCGTCGTTCCCAACGTGCTCGTCGCCAATCCGCAGCGCATCCCGGCCAAGACGGTGGCCGAGGTAATCGCACTCGCCAAGGCCAATCCCGGCAAGTACACCTTTGCCTCGGCCGGCGTCGGCACGTCCATCCACTTGGCCGGCGAACTGTTCGTCAAGATGGCGAACGTGCAGATGCTGCACGTGCCGTACAAGGGCAGCGGTCCGGCCATCGCCGACCTGCTGGGCGGACAAGTCGACTACATGTTCGACAGCGTGACCTCCGCCAAGCCGCACATCGAAGCGGGCAAGCTGACCGCCATCGCCGTCACGACCAAGAAGCGCTCTGCTGCACTGCCCAATCTACCCACGGTGGCCGAAGCCGGGCTGCCCGGCTATGAGCTAACTCCGTGGTTTGCCGCCTTTGCGCCCGCCGGCACGCCGCAAGCGGTCATCGACAAGCTGAACCAAGCCATGCGCCAGGCGCTGCAGGCGCCCAAGGTGCAGGCCACGCTGGCTTCCATCGGCGCGGAACCGATAGGCGGCTCGCCGGCGGAACTGCGCGACTACCTGGCTTCCGAGATCAAGGCGGGGCGTGAACTGATTGAATCGCGGGGCATCAAAATGGACTGAGTGAGGTCTATCCAGGACGAAACCAAGCAGGGGCTACCCGTATAGCCAATCGTCGTATCATCCATTAGTGTTTCGCCCCGTACCGGCTCCGCCCCGCCAAGCTGGTCCCCCGGCGCAGCGCCGTGCCCGGATACTCCATGCATCCAGGTGCGGCGCTGCGCCGAAGGGAGACGCTCACACTAATACGATTGGTTCAGGCGTATCCCATGCCGGGCGCCTGGCCGAATCTTTCAGCATTCCATTTCATCAACGAACTGCCATGCATAAGATTCGCGTCCTGATCTTGTCGCTGTTGCTCGCATTTCCGACCCTCGTGGCGGCCGACCAGTCGGGCATCTACCTGGTCACCGACTACCCTTCCCTGACGTTGCAGGCCGGCGCCACGACCACGCTGCCGCTGAGCCTGCGCAACCAAAAAGAGCCGCCGGAGCGCGTTGCACTACGGGTGGAAGACGTGCCGCAAGGCTGGAAAGTCTCGCTGCTCGGCGGCGGCAAGCCGGTGGCCGCTGCAATGCCGGACACCGACGCCAGCGTGCCGCTGCAATTGCGGTTCGAACTGCCGCCCACGGCCGAGGCGCGCCGGTATCGCATACGCGTCGTGGCCGATGCGCCGAACCGGCGCATCGAACTTCCCATTGACGTGACGCTGGCCGACGAATTGCCGGCCCAGCTCGGCATCGAAACCAAGCTGCCCGCGCTGCGCGGCGGCCCGCGCACGACCTTCGATTACCAGTTCACGGTGCGCAACGACAGCGGACGCGATCTGGTGGTGAGCCTGACTGCCGAAACGCCGCAGTACTTCGAACCCACCTTCACCGAAAACTACGGGTCGCAACAGCTGACCTCCGTACCCATCAAGGCGGGCGAATCGAAAGACCTCAAGCTCAGCGTCAAGCCGCCCTCGTCCGTCAAGGCCGGCAGCTATCCCATCGTCGTGCATGCCAGCGCCGAAAACGCATCAGCCAGCGCCAAGCTCACCATGGACGTCGTGGGCCAACCCGAACTGCGCATCACTGGCCGCGACGGCATCATGAGTGCGACCGCCCGCGCCGGCAAGACCGAAACCATGCCCATCATCGTGCGCAACGATGGCTCCGCGCCGGCGCAAGGCATCGAGCTGTCGGCCAGCGCGCCGTCGGGCTGGAAGGTCGAATTCGAACCCAAGACCCTTCCTGAAATCGAAGCGGGCAAGGAGGTCGAGGCCCAGGCCCACATCACGCCGTCCGATCGATCGCTCGTCGGCGACTACATGACCACCATCCGCGCGTCGGGCGGCGGGGAAAGCGCGTCGGGCGAGTTCCGCATCACGGTGCAGACCTCGGGCCTGTGGGGTATCGTCGGAGTCATCATCATCGCCATCGCCGTGCTGGTGCTGGTGGGTGCTGTCGCGAGGTTCGGGCGGCGATGAGCACGCAAGTCATCCAGGCGCAAGGCCTGACCAAACGCTATAAAGGCCGTACCGCGGTCGACGGCGTTTCGTTCACGGTAGGACAGGGCGAGGTCTTCGGCCTGCTCGGTCCCAACGGCGCCGGCAAGACGACCACCATTCTCATGCTGCTGGGCTTGACCGAAGCGAGCTCCGGCACGGTGTCGGTCCTGGGCCGCGATCCGCGCCGCTCGCCGCTCGCGGTCAAGCGCGAGGTCGGCTACATGCCCGACGCCGTCGGGTTCTACGACTACCTCTCGGCACGGGAAAACCTCGCCTACACGGCCAAGCTCATGGAAATCGACGCCGGCGAACGCAACGCCCGCATCGATGCGGCGCTCGCGCGCGTCGGGCTTTCCAGCGAGGCAGACCGGCGCGTGGCCGGCTTCTCGCGCGGCATGCGGCAACGCCTGGGGCTGGCGGAGATCGTGCTCAAGGGTGCCCGCATCGCCATCCTGGACGAGCCGACCTCCGGCCTCGACCCGCAGGCCGCCGAAGACTTCCTGGGGCTCATCGACAGCCTGCGGCGGGACGGCGTCACGGTGCTGCTGTCGTCCCACATGCTGGACCACATGCAGCGCATCTGCGACCGCGTGGCGCTTTTCCACCAGGGCCGCATCGCCCTCATGGGCACCGTGCCGGAGCTGGCGCGCCAGGTGCTGGGCGGCCAGAGCGCCGTAGTGGTCGAGGCGCGGGGCAAGGACATCGCCGCAGTGCTGCGCGGCATTCCGGGCATCGCCTCGGTCGAACCCCAGGGCGAACAACGCTGGCGGCTGCGGGCCGAACGGGACGTGCGGCCGGATATCGCCCGCGCGCTCGTCAACGCGAACGCCGAGCTGCTCCGGCTGGACGACGAGCCAATCAGCCTCGACATGATCTACAACCGCTTCTTCCAGTCCATGACTCAAGGGGGACGACGTCATGCAGCGTGAAGGATCACCCGTACAGGGCATGGGCGTGGTCCTGCTGAAAGAGCTGGCCGACCATCTGCGCAGCGGCCGCATGCGCGTGCTGGAATGGCTGATCATCCTGACGGCCGCCGCTGCGCTCTACGGCGTGTTCCAGCAGATCCGCAACACTACCGCCAGCGATCCCTTCGTGTTCCTGCGCCTGTTCACGGCCGCGCGCGAACCCATGCCGTCGTTCTCGGCGCTGCTGGGGTTCCTGGTGCCGCTGGTGGCGATCGGGCTGGGATTCGATGCGATCAACGGCGAATACTCGCGGCGCACGATGAGCCGGCTGCTGTCGCAGCCCATCTACCGCGATGCCTTGCTGATGGGCAAATTCCTGGCAGGCCTGACAACCCTGGCCGTTTCGCTGCTGGCCTTGTGGCTATTGGTGGTCGGCGCCGGGTTGTTCCTGCTTGGCGTGCCGCCCAGCGGCGAAGAAATCGCCCGCTCGCTGCTGTTCCTGCTGCTCACGCTCGCCTATGCAGGCGTATGGCTGTCCGTGGCGATGCTGTGCTCCATCCTGTTCCAGTCGGCGGCAACGTCTGCCCTGGTCAGCCTCGGGCTATGGCTGTTCTTCTCGCTGCTGTGGCCCATGCTGGCCGGCGCGATCGCGCAGGTCATCGCACCGCCCGATCCATTGGCGCTGATGCTGGGGCAACCCGGGATCGAAACGCTCCAGTGGCAACAGGCGCTCGAGCGGATCTCGCCGTCCCAGTTGTTCGGAGAAGGCGTGCTGGCCCTGCTGGTGCCGTCGACCCGCACGCTGGGGCCGGTCTTCCTGAGCCAATTGCAGGGCGCGGTGATCGGTTCGCCCTTGCCGCTCTCGCAAAGCCTGGCCATCATCTGGCCCCAGATGATAGGGCTGATCGCCGCCGTGATCCTGTTGTTCACGCTGGCCTACATGCTCTTCCAGCGGCGGGAGGTGCGGGCCTAAGCGGCACCAAGCGCGCCGAAGCGGCAAACCAGCACCGATCGCCGCTCCGGCAGCGCCGGCATGAACCAAAAAAAGGCTTGCCCCACGCCCCGGCCCGGATACAACGTCCGGGCTGCGCGCGTTGGGCAAGCCTCTTTTCTTGCGGAACCGAAAAGACGACGGCGCGTCGCGCTTTACGCCACGCCGGCCGCGTGCGCCTGCTGGTCTGCGTGATACGACGAACGCACCATTGCGCCGACCGCGGCATGGGTAAAGCCCATCGCATAGGCTTCGCGCTCGAACATCGCGAAAGTGTCGGGATGCACGTAGCGCAGCACGGGGAGATGGTGCTCGGACGGTTGCAGGTATTGGCCGATCGTGATCATGTCTACGTTGTGCGCGCGCATGTCGCGCATCACCTGCAGGATTTCCTCGTCAGTCTCGCCCAAGCCCAGCATCAGGCCGGACTTGGTCGGCACCTCGGGATGGCGGGCCTTGAACTCGGCCAGCAGCTTGAGCGAGTGCTCGTAGTTGGAACCCGGGCGGGCCTGCTTGTACAAGCGCGGCACCGTCTCCAGGTTGTGGTTCATCACATCCGGCGGACACGCATCGAGGATCTCGAGCGCCCGGTCCAGGCGTCCGCGGAAATCGGGCACCAAGATCTCGATGCGGGTGGCGGGCGAGAGTTCGCGCGTCTTGGCGATGCACTCCACGAAATGGGCCGCGCCGCCGTCGCGTAGGTCGTCGCGGTCCACCGACGTGATGACCACGTAGTTCAGCTTCAGCGCGGCAATGGTGCGCGCCAAGTTGAGCGGCTCGTCTGGGTCCAGCGGGTCGGGCCGGCCATGGCCTACGTCACAGAAGGGGCAGCGGCGCGTGCACTTGTCGCCCATGATCATGAACGTAGCCGTTCCCTTGCCGAAGCACTCCCCGATATTCGGGCACGAGGCTTCCTCGCACACCGTATGGAGGTTGTGCTCGCGCAGGATGCGCTTGATGTCGTAGAAGCGGGAACCGGGAGACGCCGCCTTCACGCGTATCCACTCAGGTTTCTTCAGCCTTTCCGCTTGCACGACCTTGATCGGGATGCGGGAAACCTTGGAGGCGGATTTCTGCTTCTGCAGCGGATCGTAGGCCGGCGCCGCCCCGTTGGTTTCGGATTGGCTGCTCAAGGCGGACGTATCGGGCACGGAGCTCATCGACAAGATTCCTGTTCGGCGTGGCCGGGGTAGAACCGGGGGCCGGATTAGTAAAGACCCTTATTCTACCGCCGCCGGCGCCGGGCTCGGCAAAACCCCTGACTGCGGCAGGGCCACCAGCGCGCGTTCCAGGCGCCGCGCCAGCCGCTCGCCGGCTTCTTCCAGAGAAATCGCGCACCCGCAGGAGGCTAGGTCCACGGTGCGCAGCCCGGCATAACCGCAAGGGTTGATCCACGAGAACGGGGCCAAGTCCATGGCCACGTTCAACGCGACGCCATGGTAGGTACATCCGCGATGGACCTTGATGCCCAACGCCGAGATCTTGGCCAGTTCGGATGCCCCCGCCGCGGGGGCCGACGCGCGCGGCCAATTCACGTAGACGCCCGGTGCGCCCGGCTTGCGCTGCGCATCGGGCAGCCCCAATTCGGCCAGCAGATCGATCACGGCCTGCTCCACCCGGTTCACGTATTCCTTGACGAAATACCCGGCGCGCTTCAGGTCGAGCAGCACATAGGCCACCACCTGCCCGGGCCCGTGATAGGTGACCTGCCCGCCGCGGTCGCTCTTGACGACCGGCACGTCATGAGGCGCCAACACATGCTCGGGCTTACCCGCCTGCCCTAGCGTAAACACGGGAGGATGCTCGACCAGCCAGATCTCGTCCGCCGTATCGGCATCGCGCGCGGCGGTGAAAGATTTCATCGCCTCCCATGTCTCGTGATAGTCGGCAGGACGCTGCAGCCAACGGATGTGCATGGACAGCTCTCTCGGGCGGGTCGGCTACAGGACGAATTTCACCATGGGGTGCGAGGTGAGCTCGCGATACAGCGCGTCGAGCTGCTCGCGGGAAGTCGCCCGCACGATGAAAGTCAGCCCCAGGTAATTGCCACCAGAGCTGGCCCGCATTTCCACCGTGGCCGGATCGAAATCCGGATCATGGCGCATCACGACTTCGGTGAGCACCTGGGCGAAATCAGGGCGATGCGCCCCCATCACCTTGATCGGGAAGTCTGACGGATACTCGATCAGCGAAGCCCGGGCCTCGGGCGCTTGGGGAAGGTCTGCCATGTGAATGTCAAAGCGCTGCGATCGCCTCATCGTATCCCTGGCGCAACCGGGCATAGACGGGGCCGGGACGGCCCGCGCCCACGGGCTGGCCGTCGAGCGACACGATGGGCAGGATTTCCTTGGTCGCCGACGAAAGCATCAATTCGTCGGCCGCTTGGACCTCCGCCTTCGAGACCGGCCGCATCTCGAGCGGGATCCCCTTGGCCGAGGCCATTTCCTCGATGAATCCGTAGCGGATGCCTTCGAGGATGAGATGGTTCTTCTGTGGCGCCAGCAGGCGCCCGTCCTTGACCACCCAGATGTTGCTGGACGAGCCTTCGGACAGGAAACCGTCGCGGAACATCACGACCTCCGTCGCGTCGCGATCGACGGCATACTGCCGAGCCAATACGTTGCCCAACAGCGAGGTGGACTTGATGTGGCAATGCAGCCAGCGCTCGTCGGGCATGGTCACGGCTTTCACGCCGCTCTCGCGCAGCTCGGCCGACGGCCTTGCGAACGGGCTCGTCATGCCGAACACCGTGGGCGAGATGTTGCGGGGAAATGCGTGATCGCGCTTGGCGACACCGCGCGTCACTTGCAGGTAGACGAACTGATCCTGGGCGTCCAAGGTCTCGACCAGCCTCGCGACCAGCGCCTGCCATTGCTCAGCCGTGTGCGGATTCGGGATGCGGATCGCATCCAGGCTGCGGGCGAGCCGCGCCAAATGCTGCGCCATCCGGAACGGCTTGCGGCCGTAGACCGGCACGACCTCGTAGATGCCGTCGCCGAAGATGAAGCCCCGGTCCAGCACCGATATCTTGGCTTGCGACAGCGGCGTGAACTCACCGTTGAGATAGACCAGCGGGTCGCCCTCTATGCCTGGAATCATGTCTATTCCCTAAAGAAGGAGAGAAATACGCCCTTTCCCTGCGCCGCATGTTTCGCACGCTCCGCAAAAAAAGGGCGCGGACCGGGGGCCGACCGCGCCTGGGGCGCCCCCGATGGCGGCGCAGCGAACATGCCGCGCCGCGGTTTCCACCCTTCGGGGCGCACCCCCAGCGCATGCGCGAGCCTTAGTTGAACCAAAGCCTCACGGCGTCGAATGCGCGGCCGAAGATGCCAGCCACGTCCACCGGTTCGAGCACGGTCAACGGCACCTCGCGCACGGGTTTGTCGTTCAGGGTAAGTTTAAGCGTACCCACTTGCTGTCCCGCCTGCAACGGCGCCACCAGCGGATCGGTACGCTCGACGGTGGACTTGACGTTCCCGGCCTGGCCGCGCGGCACCGTGACCCAGATGGCCGAGCGCGACCCCAGCTTGGCCTTGCTCGCATTGCCCTTCCAGACCTTGGGCTCCACCACGGCCTGGTTGGCCTCGTAGACGCGCACCGTGTCGAAGTTCTGGAACCCCCAGTTCAACAGTTTCAGGCTCTCCTGGGTACGCGCGTTCTCGCTCGCCGCCCCCACCAGGACCGTGAGCACGCGGCGGTCGCCCCGCATGGCAGACGCGATCAGGCAGTAGCCGGCCGCCTCGGTGTGGCCCGTCTTCATGCCATCCACGGACGGATCGACCCACAACAGCCGGTTGCGATTGGGCTGGGTGATCTTGTTGTAGGTGAACTCGCGTTCCTTGTAATACCCGTAGAAGTCGGGATGATCTTGGATCAGGCGCTTGGCCAGCAGGGCGAGGTCGCGCACCGTGGTCACGTGCTGCGGATCGGGCAGGCCGGTGGAGTTCGTAAAGTGCGTATTCTTCAGCCCAAGCCGCGCCGCTTCCTGGTTCATCAACGCGACGAAGGCGTCCTCGCTCCCCGCGACGGCCTCGGCCAACGCCACCGTGGCGTCATTGCCCGACTGCGTGATCATGCCGCGGATCAGCTCCTCGACGGTGACGGGCTTGCGCGGCTCGATGAACATGCGCGAACCGCCCGTGCGCCAGGCCTTGTGCGACACCGCGACGCTTTGGCCGAGCGACAGGCGTTTTTCCTTGAGTGCGTTGAACACCAGATACGCCGTCATGACCTTGGTCAGCGAAGCCGGTTCGACGCGATCGTCCGCGCGATCCTCGGCCAAGACCTGGTCGCTGGTCAAGTCGATCGCGACCCAGGCGCGGGCCGCTATGGCGGGCGCCGGCACGGAAGACAACAGGCCGACGGTCGACACCGAAGACGCGGCGGAAGAGGTAGTCACCGGCGGCGCGGCTGCGGCCAAGGCCGTGGCGGGCATGGTTGCCTGGAATGCGACGAGGCAAGCCGACGCCACTGCGGCCAAAGCAAACCGACGTCCCGGAGCGAACGAGAAAAAGCGCAGTTTCATGTGGGAGACGATCGTGCAAGAGGGGCGCCGCCCGGGCCGGCCAACGCTGCCCGACGCGCGCCCCGCGGTGCGGGGTGGAAACTGCAATTATAGGCACCCCGAGCGGCTGGCTACCCCCGGGACATGGCGGAGCTGATGCAACGGAATGCTACAGCCCGCCGGCGGCCCCGTCATGCCAGCACGCGGCCCAGGTAGTTCAGCACCAGGCGCTTGACCACCACGAGGTTGCCGTGGAAGAAATGGCCAGCCCCGGGAATGACGGTGACCGGCAGGCTTTGCGGGCGCGCCCAGTCCATGACGGACGATAGCGGCACCGTGTCGTCCTGCTCGCCATGGATGACCAGCGAATCTTCGGGAACCTCGGCCACGGAAAAACGACTGGCCGCGGTGCCGAGCAATACCACGCCTGCCACCGGCAGCCCCCGGGGGCTCGCCGGCCCGCAACCAGCATACACCTGGCTGGCGACCGCGCTGCCGAACGAGAACCCGCCCAACACGAAATGGCCGCGGGCCAGCGACGGATGCCGCGCGCGAAACTGATCCACCACGGCCAACATGTCCGACGCTTCACCGGTGCCGTGGTCGAACTCGCCTGCGGATCCGCCCACGCCGCGGAAATTCGGCCGCAGCGCAGCCAGCCCCTGCTGCACGCAGGCCCGCGCCACCGTCGTGACCACCTTGTTGTCGCGGGTGCCGCCGAACAGCGGATGCGGATGCAGGATCAGGGCCCATCCCCGTGCTGCGTCGAGGCCCCCCTCGGGAATGTCCAGCGCGCAATCGACGGGCCCCGCGCCACCCTCTAGCACGAGATGTTCGGTTGCAATCGCCATGGCGCTCAGATCCTCAGTCGTTCGACGGGCTCACCGCGCACCAGGTGCGAATCGATGATTTCATCGATATCTTCTTGGTCCACGTAGGTGTACCAGACACCCTCCGGATAAACCACCAATACCGGCCCCTCTTCGCATCGGTCCAGGCAGCCTGCCTTGTTGATGCGGATCTCGCCCTTGCCGGCCAATCCAAGCGCCTTGATGCGCTTCTTGGCATAGTCCTGCATGGCCTGGGCGCCTTGCCGAGCGCAACAGGGACGAGGCGCATCGGGTCCGCGCTCGTTCAGGCAAAAAAAGACGTGGTGCTTGTAATAGGACTCCATACCAACTCGCAAGGACGAAAAAAGCGTTACCGGGACGCCGAACCAACGCGTCGCCGGGCCAGGAAGAACAAGGCGGCCACCACCCAGATCACGGACAGGCTCTGCGTGAGCGACTCCAGATGCAGCCAACTCGTGCGCGCCACCGCGGCCGTCATTTCGAAATAGAGGTCGGACGGGAGCAAGTTGACGATGGCCAGCTGCACGCACAAGGCCGTCATGCCGAGCACGCGCTGCCAGGAAGGTTGCAAATAAGCGCCGCCGGTGGCCAGGGCCAGGCCCCCGACCACGCCGACGACGGCGCCGATCGTGATCCAAGCCCCGCCCGCCTGCGCGGGCACGGCCAGGGGCTGCAGGACGGCCTTGACCAGCAGCGCGCAACACACCAGCGCAGCCGGAAGCATACCGCGCCCCGGCACTGGCCGAGCCACGTGCAGCAACAACATGGAAACGGCCACCACGGCGGCCCCGGTGCACAGCTGTTCGGCCATGATGCGCTGCCCAGGCGAGGGCGTCCACACCTCGCCGAGCAGCTGCGACGGCAGCGCGGCCCAATCGCCGACCAACCGCCATAACTCGCCGGTACCGAACAGCATGGGCTGGCGCGGAATCTGCATGAATACCCAGAGCGCGGCCAGGATCAGGGCCGAACCGGCCTCGGGTGCAAACCATCGATGGCGCCAGCGCACGAGTGCCCCGTCGCCGATCAGGCTCGGCGCCGTCGCGGCACCGGCCAAGGCACCCAGCAGCCCACCACCGGCGTTGGCAGCCAGGTCGACGTTGGACGCGATGCGGTTGGGCAGGTAGGTCTGCAGCGCCTCCAGGGAGCCCGACAGCAGCGTGCAGAACACGACCGCCGCCAGCACGGCGGCCACCCTGCGGCAAGCGGGATAGAGCGCCCAGACGAACAGCGCGCCCACGGGCAAATAGGCCGCGACGTTGGCGACGATTTCGGATCCAACCCAATATTCGGGCCACGGCGCCCGCAGGTACGCGAAAGCCGGCAAGCCGACATCGACCCAGCCCGTGAACGGATAGAGGCTGGCGTACACCACCAGCAGCACGACGATGATCAAGGCCAGCCGCGCCATCGGGGCACGGTGCCGGACGACCTGCCCGGGCGTAGCGGACGAGTCGTCGGCACTCATGGGCGGCGGAAGAAAAACGTGAGCGACATGCGTTAAGTTTATGCGGTTTGGGAAACCTCGCTGCGATCCCCCGGGCTCTGTGCCTACAATTGCCGATTTGCACGCCGCTCGCTCGGCCGCCCTGGACGGATTTCCATGCCCACACACCACC
>NZ_JADGHH010000319.1 GCF_019689535.1 Pigmentiphaga sp.
TCAGCGACCTGCGCGTCCTGGTCCAGACCGCACGCACCGGCAGCCTCACCGGCGCCGCCCGCGTCCTGGACATCACGCCCGCAGCGGCCAGCGCCACCCTCAAGCGCCTGGAGAACCAACTCGGCGTCAGGCTCTTCGAGCGCTCCACGCGCGCCATGCGGCTGACGCCCCAGGGCCAGACGCTGCTGGACTATGCCAGCCGGGCGCTCGACCTCGTGGAAGAAGGCGAGGCGCAGGCCACTGCCGACCGCGCCGAGCTGGTCGGCCTGATCCGCATCGCGGCGCCGTCCGACCTGGCCCGCACCACCTTGTTGCCCTGGCTGGATGAATTCATGCATGCCCATCCGGGGGTGCGACTCGCCCTGTCCGTCGGCGACCGGCCGCTCGACGTCGTGCGCGATGAAGTCGACCTGGCGATACGCTACGGCCACCTGGTCGACTCCCGGCTCGTAGCGCGAAGACTGATGCATACCGCACCGGTCGTCGTGGCGGCGCCCAGTTACCTCGCGCGTCATCCTGCACCGCAAACGCCGATGGAACTGCGCGATCACAACTGCCTGGCCTACGACAGGGCGGGCAAGCCGCACCGCACGTGGCGATTCACGCGCGACGGCCAGACCGTAGAAGTACACGTCGACGGCGACCGCAGCACCGACGACGCCTCGCTCGCCCGGCAATGGGCGCTCGCCGGGGCGGGCATCCTGCTCAAGACGCCCGTCGAACAACGGCAGGAGATGGCAGACGGCAGGCTGGTACGCCTGCTGGCCCAATGGCAAATCGAAAGCTACCCGCTGAACGCCTTGCTGCCGAGCGGACGGTTCGTCCCGGCCCGCGTGCGCGCGCTGGTCGAATTCCTGGCGCGCAAGTTCGAGGGCGTGGCCGCCGAACTGGCGACCGCTTAACATCTCGCTTTGCCAACGAAAACAATCGCTGCCTCGCAAGGAACCTCGATGCTGCTCGTGATCACCGCCATCGCCGTCGGTGCCGCCGTCGGCGCGCTGTGCCGCTGGGGCCTGGCCGTTGCGCTCAACGCTTTCTTCCCAGCCTTGCCTCCGGGCACGCTGGCCGCCAACCTCATCGGCGCCTACGTGATCGGTGTCGCGCTCGCCTATTTCTCCGCCCACCCCGCACTGGCCCCGCACTGGCGAGTACTCATCATCACCGGGTTCTGCGGCGGGCTCACGACCTTCTCGACCTTCTCGGCGGAGCTGGTGGAACTGGCCGGGCAGCAACGCCTCGGCTGGCTGGCGACCTCTATCCTTGCCCACGTAGGCGGGTCGGTCGCCATGACCCTGCTCGGCATCGCCACCTATGGCGCGCTGCGCCAGGCCTGACCGTCAGCTCCAGCCTTCCAGCACCAGCTTGCCGCGCGACTTGCCTGACTCGATGAGCGCATGCGCGCGCCGGAGGTTCTCGGCATTGATGCTGCTGAGGCATTCGTTCAGCGTGGTGCGGATGTCTCCGGCGTCGACCAGGTCCGCCACGTCCTCGAGCAGCTGGTGCTGGCTGATCATGTCGTCGGTGCCGAATAGCGAACGCGCGAACATGCCTTCCCAATGCACCGACACCACCTTGCGCTTGAAGCGGGTGGCGTCGAGCGCCGGAGGATCGTCGATCAGTCCGAAGCGCCCCAGCGGCGCAACGATTTCCACGATTTCGTCCAGGTGGGCCTGGGTATGCGTCAGGCTGACGACGTAATCCGCATGGGCCAGGCCAATGCGCTTCATCTCTTCGACGAGCGATTTGCCGTGGTCGATGACGTAGTGCGCGCCCAGCTCCTGCACCCAGGCCTGGGTTTCCGGGCGCGATGCCGTGCCGATGACCGTGAACGGCGTCAGGCGTGCGGCAAGCTGGGTCATGATCGATCCCACGCCGCCCGCCGCGCCGATGATGAGCAGGGATTTCTTGGGTTGGTCGCGGTTGCGCAAGATGCCGAACCGGTCGAACAGCAATTCCCACGCCGTGATGGCGGTCAGCGGCAATGCCGCGGCCTGCGCGAAATCGAGCGAGCGGGGAGCCTTGCCGACGATGCGTTCGTCGACCAGGTGCAATTGGCTATTGCATCCTGCACGGCCGACCGAACCGGCATACCAGACGCGGTCGCCCGGCTGGAACAAGGTTACCTCCGGCCCCACGGCCCGGACGATGCCGCTCGCGTCCCAGCCGAGGACCTTATAGCGCTGCCCGGCGTCCGGCACCGCACGCTGGCGCACTTTCGTATCGATGGGATTGACGATTTTCATTTTTATGCTCTTTGAAGGGGGGTGATGTCGACTTGAGTGGGTGCTCGCTCTCCGGCTAACACCGCTGCGGCGTTGGCGCGTACGATTGTGTTAATTGCTTATCCGCTTAACTTACGCATATACCGGAAATTGCTTGCAAGGCTTGGGTGATTTCTTGGCGGCCGTGCACTTAAGCTAAGGAACCTCTGCACTACCCCGCCCACTCGTTCGTGGCGACGAGTTCAGGGTCAATATCGTTTCGTAGGATGGGATCGAAACAGATGCTGAACGGTT
>NZ_JADGHH010000320.1 GCF_019689535.1 Pigmentiphaga sp.
AGGCGGCCCTGCCCCGGCCCCTCCCAACGGTTACCTGCGGGCGGCGGCGCGCGCCTCGACGCGCTCCTGGCGCGCCAAGAGCCTGCGCGCGCGCTCGATCACCGGGATGTCGATCATCTTGCCATCCAACTGGAACGACGCGCGTCCCTCCGCCTGGGCCTGGTCCGCCGCCGCGATGACGCGCTTGGCGTAGGCCAGTTCGTCCGGCCGCGGGCCGTATTCCTCATTCACGATCGCGACCTGCCCGGGATGGACGCAGCTCGCGCCATCGAAACCGAATTGCCGCGACCGGCGGACCATGGCGCGGAATTTTTCCCAGTCGGAGAAGTCGGCCACCGTCCCGATGTACCCCAGGGGCATGACGCCGGCCGCGCGCGCGGCGAGGATCATGCGCTGCTTGGGCATGAGCAGGGCTTCGTCGGTCGGCTCGAAGCCGCCGTTCAAGGCGAAGTCCTCGCCACCGATGTTCATGGCCGCCACGCGCGGCGATGCGCGCGCGATGTCGGTCATCTGCTCGAACGCCTCGGGAGTCTCGATCATCAGCAGGAACCGCGTCTTGCCGAGCGGCACGCCCCGCTCGGATTCCAGCTCGGTCACCAGCTCGTCGAGCAGGCGCACGTGCGAAGGGCCGTCCACCTTGGTGATGGCGATGCCGTCGACCTCGGCGCACACGCTGGCCTCGATGTCGCGCACGCATAGGGCGAGCGGCCGGTTCACACGCACCAGCACGTCGGCACCGCCCTGCCGCACGTGGGCGGCGGCGCTCGCCACGGCGCCGCGCGCCGCCTCCTTTTCACCGGCCGGCACGCTGTCTTCCAGATCCAGCAGGATGGCGTCCGCGCCACGGGTGTGCGCCTTCTCGATGAAGCGCGGCACGTTCGCCGGCACATACAGCAACGACCGCCACACCGGCAGGTCGCGTCGTTTGGCCATCTCGGCCATGCTCGTCGTCATGTCTTCCTCCCCTACTCACGCTGCGGCCGGATGCGCCGCCCGGGTCGCCACCCCTTGCAAGGTGGTCTTGCCGCTCTCGGTCACCACGCGGAATGCAATCGTGCCCGGTTCATCGCCGGTACGGCTTTCAACGTGGAACACCTCGCCTTCGAACAGCGGCGCCGTGTTGCGCGTCGATATGCGCGCCAACCGCACGCCCTCCCAGGCCTCGTAGAGGTGTTCCGTCGCGCACAACGTGGACAGCCCGCCATTGACGACCAGCCCGGGATACCCTTCCACCTGCGTGGCATAGGGCTGGTCGTAGTGGATGCGATGGCCGTTGAAGCAGAGCGCACTGTAGCGAAACAGCATGACCGTATCCGCGACGATGGGATCGGAGCGCCGCTCGGCCTGGAATTCCGGCGCACCCTTGGCAGCCCCTTGCTTGCCCAGCGTGCTGTCGCGATACACCACGTCCTGCTCTTCGATCACCGCCGTGCCTGCCGCATTGCTGACCACGTGGCGCACGGTCACGAACACCAATGGGCCGGAACTGCCTTGCTTGGGCGTGACCGAGGCGATGGTCGAAACACGCTCAAGCTCGTCGCCGATGCGAATGGGCGCGACGAACTCGATGCGCTTGCCCGCAAACATGCGCTTGGGCAGCGGCACGGGCGGAAGGAAATCGCCCAGCGCGGGATGCCCATCGCGGCCCAGCTGCGAGCGTGGCACCACGCGCGGAAACAAGACGCTGTACCACATCTGCGGCAGTTCGTCCCCGCGGGCGAACGAGGTGCCGCGCCGCGCTTCCAGGGTGGCCGACAGGCGCTCAGCCAGCTGGGGCGTGACGACATCGGCATTGGTCTCGCTTCGGCCAACCCAGGCTTGCAGCGCTTCGAGCGCCGAGGAAGAAGAATCTGAAGTCACGGTGATGCCTCGCTGGAATGACAGAGTGATGTGCGCATCGTAGAGTCATTCTCCGTTTCCGGGAAATGATAAATTGGGCAAGTCCATTCCAAATGGGAATTACCTTCCTTCCATTGCCTTGCCTTTCATGAAGCTCCAGCAAATCCGGGCCTTCTGCGCCGTCGTGGATCACGACATGAACGTTTCGCGGGCGGCCCGCAGCCTGAACACCACGCAGTCGGCAGTCAGCAAGCAGCTCGGACAGCTGGAAGAAAGCCTCGGCGTCGCACTGCTGGTCCGGGCCAAGAGCCGCATCCTCGGACTGTCCGACGTCGGCCGGCAGGTGTTGCATTGCATGCGCGGCATCCTGGCCGCCACTGAGGATATCTCCCACATTGTGTCGGACCACCGGCGCGAAGCGAGCGGGCGGCTCGCCATCGCGACCACGCATACGCATGCGCGCTATGCCTTGCAGGACATCATCGCCGCATTTGCCAAGCGCCACCCCGGCGTCGGATTGCACCTGGTGCAGGCGACGCCCTCGGAAATCGCCGACCTAGTCGCTGCCGGGGAAATGGACCTCGGCCTTTCGACGGCACCGATCGTCCGGTCGATCATCTATTCCCGACCAGCACCGTGTACGTGCTGGTCCGGCGCGGTGCCTACTGGCC
>NZ_JADGHH010000321.1 GCF_019689535.1 Pigmentiphaga sp.
GGGCGGGGTGGCGGTGGACATGGCGGCAAGGCGGGTAAAATCCAGGGTTTGGCGCATAGCATCGACACGGTGACATATTTTGGATTCCCATTCCCCCGCATCGCTCCCGGTTGTCCGTGAGGATTCCTACGTAACCCTGCACTACCGCATCACGCTCGCTTCGGGCGAAGGCGCGGGGAAAGTCTTCGTCGATACTTTCAGCGGCCGCCCCGCCACGCTCCAGATGGGCGTAGGCCAATGGGCGCCCGGCATGGAGGCGGCGCTGCTCGGCCACCACGAAGGCGAAAGCTTCAGCTTCACCCTCGAACCCGCACAGGCCTATGGCGAGCGCAATCCCGAGCTCATCCAGCGCGTCACGCTCGCCATGCTGCGCGAGCACGCGGGCGACGAAACGTTCGAGCCAGGCGATTTGGTCGAATTCGCGGCGCCCAACGGCGGACGGTATTCGGGCGTGTTCAAGGAGCAGGGCGAGGACTATGCGTTGTTCGACTTCAATCACCCGCTTGCCGGCGCGACCCTGAAGGTGGACGTATCTTTGCTCGGAGTCATGTGATGACGCAGGCGCCCATGGAAGTGGTCCTCGCCCAGCCGCGCGGGTTTTGCGCGGGGGTCGATCGCGCCATCGAGATCGTCGAGCGCGCCTTGGAACTGTTCGGCGCGCCGATCTACGTGCGGCACGAAATCGTCCACAACCGCTACGTGGTGGAGGACCTGCGTAGCAAGGGCGCCATCTTCATCCAGGAATTGGACCAGGCCCCGAGCGGGGCGACCGTGGTGTTCTCGGCCCACGGTGTGCCCAAGTCCGTGAGGAAGGAGGCCGAGCAACGCGGCTTGCGCGTGTTCGATGCGACGTGCCCGCTCGTGACCAAGGTGCACGTGGAGGTCGCGAAGATGCGCGCGGCCGGCAAAGAAATCGTGATGATCGGCCACAAGGGGCACCCGGAAGTCGAGGGCACGCTGGGGCAGGCCGACAGCGGCATGTACCTGGTCGAGACGGTCGAAGACGTCGCGGCGCTGCAGGTGGCGGACCCGGACCAGCTCGCCTACGTCACGCAGACCACGCTGTCCGTGGACGACGCCGCGGAGGTTGCCGCGGCGCTCAAGGCGCGTTTTCCGAACATTGCCGAACCCAAGAAGAGCGACATCTGTTATGCCACCCAGAACCGCCAGGACGCCGTCAAGATCATGGCGCCCGAATGCGACCTCGTGCTGGTGGTGGGAAGCGTGAACAGCTCCAACTCCAACCGCCTGCGCGAGGTGGCCGAGCGCAAGGGCGTGCCCGCCTACCTCATCGACGGCGCCGAGGACATCGACCCGGCCTGGCTGACGGGCTGCCGGCGCGTGGGCGTCACCGCGGGTGCGTCCGCCCCCGACGTCCTGGTGCAGCAGGTCATCGCCCGCTTGAAGGAGCTGGGCGCGGTGTCCGTGCGCAAGCTGGCCGGTGCCGAGGAGGGCGTGGCCTTTCCGCTGCCCAAAGGTTTGTCGAGGAACGTCCATCCGTAGCCGAACGGAGCAAGCATGCGTCTCTATAGCTATTTCCGCAGTTCCGCCGCGTATCGCGTCCGCATCGCGCTGGCCCTGAAGAAGCTGGATTACGAATACCAGGCCGTCCACCTGCTCAAGGATGGCGGCCAGCAGAAACGGCCCGAGTTTCGCAAGCTCAGCCCGGATGCCCTCGTGCCGGTACTCGAGGACGGCGGCGCGGTGCTGACGCAGTCGCTCGCCATCATCGAATACCTGGAAGAGACGCACCCCGAGCCCGCGCTGCTGCCGTCGGACCCGATCGGGCGGGCCCGAGTGCGTGCCCTGGCGATGACCGTCGCGTGCGACATCCATCCGCTGAACAACCTGCGCGTGCTGAAGTACCTGAAGCAGCTCGGCATCGAACAGGAAGGGCGCGACCAGTGGTACCGCCATTGGGTCGAGAACGGCCTGACCGCGTTCGAGCGCATGCTCGCCGACTCTCCCCATACCGGGCGCTGCTGCCACGGCGACCAGCCCACGCTGGCGGACATCTGCCTCATCCCGCAGGTCTACAACGCCCGGCGCCTGAAGGCCGACCTGAGCGCCATGCCCACCGTGGTGCGCGTGGCCGACTATTGCGCGGCGCTGCCGGCCTTCGAGGCCGCGCATCCCGACCGGCAGCCTGATGCGGAATGAGAGGCGGCTTCTGCGAGCACGGTTTGAAAGCTTCGAAAAAATTCTGCTAGAATAGCGGGCTAGCTTTGCTTTTGCCGCGATTTGCGCGGAAGGCAAGGCGTGAAGGTTTTGCGCCGGCATAGCTCAGTTGGTAGAGCAGCGCATTCGTAATGCGAAGGTCGTAGGTTCGACTCCTATTGCCGGCACCAGTTGAAAAGGGCAGCCCGTTGGGCTGCCCTTTTTGCGTTGGGGCTTGGCTGCCGGCGCTTGATCTGCATCAACCGCCCAGGAACGCACCATGGCGCAGCGCGCTTCATCCGTGGCAGGTCTGTTTAACACCACACCCAGCCCACGCGC
>NZ_JADGHH010000322.1 GCF_019689535.1 Pigmentiphaga sp.
ACTCTATTGCATATGCATAGGAGTTGCAAATAATCATCAGCAGGCGTCGCCCTTCAAAATGCCGAGCAGTGCCCTCCGCTGGGCGCCTGCCCTGAGCCAATGGCAATGATGGCGGGCTCTTTCCTGTGGTTGACGGGACTGGAGTGCGCCCAGTCCCACGCGAAAAAGACGATCAGCGCGGCCCAAAAGGCCGCGATCGCCGATATACGGGAACGCATCGGGTCCTCCTCCTCAAACGCCGAGGCGGCGCCGCAAGGGCACGCCGATCAACGAGCCGGCGAAAGCCAGCGCCACCCATATCCAGCCATGCAAGCTGCCGGTGGAAATGCCACTGACCATTGCGCCCACGTTGCAGCCGAACGCGAGCCGCGAACTGTAGCCGAGCAAAAAGCCCGCCACCAGCACGGCCGCCCATTGGCCCGCGCGCAGCGGTTTTCCCTCGACCGGGCGACGCGCGGAAATCCAAAGCGCCCCAGCCATGATGCCGATGTTGGTGATCGACGTGACGTCCAGAAACACGCTTTGATCCAACGCACGCAGGTTGCCGGCCTGGCCCCAGAATGCATTGGAGCCCGGGTCGAACGCGCCCGCGGCCGTGGCGAGCTTGGCCGCCCAGAGCCCGAAGCCATAAACCACGCCCCAGGGTTGCCCGGCCACGACGAGATTGGCGGCCGCCAGCAAAGCCAGGCCGATCCCTGCCAGCACGAGCTTGCGGTTCCAAAGCCGGGACGCCCCGCCACCTTTGCGCGACCAGAGCCACGCCGCCGCGCCGACGGCGGCGAGGCCGGCGAAAGTCGCCGCGAGCGCCTTGGCAGAGCCGAGTTCGCGCACCAGGCTGACTGGCGCGATGGCGCCCAATGAAAGCCAGTCATGCAGGTGGACAGACCCGAGGAAGCTTCCCAGCGCAAACAAGGGCAACACGCCCATGTTCAGGGGAATGCCCAGGCCAGCCTTGTACAAGGTGCCCGAGCCGCAGCCATCGGCAATCTGCATGGTGATGCCGAACACGAAAGCGCCTACCAGCAGGCTGACGCTGGGTGGTCCCAACGCCGCAGACAACTCGGCCGGAAAGCTGGACAACAAGGGAATGGAGATGGCGGCCGCCACCGCCAGGAGGATGATTTGCGCGAACACGCCGCTCGCATCGCGGGCCTCGATCAGGCGGCGCCAGCCCGTGGTGAAGCCGAAGCGCGCACCGGCCAGCAAGCCGCCCATGCCAACGCCAATCAGGAACAGCACGGCTTGCCTGACCGTCACGAACCACGCCAGGGCCAGGACCGCCGCCACGATGGCGAGCGTCAGCGGCCAGCGCGTGCCAGCCGGTGCGGCTGCGCCAGGGGAAAGGCCGGCCGGCGAGGCCGACGGGGGATATGTCGCTTGCATCGAGGAATTCCTTTACGACTTGCCGAACAACTTCTTGAACTTATCCGCGATCTGGCTCGCCCGACCCGGCGTGTTGTCCATGGGCAGGGGCTGGTCGGCATTGGTCCAATCGGCCAGGGACTCGGGGTACATGCGGATGTTGGGCAACCCGGCGAGCTCGGACAACGCAAACCAGTCCGTGGCCGCCCAATGGCCGGTATTGCAGAATGCGATGTTATCGGCGGCGAGGTCGGGGAATTCCCGCGCGGCAATGGCCCGCGCTTCCTCGGCCGAGACGATTTGGGTGCTGCCCGGCGAGAACCACACGCTATGCGGAATGTTCTTCGCCCCCTGTATGGTGCCGGGCACCGACGCCGTCGGCGCCTTCACCAGCCCTTCGAAGAAATTCTTGGGGCGCGCGTCGATCAGCCTGGCATCGTTCCTATCCAGGCTGGCGAGCACGTCGGACTGCGTGGCGATGATGGCGGTGTTCAACTTCGGCTCGTAGTCGCTGGGAGCCGGCGCCGGAGCTGCTTCGGTGCTCAGCGGCTGCTGCGCCTGTTGCCATGCCTGCATGCCGCCGTTCAAGACCGACAGGCGCTCCAGCCCCAAGTACTTGAGCGTCCAGTACACGCGGGCGGCCGCGCCGAAATCGGTGACGTCCGCGCCCGAAGAAACCACCACGGCATGGCGCGCGGGCGTCAATCCGAGCTTGCGGACCTGCGCCGTCAAGGCTTCCAGCGGCGGCAATGTCCCGGGACTGTGCGCGGGACCGCGCCACGAACCGTAAGGCGCGGACAAAGCGCCGGGAATGTGACCTTGCCGGTACTCGGCCGGCGGCCGGATATCGATGACCGTCACCGCGGGCGAAGCAGAAGCAATCAGAGCGCTGAGCTCGGCCGGCGACAGAATAGGAGATGGACGGGGATCTGCGCCAGCATGGGCGCCAAACGCCAACACCCACGCGGCGAGAAAAGCGAGGAATCTCATGATGATCGCGCTGCACGCAAGAATGACATCATGAGATTGTAGGGGTTAGCCCTGAGAGGGCTCAGACGAAGTCCCCATATGCATAGAACACTAAGTTATATGAGGACAATCCTTCAT
>NZ_JADGHH010000075.1 GCF_019689535.1 Pigmentiphaga sp.
ATATAAATGGTCTTATCAATTATAAATTGAATGTTTACAGTGGCGATACCCACTTTTCAAGGAGTCGCCATGAAAGCCATTGGATATCGACGCAGCCTGCCCATCACTGACCCGCAGGCGCTCGAAGATGTCGAACTGCCGACACCCACGCCCGGACCGCGTGATCTGCTCGTGCGGGTGTCTGCCGTATCCGTGAATCCGGTCGACACCAAAATCCGCCGTTCGCGCCAACCCGCCGAGGGAACGGTGGAAGTATTGGGTTGGGACGCGGTCGGTGTCGTCGAGGCCATCGGTGACGCTGTTTCGCTGTTCAGCGTCGGGGACCGCGTCTTTTACGCGGGCGCCATCAACCGGCCCGGTACCAACAGCGAACAGCATCTGGTGGACGAACGCATTGTCGCGCGTGCGCCGGTCTCGCTTGACGACGAAGCAGCCGTCGCGTTGCCGCTGACGTCCATCACTGCCTACGAATTGCTGTTCGACCGCCTGCGCATTGCCAAGGGCGGTGGAGCCGGCCGGAAACTGCTCGTCGTGGGCGGCGCAGGCGGCGTCGGCTCGATTCTGATCCAGCTCGCCCGCCAGCTTACCCAGCTCGAAATCATCGCGACGGCCTCCAGGCCCGAGACGCGCCAGTGGTGCCTCGACCTGGGCGCCCATGCCGTGATCGACCATCGCCAGCCGCTGTCGGCCGGGCTGCAAGCCGCCGGCGTGGGCCACGTGGACTTCGTGGCGTCGCTCACCCAGACCGAGCAACACTACGAAGAAATCATTGCCAGCCTCAAGCCGCAAGGCGCGCTGGCGGTGATCGACGACATGGTCGGCCTCGACGCCATGAAGCTCAAGACCAAATCGATCTCGCTGCATTGGGAGTTGATGTTCACCCGGCCCCTGTTCGAGACGCCCGACATGGGCGAGCAAGGCCGGCTGCTCGCAGAAGTGGCGGCGCTGGTCGATGCCGGCCGCCTGCGCAGCACCGTCAATCATCGCCTCGGCCTCATCAATGCCGAGAACCTGCGCCGCGCACATGCTTTGATCGAAAGCGGCACGGCGCAAGGCAAGGTCGTGCTGGTTGGCTTTGGAGCGTGAGACGGTTCGTCGCTGCTCCAGGTGGCTTGGCGCCGAAGCATTCGGCGCTAAGCTATGGCAGATAGGCGCTCCGCCCCACAAGCGCGGAGCGCTTCGATGTAAGGTGTAACGAGCTACCCGCCATCGGACTTTGCCATCGGGATCTCACCATGAGTCCGTCTGCCAGCTTTTCGCTCCGCCAGCCGCCGCCTTGGCCGCCCGAACGCTTTCGCGAGCCGGAAGCGGCCGTGCAGCGCTTGATCGATATCTATGCGCGCAATACCCGGTTTCTCTGCGACAGCTTCCGCGAGGTGGTCGCAGCGCGAGGCGCGGCGCCCGGGCGCATCCGGGCCTGCTACCCGTATATACGGATACGCGTGGAAACCTACGACGAAGTCGACACGCGCCTCTCGTACGGGCACGTTGCCGAACCGGGCGTTTACCAGACCACGGTCACGCAGCCGGAACTGTTTCGATCGTATTTGACGGAGCAGATCGGGCACTTGCTCAAGAACCATGGCGTGCCCGTCGAGATCGGCGAGTCCGACGTGCCGATTGCGCTGCATTTCGCGTTCCCTGAAGGAAGCTACGTCGAAGGCGAGGACATCGAGGCGCTGAAGCGGCCCTTGCGCGATTTGTTCGATACGCCGGACCTGTCCGTCACAGACGATTCCATCGTCAACGGCACCCGCGCCAGCCAGCCGGGCGAGCCGCAACCCCTTGCGCTTTTCACCGCGCCGCGCATCGATTATTCGCTCCACCGGCTGCAGCATTACACGGCCACCGCGCCGGGGTATTTCCAGAACTTCGTCCTGTTCACCAATTACCAGTTCTACGTGGACGAATTCTGTGCCCGCGCGCGGTCCCTCGTGGCAAGCGGGCAATACGAGGCGCTGGTTGAGCCTGGCAATCGCATTACGCGCGCCGGCTCCGTCGACGCGGCCCCTGCGCCGCTGCCGAGAATGCCCCAGATGCCCGCTTACCACTTGGTTCGTCCGCACCATGCAGGCATCACGCTCGTCAACATAGGCGTCGGTCCTTCCAACGCCAAGACCATCACCGACCACATCGCCGTGCTTCGCCCGCATGCGTGGCTCATGCTAGGCCATTGCGCCGGGTTGCGCGCATCGCAGCGCCTTGGCGACTATGTGCTGGCGCACGGCTACGTGCGGGAAGACCACGTGCTGGATGCAGACCTGCCGACGTGGGTGCCCATTCCGCCCTTGGCGGAAATCCAGGTGGCCCTGGAGCAGGCCGTGGCCGAAGTGGCGGGGCTTTCGGGCTGGGAGCTCAAGCGCATCATGCGTACCGGGACCGTGGCCACCGTCGACAACCGCAACTGGGAGCTGCGTGACCACATGGAACCCGTGCAGCGGTTTTCCCAATCCCGCGCCATCGCGCTCGACATGGAATCCGCGACCATCGCCGCGAACGGCTTCCGGTATCGCGTCCCGTACGGAACGCTCTTGTGCGTTTCCGACAAACCCTTGCACGGGGAGCTCAAGCTCCCCGGGATGGCATCGGCCTTTTATCGCAAGCAAGTGGGCCAGCACCTGGCCATCGGCCTGCGGGCGCTGGAGATCCTGGGCCAGATGCCTCCCGAGCGGCTGCACTCCAGGAAGTTGCGCAGTTTCCTGGAAACGGCGTTTCAGTAGCAGGCGGGTAGGATCTCGATTTTCTTGGCCTGTAAGTCCCCGGCTCTCGGAGGGCCGATCCTTCCCCCGGATGCCGGTTTTGTCGACTACGTCTTTTCACTTGGTCAGCTCGGCGGTAATCGCCGCCTTTCCGCTCGGGGGCGTGGCTGGCTGAACGACGACGCGGGAATTGAGGAGGCGAGGTGAGTGATGTGTTCGCGTAGTTGTCGTTCAGCGCCGCATTCAATTTCTCGATGAGCGCCTCGGGCGTTCGCACCCGCGCGGCAAGGAAGTATCAGGGGTGGCTTTCGAATCCGGGCGCGCCTGCCTCCGCGGTCGTCGGTACGTCGGGCAGAAGGGGCGACTGTTTCTTTGCGGCGATGGCCAATGCCCGAAGGGTGCTATCTCTTACGCGCACGTATTGACGCCGCACAATTGGAATATGGTGTTGCCATCGAGAAGGTCGGTCAGGGCGGTGCTTGCTTCCTTCTAGGGGGCATGCAGGCGCTGGTTTGGGTCAATTGCGTCAACGACTCCCCCAAGTGCGCCGTGCCTCCAAACCTGTGGACCGCGACGATTTCGCCGGGCTGACGTTCCAGCCCGGCGACGTCATCGCCACCGGAACACCTGCTGGCGTGGAGGCTTCACGCCGCCTCGCTTCCTGAGGGCCGGCGACACGGTAACGATTGCCACTTCGGTGATAGGCACGCTCACGAACGAATTTGCCTGAGCGTGGGTCGTTCAACAAAGTGCAACCCCGGCTGTCGAATTGGTGTTCTTTCTGAAACGCCCTTTGGCTGCGCCCGCGCGCCTCTCCAATTTCACCTGCATTCGAATCGAACCAGCCCCAATCGTGGCCCTGTCGCTTTTCGTTCGCTTTCTTCTCGACCTTGTTTTCGATTTTTTAGAACGCATCAGTGCGAATAATTTCACTTTTTTGGGGAATGGTCGAGCCGCTAATCTTGCGGCATGACGACAACGACCGCTTCAGCACCATCCCCTACTCAAGCTGCCTATGAAGCCCGTACCGACGGAATCCCAGCTTCGATTCGGCATCTGCTGAATTTGAATGATTTCGAGCGCGCGGCCGCGCGCGTGTTTCCCCGGCCGCTGCGCGAGTACGTCCTTGGGGCCGCGGAAGACAACCGGTCGCTGGCCGCCAATCGGGCGGCCTTCCAGAAATATCAATTCGTTACGCGTGTTCTGCGGGACGTTTCTCGCCGGTCCACGGAAACCGTCCTGCTGGGGCGCTCATACTGCGTGCCCTTCGGCATTGCACCGGTCGGCATCAGCGCCTTGCTGGCCTACGAAGGGGACCTGGCGATGGCCCGCGCGGCGCAAGAGGCGGGCGCATGCATGATTATGAGTGGCTCGTCGCTGATGCCGCTGGAAGAAATCCACGAGAAGGCGCCAGGGACGTGGTTTCAGGCTTACTTGCCTGGAGACGCGGCGCGTCGTTTGGCTCTGATCGATCGGGTGGGTCGAGCGGGCTACGAGACGCTGGTGGTTACGGTGGACATTCCTGTGTGGGCCAACCGGGAGAACAACATCCGCGCCGGCTTTTCGCTGCCGTTGCGGCCTTCATTAGGGCTGGCCTGGGAGGGCCTCACACATCCCCGGTGGTTGATCCGTACTTTCTTTGCGACGCTGCTGACGCGTGGCATGCCGCACTTCGAAAACTCATTCGCTGAACGCGGCGCGCCGGCCTTTTCTGCAAAGGCCGTGCGTGACACTACCGGGCGCGATCACTTGAGTTGGGAAGACATCGGTGCCATACGCCGGGCTTGGCGCGGCAATCTGGTTATCAAAGGCATTTTGTCTGTCGATGACGCCAAGCGCGCGCTCGCCGTGGGCGCCGACGGGATCATCGTGTCGAATCACGGCGGGCGTCAGCTCGACGGAGCGGCAGCGCCATTGCTCGTGCTGCCGGCCATCGCCGAAGCCGTGGGGCAGCGTCTGACAGTCATGATGGACGGCGGGATCCGCCGCGGTAGCGATGTGTTGATCGCGCTTTCGCTAGGCGCACGTTATGTGTTCGCCGGCCGGCCGTTTATTTGTGCTGCGGCGGTGGGAGGTCCGGTCGGCGTTGTTCGTGCGTGCCAGCTTCTGCAGGCTGAAATCGATCGCAACATGGCCATGTTGGGCGTCTGCAGCGTGGACGAGCTGGGCCCGCATTGCCTGCTGTCTGCTTAGAAATAAACAGACAGAAAAACCCAACAAAAGGAAAACTTATGAGGAGAACTCCATGAAAAAAACTGCACTGGCCGTCCTGTTCGGCGCTATGAGTGCGGGCGGGGTCGGAGCCGCCGGCGCAGAAACATTTCCCAGTGCTCCGATCACTATCGTGGTACCCATGGCTGCAGGAGGTCCGACAGATACGGCTGCTCGCGCGATCCAGCAAGCCATGGGGGGCGCGTTGGGTCAGGCGGTCGTCATCGAAAACAAGGCTGGGGCAGCTGGTTTGATCGCAATGAACTTCGTGCGACGCTCTGTACCCGATGGTTACAAGTTGGGCGTGGCGTCGGCGACGACTCATGCCATCGCTCCCAACATTTATACGGAAGCGCCGTACGACTCCGTCAAGGATTTCACGTTCATCGGGGGGCTCATCACCGCACCTGGCGTACTGCTGGTGGAGAAGTCCGTGGCTCCAAATTGCGCCATGACGGCCTTCCTCGAGAGACTTCGTGCCAGTCCCGACAAGTACTCCTACGGATCAGCCGGCGTCGGCTCACTGTCCCACTTGAATGGGGCCCGCTTTCTGCAAGCGACGGGAACCAGCATGTTGCACGTGCCCTATCGCGGCCTGTCCAACGCAATGAATGACCTGTACGCGGGCCAAGTGCAGGCGGTGTTCGACAACGTCAGCACGGCAATGACTCACATCAAAAGTGGAAAGGTTTGCGCGCTGGCGGTGCAGGCGCCCAAGCGGCTCGAGAGCCTGCTCGACGTGCCCACATACGCCGAACTGGGCTTGCCGGAACTCAACAAACCCACATGGTACGGCCTTGTCGGTCCCTCGGGCATTCCTAAGGACCGTGTCGAGGCGCTGAATCGGGCCTTGAACAAAGCTCTGGCGTCGCCCGAGGTCATCGCGCTCTATGAGCGCCAAGGTGTGGTTGCTTCTCCCGGCTCCGCCGAGGATTTTGCCAAGAAGGTCGAGAGCGAACGGAAGATGTGGGCCGACACCATTGCCAAGATGAATTTCGAGAAGTTCTCGCTGAAGGCGAAGTAAGGAGTATTGGATGTCTCGACAACAGGAGCGTCTGTCGCTGGCTGACGTGCGCGTACTCGACTTAACCCGCGTCCGCGCCGGTCCGACAGCGGTGCGAGTCCTGGCCGATTGGGGCGCCGACGTGATCAAGATCGAAGAGCCGGTCAATCCCGAACACGAGAATGAAATGGGCGGGATGCGGTTGGGTCCTGACTATCAGAATCTGCACCGGAACAAACGCAGCGTCACGCTGAATTTGAAATCCGATAAGGGCCGCGACTTGTTTCTGCGGCTGGTGGAGCGGGCTGACGTGGTGGTCGAGAACTATCGGCCAGACGTGAAACATCGACTTGGCATCGATTACGAAACGTTGCGTGCGCGCAACCCGAGAATCATTTACGCCAGTATTTCCGGTTTCGGTCAGGACGGGCCGTACGCGAGCCGTCCCGGCTACGATCAGATCATCCAAGGGATGACAGGCATGATGTCGATTACGGGGCTGCCGGGACAGGGGCCGGTCCGAGCCGGCATCGCGATAGCCGATACGACTGCGGGTCTCTATGGCGCGCTGGGAATCCTCGCTGCACTGTACGAGCGGGAAAAGACCGGCCGGGGGCAGTGGGTACGGACCTCGCTGCTGGAGTCCATGCTGGCCGTGATGGATTTCCAGTGCGCGCGCTACCTGGTGGCCGGCGAGGTGCCGCAGCAGGTGGGCAACGACCATCCCACCATTATCCCCACGGGCGTGTTCGACACTAAGGACGGAAAAGTTAACATCTGCGTGTCGGGCAGCGTGATGTGGAAGCGCTTCTGCAGCGCGATGGGGCGCGAGGATTGGCTGGGCGATCCGCGCTTCGCTACGAACAAGGCCCGCTCGGCCAATCGGCACGCGCTGAATGCGGAAATCGCGGCGATCTTCGCCACGCAGACTAACGCCTACTGGATTGAACACCTGAATGCCAACGGCTTGGCCTGCGGGGCGGTCAACAACATCAAGGAAGCGTTCGAGGACGTGCAGGTGCAGCATTTGGGCATCGCGTGGCCGGTCAGGCACGAAAAGCTGGGCGACATCCACCTGGTCGGCCAGCCGGTGCGCATCGGCGACCATCGGCCGGGCGTCCGCCGCGTCGCACCGATGCCCGGCGAGGACAACGAAGCGCTCTTGGCCGAGATCGGCATTCAGGGCGAGGCCTTGCAACAATTGAGGAACGAACATGTCATCTGATACCACCGGCCGCATCCGCATCGAGGTCGACGAACAGCTGGCCCGCGTCGTGATCGACCATACAGTCAAGCACAATGCGTTGACTTTCGACATGTGGCAGTCGCTGCCCGGCTTACTGGACGAGCTGGAAAACCGGGATGCAGTGCGGGTCATCCTGTTCGAGGGTGCTGGCGATCGCGCGTTTGCGTCCGGCTCCGACATCTCCCAGTTCGGCGAGAAGCGCAACACCGAAGAAAACGTCCGTCTGTACAACGCTACCGTCGAGTGCGCGATGGAGCGCATCGCCGTCGTGCGGAAGCCGACCATCGCGTTTATCAACGGCTATTGCTTTGGCGGAGGCGTGGCCATCGCGCTGCATTGCGACCTACGCTATGCCACCGAGCAGGCCGAGTTCTGCATTCCCGCCGGCAAAGTCGGAGTGGGGTACCACGAGAGCTGGTTGCATCGGCTCACGCAAGCGGTGGGGCCGGCCAATGCCAAGGAAATCATGTTTACCGCGAACCGGTATTCGGCGGAGCAGGCCTGCCGGATGGGTTTGGTCAACCGCATCCAGTCACGCGACGACACGCTTGCCCTGGCGTGCCGGATCGCGTCGCTAGCGCCCCTGACGCATCGGGCCTCCAAGCTGGCCATCGAAACCTCGGCGGCGCCCGGCGAGCGCGATTGGCAGGCTTGCAAGGACGCGATTCTCGACTGTTTCCGCAGCGCGGACTATGTTGAGGGCAGGCAGGCGTTCGAGGAGAAGCGCCAGCCAATGTTCCATGGCAAGTGAGTGCGACTCCGCTGCGCGCATACGGACCATCGCGAATGACTTGCTCGCCGCCGCGGGTTTACCGCAGGCTCCGGCGTTCCGGCTGAGCGGGCCGAGTCCCCGGCTCGATTCGCCTCTGCCGTTGGCAGATATCGCGAGCGCATTCCAGCTAGCCGTGGTACATGCGACGGAAGTCGCTTCCCACGAGGACGACGGCGCGTCGCAGCCCGACGTGAAGGTTGTGTACGAGATTTCGCCGGCGCAGGCGCTCGCGGGGTTGGAGCCGACGCATTTCCAGCGCATCCACCGTCATCGCTATCCTCAGTCTTCCCACAGTCGGGAATTGAAGTCGGACTTTTATTCGACGGCCGACGGCCGCTGGTTTCTGACGTCCGGCTCTTACCCGCACCTGCGCGACGGCACGCTGGCCCTGCTCGATTGCGCCAATACGCCGTCCGCTCTTGCGGCGGCGATTCGCCGCTGGCCGGCTGACGCTCTGGAAGATGCAGCCGCCGCAAATGGATTGCCAGGAGCGTGGGCCCGCACGCCCGAGGCGTGGTTGGCCTGTCCCGCTGGCGCCGCGATTGCGGCGTCGCCGCTGCTGCACTTGCGCCGGCTGCGTGATGGCGCGCCGATCCGGGCGCCGTGGGATGCGCTGCGCGTGCTGGACCTTTCACACGTGATTGCCGGGCCCGTCGTCGCGCGGCATTTCGCCTTCTGTGGCGCTGACGTGCTCAGGGTCTCGTCGCCCGCGCAGCCGGATCCGCTGCCGCAGATCCTGGATACGGGCATCGGAAAGCGCAACGCCTTCGCCGATCTCGAAGACCCCGAAGACTTGGCCATTGTGGGGGCTCTGGCGGCGGAGGCCGATGTAGTCGTCGATTCCTGGCGTCCTGGCGCTCTGGCTCGGTTCGGCCTTGACGCCGCGGGACTGCTGGCGCGCGCACGGCGCGATGTCGTCCACGTCAGCGTGAGCGCCTTCGGCCCGGATGGGCCGTGGGCTGCGCGCAAGGCGTTCGATCAGGTCGTGCAGGCAGCCACGGGGATCGCGGTCCTGCATGCGACAGGCGGCAAGCCCCGGCTGTCGCCCACACGGCTGCTCCTCGACTACCTCACCGCCCAGCTGGGCATCGTGGGCGCCCTGGGGGCACTTTATCGGCAGCGGCGAACGGGCGGCAGCTGGTCCGTACACGTGTCGTTGGCGCGCGTGGCGACCTACCTGCTGGGTTGGGCGGATCCGTCCCACCGGGGCGGCGATACGTTCGACGTACTCCAGCCAAGGATGGTCGTTCGCCACGGACCGTTCGGGATGACGTACCATGTGGCTCCTGCCGTACGTCCTTCCAGCGCGGCGAACGGGGAAGTACCAGGCCCGCGGCCGCTCGGAAGCTCCCCGGCCACTTGGCGCAGCGCTTAATTCGTTGATGACACTGAAGCAGCTCGAAGCGTTCTATCTCGCGGCGACCAGTCCGAACTTCATGATCGCCGCTGAGCGTTTGCATATATCCGTATCCACGCTGTCTAAGCGCATCACGGATCTCGAGGACAGCCTGCGGAGCATTCTGTTCGACCGCAGTTCCGCGCGAGCACGCCTAACCAGCGAAGGTGAGCAATTGCTGCCGCACGTAGAGCAATTGCTCAGGCAAGCGAACTTCATCGTCAGCCTGGGCCGACAACCCGACAGCTTGCGGGGCCGCTGTCATTTCGGCGTGGGCGAGCTGAGTGCGCTGACATGGCTGCCGTCGTTCATCGCGCGCTTGCAGGCCGCGCACCCCAATCTGCAGCTCGATCCTGTCGTGGAGGCCGGCAGTTCCCTCGGCAACCTTGCTCGCCGCGTGGCTGAGGGAGATCTGGACTTTGCCGTTGTTGCCAATTGCCCATCGGATACTCGAGTCAAGTCTGAATTCGTGGGCAGCGCGGGCTTTGTCTGGGTATGCTCTCCAAGGCTGACAAGTGAGCGGGAAGGGCGCCTGTCCGCCGTACTGGCCGACTGCGCATTGATCTCGCTGCCGCCGTCAAGCGGGACGGCGCACATCATCGAGCAATCGCTGCGGACCATCGATGCTACAGTGGCCAGGCGGCTGCACTGCAATAGCTGGGCTGTGATCGCGCAGCTGTTGATCCAAGGGTTGGGCGTGGGCGTATTGCCGGAAGCGTGGGCCGAACAGCTGGTGCAGTTGGGCGCACTCGTTCGACTGCGAGGCGTCCCGCCGCTCGCGGCCCTCGACTATTACCTGATTTCGCGCGAACGCGACTTGCGACCGCTGGTCGGGGCGTGTCTGGACATCGCCTGCCAGGTCGTGAATTTCAAGCCAACAGGCAGGGGCTTCTTGCATGTGGGGGGCTAGGCTAGGGGGTGCCCGGTTTCGACCCGTGCTCGCTTCTGTAACGGGCGTATGACCACTTTCGGGTTTCTTGCGAACCTACGGATGGCGCTGAGTTTAGATGATCGGAGCAATCCGTCCGGCCGTGCGCTAACATTCTTCCTTCCTGCCCGCACCGCCTCCCCCGTATGTCCTTGCTTCGCCGAGTCTTTCCCGCTTTGTCCGAGCCGGCGCTGCGGCGCTACCTCACGGGGCAGGGCGTTTCGGTGCTCGGCAGCTGGACGCAGAACATTACCCTGAACCTCGTCGTCTACCACCTGTCCGGGTCGGCGGCCGTGCTGGCGCTGCTTAATTTCCTCCTGTACGGCCCCTTGCTAGTGGTGCCGCCTGTGGCCGGTGCGCGCATCAACATGGGCAACGCGCGCCGGGTGACACTGTCGGTGCTGTATACCTCTATGGCAGTGGCCTGCACGCTCGCGCTGCTGTCCCTGTTGCATGCGCTGGTGCTGCCCGTCATCCTGCTGCTGGCGCTTTGCGCGGGCATCTTGAGCGCGATCGAGTCTCCGGCGCGGCAGGTACTATTGATCACGGCCTTGCAAGATCCTGCCTTGCGCCCCAATGCCATCGCCATGAATACGATGGTCTATAACGTCGGCCGGATGGTTGGGCCCAGCCTGGCTGCCGTCATTTACCCGCTGCTCGGCCAGGTCGCGGCTTTCCTGACATACGCGTTCGCGCTGGTTTTCATGGCATGGTGCGTGCGTTCCATGCCGCGCCCGCCCGGGCAGGCCGAGGCGCCAGCGCGCGGGCGGCAAGGCTTGCGCAATGCGCTTTCATACGTCATCGACGATCATTTCACCGCCAAGTACTTGACGATCCTGGCCTGCATGGGGCTATTCGCCGGCAGCTACCAGACCTTGGTACCGCTGCTTGCAGACCACGCATTTCAGGACGCCGCCAAGTACACCGGCGTTTTCTTCGCCTGCGCGGGCATGGGTGCACTCAGCGCCGCGGTCGTGTTGTCTTCTGCCATTGCTGCGCGAACGGCCCGTTTACTGCCTGTGGCGCCGTGGGCGGCGTGCCTCGCGCTGGCCGTGCTCTCGGTGTCGTCGAGCGTGGCCCTGAGTGGCGCGGCGTTCGTCGCGCTGGGATTCAGCCTGAGCTTTTCCGCCACGTCCACCAATGCCACGATCCAGCGGCGTTGCCCGGAATCCGTGCGCGGCGCGCTGGTCGGCCTCTATGGCATGGCTTATAACGGGACCATGCCTTTTGGTTATCTGCTGGTTGGGTCAATCTCCGAAGCATTTTCAGTGACCGGCGCCTTCGCCACGATGGCGGCCGTGCTCGCGGCCTGTATCGGGTTGGTGACGGCGCTTTACTGGCGCAAGGCCTGACCGGCTGCCGACGGGGCCGGGCATGGCCTTTGCTGGAGAGGCTTCTCGATAGGAGGAAGCCATGCCATCTCATCCAAGCTCCCCCGGCAAGCGCGACGCGCCGGCACAGTCGAAGGACCTCGAGGACGCCGCGGTCGAGCAAACCGGGAACGAAGATCCGGGCAGCGAGCTCACCGAGTTGCCGCCGGGGACAACGCCCGACGAGGATGCACCGCGCAAGCGCACCCTTGGCAATCATCCGGTAGATCCGAACAGCATTCCGGCGCGGGTGGGCCTGCCTATAGGCGTCGATAAGGAAACCGCGGCCGACCCGGGACGGCAGACGCCGGATGCCCCGGAGACGGACAACCGCAGTTGATCAAGGGGACGGCGGTTCGCACGGCATCCACAGTTGGAAGGTCGTGCCGTCCGCGGTCGAGGTCACGCCCAGGGTCCCGCGGTGGGCGGTCGCGATCTGCCGGGCGATGTACAGCCCCAATCCTAGCCCGGTACGGCGCGTGTCGGGCCGGGGGCCGCGCATCAGCGGGTCGAATATTTGCCGGCGCAGGCGCGGCGGGATGGGTTCGCCTTCATTGTGGACTTCCACCGTTACCCCGTCGTTCTCGCGGCGGGCCCGCAGGGTGATGGGGCGGTCCGGATAGCCATGGTGGACGGCGTTGCTGAGCAGGTTGACTAGCAGTTGGGCCAGGCGGTTGCCATCCCACCGCCCGGTCAACTCGCCCGTGCAGTGAACCAAGATTTCCCGCTCGGGATGGGCCGTCCGGATCTCATCCGCCGCGCGGTGACAGACATCCGCGAGGTCGGTGCGCGCGACCGTCAAAGGCAGGATGTTGCCGAGACGGGTGCGTGCGAAATCGAGCAAATCATCGATCATGCGCTGCATGCGCGCGCTGCTGTTGTGAATGCGCGCTGCAGCCTTGAGGTTTTTTTCGGATAGGTCGTCCGACTGCAGCAGTAGCTGCGCCGACATGGAAATGGCGCTCAGCGGCGTGCGCAGGTCATGCGCAAGAATGCCCACGAAAAGATCGCGCGCGCGTTCCAGGCCTGCGGAGTAGCGGGCGATGGATTCTTTCAGGGCCTGGTCGAGCGCCTCATTGAAGCGAACCAAGTCCTGGCAAGCGGTCTCGTTGACGCCGTGCATTGCGTGCGCCCATCGGCTCACCACGTTGGCGCGCAGCGCGCAATATTCGGACACCATTTCGTTCAGGGTGAAGCCGGCGCGCAGGCGGCTGCGGGCGTGGACGCGTGCCTGCCGGGCAATGCCGCTCGCCGGGCCGGCGTTGGATGCGCACGCGCCGCGGCTATCAAGGGGGGACGGGTCGGCGCGCAGGTCGGCGGCCAGCTGCCGCAACAACGCGCGGGCCGAGGTTTGCAGCGCGTCTTCGGAAACGGCCGTGCGCCGCAGGTCGAGCTGGCGCGCGAAGGCCGACCAGTCGCGCATGAGCTCGTCCAAATTCGCCTCGATGAAATCGGCCAATCTCATAGCCCCTCCGCCGGCTGCGGTCGCATCGGCGCTTCGCGCAAGGCGGGCCGCAGGTCCGCCGCCGGCGCGGGCGGTGGAAAGCGCCAGACCTTCGCGCTGCAGCGCTCTGCCGCATTGTAGATCTTATGCTTGGCCTGTGATCGGGTCGGTTACAACCTCGCCGGATGCTTCCGCGAAGAAACGGTGCCTGAAATAGGCTAGGGTTCGGGCCAATCCTTCCTCCAGCTCCGGCTTCGACGTCGTCGAGAATGTCACCGATGAACCACGAGTGCGCGAGGTCCAGCCCGTGTTCGCGCGCCGCTTGGCGCAGCAGGCCGGGGCGCGGCTTGCGGCAGGTGCATGGCAGGGCATAGGCACGCCGCACACCACGGGCCAAGTGCGGGCAGTAATAGAAGCCATGCAATTGCGCACGGGAAGCTTCGAACATCCGCGCCAGCTGCTGGCGCACGCCGATGAGATCGTCTTCGTCGAACAGGCCGAGCGCGACGCCGGGCTGGTTGGTGATGACAAACATGGGAGCTCCGGTACCGGCTAGGCGCCGCAGTCCCGCATCGACGCCGGGCGCCAGTCGCATGCGGTCCGGATCGACGTTGTAGGCGTCGTTGACCAGCAAGGTGCCGTCTTTGTCCAGGAATATGGCAGGTCTCAGGGCCATGACGTTTCCCGCATCGGCAGTGCCATGATTTCGGGGATCACGGTTTCGTCGGGCTGCATCAGCACGAAGCGCACCGTCCGCGCAACGGCGGCGGGATCTTGCAGGGTACCGACGTCGATGTCGGGGAAGCGATCAAGCAGGAAAGGCGTTCGCATGCCGCCCGCGATCACGGCCGTTACCTTGATTCCATGGCTGCGCAGCTCCGCATGCAGTGCGTGCGACAGTCCCAGCAGGCCCCATTTGGTCGCGTGATAAACCGCCGCATTGGGCCAGGCGCGCTTGGACGCCGTTGAAGCGATGTTGACGATGTGGCCTTGCCCGCGTGCCCGCATGTGCTCGCAGGCATATTTGGAGACGAGGAAAGGGCCGGTCAGGTTGGTTCGAACAATGCGTTCCCAGTCGGCCGCGTCCAATTCCTCGATGGGAACGGTCAGGTCGATGGCTGCGTTGTTGATCACTGCGTCGAGCGAGCCGAAGCGCGAGACGGCGTGCGCCACGGCCTCGCGCACACTGCTTTCGTCGCCGACGTCCAGGCGCACCGCCTCGCATTCTGCGCCTAGGCGCATCGCCGTGGCACGGGCAGCCTGCACGTCGATGTCGCCTGCCAGCACGTGCGCACCGTCTGCCGCCAGTGCCTCGCATATCGCGGCACCCAGCCCCCTGCCGCCGCCTGTGACCAGTATTGCCCTTCCCGCCACGCTCGTAGGTGCGTCGACCGCCATGCGTTTCTCCTTCGTGTGCTATTTCGCGACCAGTGCTTCGTCGCCCGGGTTCGCCACTGCATCGGTCCGGCCGGCATCTCTCGCTCGGCAGGCGTCGGCGTAAATCCGGTCTACCTCTGCGGCAACGCGCCCCCAGGTGAACATTTGTTGCGCACGGCGCCGCCCGTTGCGTCCGAACCGCTGTGCCGTGGACGGATGCGCGGCCAGGTATGCGAGGCGGCCGGCGAGGGCCTCGGGGTCGCGGGGAGGAACCAGAAAGCCGGTTTTTCCATCCACGACCGTGGACCGGATGCCTCCCACGGCGGAGCCGACGACGGGCCGGGCGCATGCCATGGCTTCGACGGGCGTGATGCCGAAGGGCTCGTACCAAGGTGTGGTGACGAAGACGTCGCAGGCGCCGTAGAACAGCGCGAGCTGGGCGCGATCGCGCCGTCCGCAGAACTCGACGGCGTCCGCCACGCCGGCTGCTTCGGCCACGTCGTGCAAGCGAAGAAGCTCGGGCGTAGATAGGTCCCCCGGATTCTGTGCGTCGCCGCCGACCACGTAAAGCTTGGCGGGTACGCCGTATCGTGCCTGCAGCAGGCCCAGTGCGCGGATGACGTTATCCACGCCCTTGCGGGGCACCATGCGGCCGAGCTGCAGGATGGAAAAGCGCCCGCGCTCCCATCTCAGTGCCAGCCGCGCCGCGAACTTGTCCATGGGCGAGAGTTCACGCGCGTCGAAGCCGCAAGGAACGATGGCGATCTTGGCGGGATCGGCGCCATAGTGTCCGATCAGGTCGTCCAGGTCTTGCGGGCATTCGGCGATGAGCCTGTCGGCATGTCGCACCAGGCCCAGCTCGATGCCATAGCGTGCCGCAGGAAATTGGTCCGCCCCGCCCTAGTGCTGGCGGCGCACCCGATCCAGCGCATGAAAGGTCACGACCAGCGGCATGCCGCATTCGCGCGTTGCGGGCAGGCAGGCCAGGCCGGACATGAAGAAGTTGGCGTGGACCACGTCGTAGCCGGGCCAATGGCTCCGGAAGTAATCGGTGAGGAACTCGCCGAATGCCTTCATGTAGGGAAGCAGCATTTCCTTGGGAATAGGGCGGGGGGGGGGCCGGCCGGCACGTGGATTATCCGCACGCCCGGGATC
>NZ_JADGHH010000323.1 GCF_019689535.1 Pigmentiphaga sp.
TCCCGAACCCGTGGCGGGGAGCGCGGGCCGGGTGGCCGGGGGCTTCGGGCAGGCTGGTGTAGACCTTCCAGTCTTGCCGGCGGGGTGGAACCAGCTCGAGCAGGCAAGGCTTGTCTTCTTGTCCGGCGACGCGCAGGAAAACGCTGGTGCCGTTGAAGAAACCGTGGGTTTCGTCCAGGTGCGCGGCGCGTACGGAAAGGTCCCAGGCGTAGACGACGTACGTGATCTGCAAGGGGCCGCGGCAGGGCGCGGCCTGCCACGTATGTTTATCGAGCTTGTCCAGTACGACCCGGCGCCCCCCCGACCGCGCCTCGATGCGTTCGATCTGGCGGGCGAAGTCCCGGATCATGTAGCTGCCGGGAATCCATGCGGGCAGGCTGACCCGCTGTCCGGCGGGGTCGGGCTCGGGGATGGTGAGCGTGACGGTGCAACGGTGGCCGGCCAAGTCGGTCGGCTCGAGTCGATAAAGGATGGCGTCGGTCATGAGGTTCAACAGGCGGGCCGGCTGGCAGGCTCGTGGGCGGCAGCCATGCGCCGGCATCAAAGAAGAAGCGGTCGGGGCGGGTTGGAGTCCTAGTCTTGCCTTTGTCTTGCCCTTCTATGTTAGGCCAGCTGCGTCGGTCCGCGCGCCAGGTCGTCCGGTGTGTCGACGTCTCGCAGGCAGCCGGGATCACTCACCGGGATGGGCATGACCTGGCCGGCGACCAGGCGCCGGGCACCTTCGTCGCCGTCCAGCATCGCCAGGCGAGGCCCCCACCCGGGACCGAACAGGACGGGGTGGCCGCGCACGTCCCGGTAGGTGGGCGCCAGCACCGCTTGTTCGCGTCTGCCTGGCGGCAAGGCGAGCCAGGCATCGCGCAGCGTTGCGACCGTGGCGGGGTGTAGCCAGGGCATGTCGGCAGGCATGACGCACCAGGCCGGGGCGTCATCCCCGGCCGCGCGGGTGCTTTCCATTAGATGGGTGACGGCCTGGGCGAGCGTCGCGCCCATGCCTGCCGCGGATCGGTCGCAGACGATGACTTCGCAGCCAGCGCGCCCCAGCGCGTCGGCCACGGCAGGCGCCGCCGGGGACGTGGCGGCTGCGAGCCGGGGCAGGGCGGCACCGAGTGCGCGCGCCGCGGCCACGCACACGGGCTGTCCGTCGACCTGCGCCAATAGCTTGTTGGCGCTTCCGTCCGGGGAATACCGGGAGCCGCGCCCCGCCGCCAGCAAGAGTCCGATGATGACGCGTCCGCTGCTTGCTCCTTGCACCATGGCTGCGCTTCCTACATGAAACGGAAGATGGTGCGCCATGGCGTGGCGAAACTCAAGTCGCCCGCCTGTGGGCAAGGTATGCTTGCCGTCAGGACCGGCGCTTGCACTGGCCGGCCGTCTCCATCGCTTTTCTTGACATAGGTAGGTACGGGAGGTTGTGGTTGTGAGCGAAGCTCTGGTTCTTGTCGAGCGCCGAGGCCGCGTCGGGCTCTTGACGCTGAATCGCCCCAAGGCGCTGAATGCGTTGAACGATGCCCTGATGGATGAACTGGGGGCCGCGCTGCTTGCGTTCGATGCCGATCCGGAGATCGGCGCCATGATCATCACGGGCAGCGAAAAGGCGTTCGCCGCGGGGGCCGATATCGGCGCAATGAAGGACTGGTCCTACATGGACGTCTACGGCTCGGACTACATCACCCGCAACTGGGAGACCCTGCGCAAGATCCGCAAGCCGGTCATCGCCGCGGTAGCCGGGTATGCCCTGGGCGGCGGCTGCGAGCTCGCCATGATGTGCGACATCCTGGTCGCTGCGGACAACGCCAAGTTCGGCCAGCCCGAGATCAAGCTGGGCATCATCCCCGGGGCGGGCGGATCGCAGCGGCTGCCGCGAGCGGTCGGCAAGGCCAAGGCCATGGACCTGATCCTCACCGGGCGGATGATGGATGCGGCCGAAGCCGAGCGGGCGGGGCTGGTGTCGCGGGTAGTGGCTGCGGATCGGCTGCTCGAGGAAGCGGTGGAGATGGCGACCGTCATCGCGTCCATGTCGCTGCCTTCCGTGATGATGGCCAAGGAAGCCGTGAACCGGGCGTTTGAAACCCCGCTCTCCGAAGGGCTGCTATTCGAGCGCCGGCTGTTCCACTCCTTGTTCGGAACGGAAGACCAGAAAGAGGGAATGGAGGCTTTCCTGGCGAAGCGGCCCCCGGTGTTCAAGCATCGGTGAAAAAAATTTCTGAGTGATAAAACCGCGATACAGCGCGGTTTTCGCGTCATCCGAGGGGGCGGCAGCCCCCTTTTTAGTAGTTGTACGGAAGGGAAAACCCGGACCAAATTTGCGTGCCCGTTTTAAACCGTGCTATAGTTTCGTTCTCGATGCGAACGACGCAACGCAAGAGCGAAGCGGCGGTTGCGGCGAGTGAGATGACGGCCTTGTGCCAGCAGTTACG
>NZ_JADGHH010000324.1 GCF_019689535.1 Pigmentiphaga sp.
GCGCAGAATAACGGATTGGTTTGGCGGAAATTGTAAGGCAAGCCGGCCCCGCGCCCGGTTGCACCCCCCGCTCTCCGCATCGGGCGCCCGGCCGGCCAGGCGGCGAGGCCGCCCGAGAGGCTTTGTTGCATTGCAGCGCGTGTTAATGGCCGCCTTTCGGTAACCTACGGGTATCCGCCCCAATCCATTTACGCAAGAGGACCCAAGGCGATGTCGACCATCGATTCCGTTCTGACCGAAACCCGCGTATTCCAGCCGCCCGCGGAACTCGTCAAGCAAGCCAATATTTCGGGCATGGCGGCCTATAAGGCGCTGTATGAGGAAGCCGAGCGAGACTTCGAAGGCTTCTGGGGCCGCCTGGCGAGGGAAACGCTGCAGTGGAGCAAGCCCTTCACCAAGGTGCTCGACGAAAGCAACGCCCCCTTCTACAAGTGGTTTGAAGACGGCGAGCTGAACGTCTCGTACAACTGCCTGGACGTCCATCTCACGAACGGCAACGCCGACAAGGTCGCCATCATCTTCGAAAGCGACGATGGCAAGACCACCAAGGTCACTTATCGCGAACTGCACGCCCGGGTGTGCCGGTTCGCCAACGGCATCAAGGCCCTGGGCTACAAGAAGGGCGATCGCTCCATCATCTACATGCCGATGTCCATCGAGGCCGTGGTTGCCATGCAGGCATGCGCCCGGCTCGGCATCACGCATTCGGTCGTGTTCGGCGGCTTCTCGGCCAAGAGCCTGCAGGAGCGCATCGTCGACGTGGGCGCCTCCTTCATCATCACGGCGGACGAGCAGGTGCGAGGCGGCCGGACCATCCCGCTCAAGCCCGCCGTCGAGGAAGCCATCGCCATGGGCGGCTGCGAAGCCGTCAAGAAGGTCATCGTCTATCGCCGCACCGGCGGGAACGTACCCTGGGTCGAAGGCCGCGACCTCTGGATGCACGACGTGGAGCAAGGCCAACCCGATACGTGCGAACCCGTCCAGGTCGGGGCAGAGCACCCGCTGTTCGTTCTCTATACCTCGGGTTCCACTGGCAAGCCCAAAGGGGTCCAGCACTCTTCCGGGGGCTACCTGCTTTGGGCGGCGCTCACCATGAAGTGGACCTTCGACATCAAGCCCACCGACGTATATTGGTGCACCGCGGATGTCGGCTGGGTGACGGGGCATACCTACATCACTTACGGCCCGCTGGCGGTCGGCGCGACGCAGATCGTCTTCGAGGGTGTCCCGACCTACCCCAACGCCGGCCGTTTCTGGGAGATCATCCAGAAACACAAGGCCACCATCTTCTATACCGCGCCGACCGCGATCCGCTCGCTGATCAAGGCGGCCGAGGCCAGCCCGGACCATCATCCCAAGAAATACGACCTGAGCAGCCTGCGCATCATCGGCTCGGTAGGCGAGCCGATCAATCCCGAGGCGTGGGTCTGGTACTACACCAATGTCGGCGGGGAGCGCTGCCCCATCGTCGATACCTGGTGGCAAACCGAGACTGGCGGCCACATGATCACGCCGCTGCCTGGCGTCACGGGCTTGAAGCCAGGGTCCTGCACGTTGCCGCTCCCGGGCATTTTCGCTGCCATCGTCGATGAGACCGGCGCAGACGTCGAGCTGGGCAAGGGCGGATTCCTGGTGGTCAAGCGTCCCTGGCCCGCCATGATCCGGACCATCTGGGGCGATCCCGAGCGCTTCAAGAAGAGCTACTACCCCGAAGAACTGGGGGGCAAGTACTACCTGGCGGGGGACGGCGCCAACCGCGACGCCGATGGCTATTTCTGGATCATGGGACGCATCGATGACGTGCTGAACGTCTCCGGCCATCGCCTCGGCACCATGGAGGTCGAGTCGGCGCTGGTGGCCCATCCCTTGGTCGCGGAGGCCGCCGTCGTGGGGCGCCCGGACGATGTCACCGGCGAGGCCGTCGTGGCATTCGTCGTCTTGAAGCGTGCCCGTCCAGACGATGCAGAGGCCGCCGAAATCGCCAAAGAGTTGCGAAACTGGGTGGCCAAGGAAATCGGCCCCATCGCCAAGCCCAAGGAAATCCGTTTTGGCGACAACCTGCCCAAGACCCGCTCCGGCAAGATCATGCGCCGGTTGCTGCGCGTGGTCGCCAAGGGGGAGGCCATCACGCAGGACGTCTCCACCTTGGAAAACCCGGCCATCCTGGAGCAGCTCGGCAAGGCGCTGTGATTGGATGCACCGTGTTGGTGCGCGCCCGCGTCGATGGCATGGTGCGCACCGCACCATAATAGGGTCAATACCTAGTGTCAGCGGTAAATTGCAGGAGCAGAATATCGTTATGCAGTGGAGGAGACAAAACCCCTGCAGTCGTTAGAAGAGCAAACCGCCCGAGCGACCCCCCCCCACCTGCGCCGGTGGGCCTGGGCATAAAAAAAATGGGCACCGGG
>NZ_JADGHH010000325.1 GCF_019689535.1 Pigmentiphaga sp.
CGGTGACGCCTGGCAGCTTTCGCCTCCCGGGATCCCCTGGGCGCCCGTGGCCGGCGCCCAGGGGGGTTCATATATAATCAAGAGTTCCCTATACCCTGAGCGGGTTTTGTCGAGGCCGGTCCTCGCGCCAGGGCGGCGCCTCGAGGCACCGCCCCGAGCGGCAGTATGAGCCCGTTCAATTTTTTGGCCGGAAACTCATGCCTCAGACTCTTTACGACAAGTTGTGGGACGCCCACGTCGTCCATCAGGAAGAAGATGGTACCTGTCTGATCTACATCGATCGCCACCTGGTGCACGAAGTCACCAGCCCGCAGGCGTTCGAGGGTCTGAAGCTAGCCGGCCGCAAGGTCTGGCGCATCAGCGCCAACCTCGCCGTGGCCGACCACAACGTGCCGACGCACAACCGTGACCAAGGCATCGCCGACCCGATTTCCCGGCTGCAGGTCACCACGCTGGATGCCAACTGCCGCGACTTCGGCATCGTCGAGTTCGACATGGGCGATCGCCGGCAGGGCATCGTGCACGTGATCGGGCCGGAGCAGGGCGCCACGCTGCCCGGCATGACCGTGGTCTGCGGGGACTCGCACACCAGTACCCACGGCGCCGTGGCCGCCATGGCCTTCGGCATCGGCACCTCCGAGGTCGAGCATGCATTGGCCACGCAGACGCTGCTCGCCAAGAAGAACAAGAACATGATGGTGCGTGTCGAGGGCAAGCTGCCCGCTGGCTGCACGGCCAAGGACCTCGTGCTGCACGTGATCGGAAAGATCGGCACGGCCGGGGGCACGGGGCACGCCATCGAGTTCGCGGGCAGCACCATCCGCGACCTCTCCATCGAGGGCCGCATGACGATTTGCAACATGGCCATCGAGGCGGGTGCGCGCGTCGGGCTGGTGGCGGTGGACGAGAAAACCATCGAATACTTCCGCGGCCGTCCTTATGCGCCCAAGGGCGAGGCCTGGGACAAGGCCGTCGCGTATTGGAAGACGCTGCATTCCGACGAGGGTGCGCATTTCGACCGCGTGGTCGAGATCGATGCCTCTGAGATCGAGCCGCAGGTGACCTGGGGCACTTCTCCCGAAATGGTGCTGCCGGTGAGCGCCCGCCTGCCCGACCCGGCGCAGGAGCAGGACGAAACGCGCCGCGCGGGCATGGAACGCGCGTTCGAATACATGGGTCTGACCCCGAACATGCCGATCACCGACATCAAGATCGACAAGGTGTTCATCGGCTCGTGCACGAACTCGCGCATCGAGGACTTCCGCGCCGCCGCCGCAGTGCTGCGCGGCAAGCGCATCGCGCCCAACGTCAAGCTGGCCCTGGCCGTTCCGGGATCTGGCTTGGTCAAGGCCCAGGCCGAGCAAGAGGGCCTGGACAAGGTCTTCATCGAAGCCGGTTTCGAGTGGCGGGATCCGGGCTGCTCCATGTGCCTGGCCATGAACGACGACCGGCTGGAGCCGGGCGAGCGTTGCGCGTCCACCTCGAACCGTAATTTCGAAGGCCGGCAGGGTGCGGGCGGCCGCACGCACCTGGTCAGCCCCGCGATGGCGGCCGCGGCAGCGGTCGCAGGCCATTTCGTCGACGTCCGCAAGGTCAACTGAGGTAGAACATCATGCAAGCATTTACCACTCATGAGGGCCTGGTGGCACCGCTGGACCGCGAGAACGTCGATACGGACCAGATCATTCCCAAGCAGTTCCTGAAGTCCATCCATCGCACCGGTTTCGGCCCCAATCTTTTCGACGCCTGGCGTTACTTGGACGAAGGGCAGCCGGGCATGGACAACAGCAAGCGCCCGCTGAACCCGGAATTCGTGCTGAACAAGCCCCGCTACCAAGGTGCTTCCATCCTGCTGGCGCGCAAGAACTTCGGTTGCGGCTCCAGCCGCGAGCATGCCCCGTGGGCGCTGGAGCAATACGGCTTTCGCGCGGTAATCGCGCCGTCGTTTGCCGACATCTTCTTCAACAACTGCTTCAAGAACGGCCTGCTGCCCGTCGTGCTGTCCGAAGAAGAGGTCGATCTCCTGTTCAGCGAGGTCGAGGCCCAGGAAGGCTACAAGCTCACCATCGATCTCGAGCGCCAGGTGGTGGTGACGCCGTCGGGGCGCGAGTTCTCCTTCCGCATCGACAACTTCCGCAAATACTGCATGTTGAACGGACTGGACGAAATCGGCCTGACCCTGCGCCACGCAGACAAGATCAAGGCCTTCGAAGAGAAACGCCTGGCCGCGCATCCGTGGCTGGACGTTCCCGAGCTCCGGGGCACCGCACGTTAATGGGCCCTTGTGGGCGCGGCGGCCGGCGGGCCGGTGCGCCGCGCCGCCGGGCAGAGAATCGAGTCAGTTTTTTGGATTGAAGCATGA
>NZ_JADGHH010000076.1 GCF_019689535.1 Pigmentiphaga sp.
GTCCTGGGGACGCATGCCCCCGGACTTCCAGCCCGGGGAATTCCGCTTCACCCCCGAGCGCCGCGGCCCGCGCGAGGCGCCGCGATGGGCCGACGACGATCCCCGGCCCGCGCTGCGCGGGCTGATCCGCCGGCTGAACGAACAATTGGCGGACGGCACGCGGGTGGCCCTCTCCCGCGGGCCCGAACCAGCCCTGTTCATTTCCCTCAACCCGGCTGTCGGCAACGACGACGAGCCGGTGATGCGCTCATGGCTGGTGATATCCCTGGAGCGCATCAATCCTCCGGTCCGCACGCCCCTGGTCGTCATGTGGCTGGGGGGACTCGGGGCGATCCTATTGCTGGCCGCCTGGTTCTCCTGGCACATCACCCGCCCCATTACTTCGCTCGCCCACGCCGCCGACCGACTTGCCTCCGGCGCGCCGGAGCGGGTCGAACCCTCCGGCCCGCACGAGACGCGGGTGCTCGGCGAACGCTTCAACGCGATGCTGGACGCGCTGCAGGAGTCGGACCGCGTGCGCCGCACCCTGCTTGCCGGCCTGCCCCACGATCTCAAGGGGCCGCTGTCGCGGATGCGGCTGCGCACCGAAATGCTGGACGACCCGTCCGTCAAGGAGGGGCTGCGGCAGGACGCCGAAGACATGCAGCACATCGTCGACCAGTTCATCAGCTTCGTGCGAGGCACCGATCCGGCCACCTACCACTTCGCGCCCCTCGACCTGGGCGCGTGGCTGCGCGAACGCCTGCATACCTGGAAGGGCACGGGCTGCGAGGTGGAACTGACCTCGCTACAAGAAGACGTAACGGTGGCGGGCGACGCCGTCGCCCTGGGCCGGTTGGTGGACAACCTCATACACAACGCCCTCCAGCACGGCGCCCCGCCCATACACGTCGCGCTCGCCGCGCTCGATGGCCACGCCTTGCTCAGCGTGACGGACCACGGCCAGGGCATCCCGCCCGAGCGGCGCGCCGAAGCGCTCCAGCCGTTCTCGCGCCTGGATGCGGCGCGCAGCCGGACCGGCAATGTCGGGTTGGGATTGGCACTCGTGGAGGCCATCGCGCGCGCCCATGGCGGCAGCATCGCCCTGGAGCAAGCCGCGCACGGGGGCCTGAAGGTCGACGTCAGGCTGCCTCTTGCCAAGAACTGACCCCGCGGCAGGCCCTTGGGCCGTAAGGGGGAACCCTAATTATGGCAAAATCGAATAAAGGACTACTCGTCCACCCATAAAACGATGACCACACCCAATAAACCCGCCGCAGCTCCGGCCACCAACTTTCTGCGCAACATCGTCGAAGCGGACCTCGCCGCCGGACGCTATGCCGGGAAGCGCTGGGCCGGCAAACCCGGGCCGGCAGCGACGCACGCCGAAGCGCCGCTGGACCCGGCGCGCATACGCACGCGCTTTCCGCCGGAGCCGAACGGCTACCTGCACATCGGCCACGCCAAGGCCATCAGCCTGAACTTCGGGCTGGCCCGCGACTACGGCGGTGTCTGCCATTTGCGCCTGGACGACACCAACCCCGAGAAAGAAGAACAACGCTACGTCGACGCCATCGTCGACGCCGTCCGTTGGTTGGGCTATGACTGGACGGGTTTCGGCACCGAGCATTACTACCATGCGAGCGACTACTTCGACTTCATGTATGAAGCCGCCGAAGCGCTCGTCATGGCGGGCGATGCCTACGTGGACGAGCAAAGCCCGGAGGAAATCCGCGCCATGCGCGGCACCCTCACGGAGCCGGGAAAGGATTCGCCCTGGCGTTCCCGGCCCCGCGAGGAATCCCTCGCGCGCCTGCGCGAAATGCGCGACGGCAAGCATCCGGACGGCGCGATGGCGCTGCGGGCCCGCATCGACATGGCCTCGCCCAACATCAACCTGCGCGACCCGGTCCTCTATCGGATTCGTCACGCCAAGCACCACCGCACGGGCGACAAATGGTGCATCTACCCGATGTACACCTATGCGCATCCCATCGAAGATGCGCTCGAGGGCATCACGCACAGCATCTGTACGCTGGAATTCGAAGACCAGCGACCCTTCTACGACTGGCTGCTCGGCCGCCTGCGCGACCTCGGCCTGCTCGCGGATCCGCTGCCACGCCAGCATGAGTTCGCGCGCCTGAACCTGAGCTACGTGATCACCAGCAAGCGCAAGCTGGCGCAGCTGGTCAACGAGGGCCACGTCACCGGCTGGGACGACCCCCGCATGCCCACCATCTTGGGCCTGCGGCGCCGCGGCTACACCCCGGAGTCGATCCGCCTACTGTGCGAACGCACCGGCGCCTCAAAGTCCGAGTCGGTCATCGATTACTCGCTACTGGAACAAGCGCTGCGCGATGACCTCGATCCCAAGGCGCCGCGCACCGTCGCCGTCCTGCGGCCGCTCAAGCTGGTCATCACCAACTATCCCGAAGGGCAGAGCGAAGAATGCTCGGCACCGCGCCATCCCCACCATCCGGAGATGGGCCGGCGCACGTTCCCCTTTGGGCGCGAACTCTGGATCGAGCAGGAAGACTTCGCCGAGACGCCGCCCAAGGGATTCTTCCGGCTGTTCCCGGGCAACATGGTCCGGCTGAAGTACGGCTACGTCGTCAAATGCACGGGCTGCGTCAAGGACGAGTCCGGCAAAGTCGTGGAAGTCCACGCCGAATACCTGCCCGACACCCGCAGCGGCACCCCGGGTGCCGACAGCGTCAAGGTCAAGGGCAACATCACGTGGCTGTACGCGCCAACGGCCGTACCCGCCGAGATCCGCCTCTACGACCGCCTGTTCACCGACCCCAACCCCGGCGCAGGCGGCAAGGACTTCATCGAGCACCTGAACCCCAATTCGATCGAAATCGTCCAGGGCTACCTCGAACCGGGCACGGACGGCACGCCCGGCACCTCGTATCAGTTCGAGCGCTTCGGCTATTTCGTGGCCGACCGGGAAATCTCCTCCACCCTGGCGCCGGTGTTCAACCGCACGACGACCCTGCGGGACTCCTGGGGCAAGTAAACCCGCGGGGGTGCCCCCGCGGACACAACCTCTAACCCATCCTCCCGCTTGTCCCGGTAGAATCTGGACTTTGCGCAATTGCGCCTTGCGGCGCCGCCCATGGAAGCCAGTCCCGTACTCGACATCAAGAGCACCTCGCTCTACGCCATCCGCGTGGTGCTGCACACCTCCGACCTCCAGGCCGTCCTGGCCGCGCTCGATCAGCGCATGGAGGAAGCCGCCGGCTTTTTCGAAGACGAGCCGGTGGTCATCGACGCATCGCGCCTGACCGCGCCGCTCGACTGGACGCAGCTGGTCGACGCGCTCAGGCGGCACAACCTGCCCGCCATAGGCATCATGGCACCGGAGGACCTAGCCGAGTCGGCCAGGCAGGCGGGGCTGACGCTGCTGTCGCTGCCCGCCGCGCCGACGCGCTCACCGGCCGTCGAACCGACCGAGACCGCAACGACGAAAAGCGAAGCGCCAGCCTCGGCGCAAGCGCCGGCCTCGCCACCGCCCGCGGCCGAAGTCGTGATGGAAACGGTGGCCGAACAGCGGCCGGCGCCGCCGCAAGCGGTCCCGACCTTGGTGATCGAAAAGCCGCTGCGATCCGGGCAGCGCGTCTACGCCCGGCACGCGGATCTCATCGTCCTCGGCGTGGTAAGCCATGGCGCCGAAGTGATCGCCGATGGCAACATTCACGTCTATGGTCCGCTGCGGGGCAAAGCCATGGCCGGCGCGCGCGGCGACACCAAGGCGCGCATCTACACCACCCAATTCCAGGCGGAGCTGGTCGCCATCGCGGGCGTCTACCGCCCGATGACCACGGCTCTGCCCGAAATCCAGGACAAACCGGCGTTGATCCGCCTCGAAGGCGAGAAACTGCTGGTCGAACCGTTGCCCATTTAACTCGTTAAGGATCCACTCTCCATGGCACGTATCGTTGTCGTGACTTCAGGCAAAGGCGGCGTCGGAAAAACCACCACCAGCGCGAGCTTTTCGTCGGGCTTGGCCATGCGCGGACACAAGACCGCCGTGATCGATTTCGACGTGGGCCTGCGCAATCTCGACCTCATCATGGGATGCGAACGACGCGTGGTGTACGACCTGATCAACGTGATCCAAGGCGAAGCCACGCTCAACCAGGCCCTGATCCGCGACAAGCAGCTCGAGAACCTCTACATCCTGCCTGCTTCACAGACGCGCGACAAAGACGCCCTGACGCAGGAAGGCGTGGAAAAAGTCATGGAGGGCCTCAAGGAGATGGACTTCGAGTACATCGTCTGCGACTCGCCGGCGGGCATCGAGTCCGGTGCGCTGATGGCCGCCTATTTCGCGGACGACGCATTGGTCGTCACCAACCCCGAGGTCTCCTCGGTACGGGACTCCGACCGCATCCTGGGCATACTCTCGGCAAAGTCGCGGCGGGCCGTCAACGGCGAAGAGCCGGTCAAGGAACACCTGCTGCTCACCCGCTACAACGCCAAGCGCGTGGCAGAAGGCGAGATGCTCTCGCTCAAGGACGTCGAAGACATCCTGCGCATCAAGCTGATCGGCGTCATTCCCGAATCCGAGGATGTGCTGCAAGCCTCGAACCAAGGCCTGCCCGCCATTCACCTGAAAGGCACGCCGGTGGCCGAAGCGTATCAGGACGTGGTCGACCGCTATCTGGGCCAGGACAAGCCGCTGCGGTTCATCGACTATGAAAAGCCCGGCCTGTTGAAGCGTTTGTTCGGAGGGAAATAATCGATGTCCTTGCTTTCGTTTTTCCTCGGACAAAAAAAGCCGTCCTCCGCCGGTGTCGCCAAGGAACGGCTGCAAATCATCCTCGCCCACGAACGGTCGGCCTCCTCGAGTTCGTCCGACTATCTGCCCCAGCTGCAGAAAGAGCTCGTGGCCGTCATCTCCAAGTACGTCAAGATCAATCCGGACGACATCAAGGTGCACCTGGAGCGCCAGGACACGCTAGAAGTGCTGGAAGTCAAGATCGAAATGCCGTCGGCAACCTGAGCCCCCTTGCCCTGGCGCCGGCGGCATGCCGCCCTGGAGGCGCCCGCTAGGCGCCGCCGGCCGGGCGCGGCAAGGTGATGCAAACCCTTAGCCCGCCCAGCTCCGGAGCGCGGGAAAAACCGATGGTTCCCCGATAGGCTTCGACTAGGTCGCGCGCGATCGCCAGGCCGAAGCCGGTTCCGGGACGGGATTCGTCCCAGCGCCTTCCGCGCTCGATGCGCACCGCCTCGTCTTCGGGCAAGCCCGGGCCGTCGTCCTCGATGGTCAACATCCACGCGGCACGGCTTGACTCCCGGGCCGTCACGCGCACGTGTCCGCGAGCCCATTTGCGCGCGTTGTCGAGCAGGTTGCCGAGCAGCTCCGTCAGGTCGCCCTCGTCTCCGGCGAAACGCAGGTCAGGCGCGACGTCTTCTTCCCAATCGAGCGCCTGCGCCCCCGGCAGCGTCTGGATGGCGCGCAAGGTCTTGCGCACGGCGTCGGCCACCACGGTGGAGCGATTCCCCAAGGCCGCCGCCATGCCCGCTCGGGCCCGCGCTAGCGTCCGGTCCACCTGGCGACGCATGGCGTTGACCTGTTCTTCGATGTCGTCCGCCAGGGCGTCCCTGCCCTCCGCGCGGGCCCGCCGCGCGGCGGCGCCCATGACCGCGAGCGGCGTCTTGAGGCCGTGCGCGAGGTCCCCGGCCTGCGTTTGTGCGCGTTCGAGCGAGGCATCATGGAACGCGATCATCCGGTTCAGCTCGTCCACGACCGGTTGGACCTCATCCGGCACATCCCGCGGCAGCTCCCGGGTGCGCCCGCTGCGCACCGCCTGCAGGTGGGCGCGCAAATCGCGGAACGGACGCAGGGCGAGGTGAATGAAGCCGGCCATCGCGAGGATGAGCAGCAGCCCGAGCCCGGCCAGCGAAGGAACCAGCAGGCTCAGGAAGGTACGGCGCTCGGCCTGCAGGTCTGCCCGGTCGAGGGCCACCAATAAGTGCACCGTGGCCCCGGTAGCGCTGTCATCGAGCGCGATGGTCCGCTCCGCCGAAAGCAGCTGCGAGCCTTCAGGCCCGGCCACCTTGCCAATGGTGACGGGCCGCGCGGGATCGGCCGCCAGCGTGGGCAGGACCGTGTCCCACAGGGACCGTGACCGCAATTGCTGGTTGTCCGGGCCGTCGATTTGCCAGTACAGCCCGCTGTACGGCTGTTCGAACCGAGGATCAGACGGTGCGGCCTCGAGCGAGAGGACGCCGCCCGCATCCACGCGCACCTGCCCGGCCAGCGTCTTTAGATACAGATCGAGTTCGGCCACGGCGCGACGCTCCATCTGCCGGTCGAAGATCAGCGTCAGTCCGACCCCGCCCGCGGCCAGCGCGAGCAGGATCATTAACGCCGCGGCGCAGCTCAGCCTGACGAGCAGCGACCGGCGGCTCATCGCGTGCTGTCGGGAATCAGGTAACCGTGGCCGCGGCGCGTCTCGATGAGATCCACGCCCAATTTGCGACGCAGGCGCGCCACCAGCGCTTCGATGGCGTTGACGTCGCGATCGCTTCCGGCTTCGTAGACGTGTTCAATGAGTTCGCTCTGCGACAACACCCGCCCGGGATGGTGCAGGAAATACGCCAGGAGCCGGTACTCCAAGGAAGACAGCGTCATGGCCGATCCATGGACGGTCACCATGCGGGTACGCGTATCGACCTCCACCGGGCCGGCACGCAGGATCGCCGAGGACTGGCCGGCCGCGCGCCGGATGATGGCCCGCAGGCGCGCGAGCAGTTCTTCCATCTGGAACGGCTTGGCTAGGTAATCATCCGCCCCGGCGTCGATGCCCTCGACCTTGTCGCGCCAGCCGTCGCGCGCCGTCAGGATGAGAATGGGCGTGGTGATGTCGGCCGCGCGCAACCGCTTCAGCACGGTGAGCCCGTCGAGCTTGGGCAGCCCGAGATCCAGCACGATGGCGTCGTACTCCTCGGTACCGGCGCGAAACCAGGCGCTCTCGCCGTCTTCGGCATGATCCACCGCGTAATGCGCCCGCTCCAGCCCCGCCCGGATGTCCGCCGCAATGCGGGGCTCGTCTTCCACTACGAGAATGCGCATGACCTATTTGATCTTGAGAATTTCCAGGGTGCGGGCATCGATTTCCAGCTTCTTGCGGCGTCCGCTCGAAGGCAGCACCTTGACTTCGTACACCCAGATGCCGTCTTCCCGCTCGAGTTCGATCTCAATGATATCGCCCGGCACCCGCTCGCGCACGACGCGCAAGACTTGGGACAACGGCCGGATCTCCCCCTGCACCAACGCCGCCCGGGCGCAGTCTTGGTCGTTCTTGCACGATTCGTCGCGCGCATGGGCCAACATAGCCGGGCAGGCGAGCGCCGCCGCCAGCATGGGCGCGGCCAGGCGCGGCGCGAACCGCGGGCGGCGGGGGAAGAAAGTCGCAAACATGGGAGGCACACTAACAGGCGCTGCCTGATAAGACGCTGACATCGGCGGTCAGGGAAACGGGGCGAGCTGCGACTATGCTTCGAGCCATCGTCAACGAATCATCCTGAGGACCACCATGCGCGTGTTGCCTGCCTTCATCATCGCCTTTGCCGCCACTGCCGCCGCCAGCCCCGCTGCCTACGCGGCCGACAAATGCGAATACGTGCCCCGCGAGCGTTGGATCCCCATTGACCAGGCCATCCGCAAGGCGGAAGAACTGGGCTACGAGGTGCGGGAAGTCGAGCCCGACGACGGCTGCTGGGAAGTCGAGGGTTTCGACAAGAACGGCGCCAAGATCAAGCTCTACATCCATCCGGTGACCGGAGAAGTGGTCCGGCCCGAAGAATGGCTGCCCCGCCGCCCCCGCGGCCGGAACTAATGGACCGCAGATCCCTTCCGCAGACCCTCGCACCGAGGAGCGATGCCGTGAACCAGTCCGTATTCTCCGATGGCGCCGCAACCCAATGCGGCGCGGGCGACGACGCCCCAGGCACCATAGGCGCCGACAGCCGCCTGCGCCACCGCATCGAATCGGCCTTGAACGAGCTGTGCAAGGCACGTGAGCGGCAGTTCGGCTATGCAGCGCAAGGCGCCGTCGTGGCCGCGCTCAAGCGGGATTTCGGCATTGCCCCCCACCTGCCCTGGACGGAAATCTGGAACTGGCCCGCCAGCCGTGCGGACGAAATCCTCAACTACCTGAGCGGCCGCTACGCGGAGACGATCGGCCGCCCCGCCGCCGGCCTTCAGCGCAGCGCGTAGTGCACCATCCGCGTCAGCGGGGCCTCCAGGCCGTGCTGTATGCGGGGGGGCAGGTTGAGGGGCTTGAGGAACATCTTCACGCTCATGTCCGGGCTCACGTTGCGCTGCACCAAACGCCGGCACGCCGCATGGATGCGGTCGATGGCGGCCTTGTCGTTGGCTTGCCCGGGATGCCGGTGATTGAACACATGGCGGATGGAGCACTCGGCATCGTCGTTGCGGATCTCCAGCAACCGCCGCACCAGCGCCCGCAGCACCTTCATCCGGCCGTTGCCTTCCTGGGCGTTATACCGATTGAAGTACAGGTAGAAGTATTTGTAGTGGCGGACTTCGTCCGTCCGGATGTGGGTGGTGATCTCGCGCAACACCGGCTCGGGCGCGTACGCGGCCAGGCTGCGGTACAACGACGCCGTCCCCATTTCCACCACGCAGCGGGCCGCCAGTTCCAGCGCCTTGGTGGGCTCGAACTCCTCCAGCGTACAGCGCTGGGAATACTCGCTGAAAAAACTGTCGAACGCGCTTTGCCAATCGAAGTCGGGCCAGACGTGCTCGATGTACGCACGCAAGGCGCGGCCGTGCTGTAATTCCTCCGGCTCCCAACGCGACCCTAGCCAGCCGGCCACGTCCGGGTCGTCCTGGTAATATTCGATGAGGTTGCGCGTGTAGAGGTCCGACCCACTCTCGATGAACGAAGCGCTGCAAAGCAGGAAAAACAGCGCCTCGTCCGACTCGACCAAGCTCGGGTCGATGCGCGACAGATCGATGTCTTCTAGCCGCCAGGGCATCGCAGTAGCAACAGCGTCCACCGAAATTTCTCCGAGTTCGCAGTCCTTGCAGGATAAACCTAATCGAGGCGAGATTCGAGTCCCTCCAGGCTTTTCGGAGGTGCATCCCCGACGTTACTTTGTGTAATGCTTGTCGAGTTCGTTCACAGACATCGCCGGGCGATTCTGTCACTGTTATTCCAAGCCGCGGCGCGCTGGCCGCGCCGCATACCTCACACATTCAGGGAGTCACCTCATGAACGCGAAACGATTTGCCCAACTGATGATCGGTGCCGCCCTCGTGGTCGCGGCAACCGGGTGTTCCACCTGGGACAGCATGTCCGGCCGCGAAAAGAGCGCGGTCGTCGGCGCCGGACTGGGCGGCGTGGCAGGTGCTGCCATCTCTGACGGCGGCATCCTGGGCACCGTGGGCGGCGCCGCGATAGGCGGCGTCGTCGGCGACCAGGTCGGCAAGCGCCGCTAAAGGGGCAGCCTGCCCCAAGGCAAACAGCCCCGGTCCGAAAGGACCGGGGCTGTTGCGTTTTTGCGAAAGATGTATCAAGCCTGCGCCGGCAACCCTACTCGGGCAGGATGTTGGCGGCCTTGGTGACCTCGGCCCACTTGGCGTATTCCGCCTTGGACAAATCCCCCAGTTCCCGGGAGCTCATGGGCCGCGGCGTCATGCCCTGTTTGAGCATGGTGGCCCGCACCTCCGGGTGCTCCAGCAGGCGGTTGAAGGCGGCGTTGTAGCGCGTGACCAGATCGGGGCTCATGCCGCGCGGCCCCCAGACGGCGTACCAGGCGTCGGCGTCGTAGTTCGGCACGCCCACCGTGGCCAGCGGGGGGATGGCGGGATAGGCGGCATCCTGCTCGCGGCGCGAGGCCCCGAGGATGACCAGGCGCTTTTCCTGCTGGTGCGGCACGGCCACGTGCATGGGCTGGAACATCGCCTTGATATGGCCCGCCAGCAGGTCGGTGGTAGCGCCCGCCGACCCTTTGTACGGCACGTGCACCATGTTCAGCCCCAGCTGGGCCACCAGCATTTCCATGCACAAGTGATGGAAGGTTCCCTTGCCCGGCGAGCCGTAGTTGACCGTGCCGGGATGGCGCTTGACGTAATCGATGAACTCCTTGGCGGTGTTCACGCCGAGCGAGGGATGTACGCACAACGCGAAGTTGGTCGAACCCAGCATTGCGAGCGGCGTAAAGCTTTCGATGACGTCGAACGGCACCGATGCGTAAACCAGCGGCAGCGTCAGCGCCGTATTCGTGCTGAACGCGATGGTATGGCCGTCGGGCGGCGCCTTGGCCACCGCGGCAAGGCCGATGATGCCGGAGGCCCCGGGCTTGTTCTCCACCACGAACGTGCGGCCCGATTGCTCGGCCAGCTTGGGCGAGAACAGCCGCGCGCACAGGTCGGGGGTGGTGCCCGGTGTGAAGGGAACGATGACCTGGACGGTCTTGTCGGACAGGCCCAGGGTGTCCTGGGCCGCGGGCAGGCGCCCCGGCAGCAGCGCGCCCGCGGCCAGGGCGGCGATGAAGGTCCGTCGCTCGGGACGGTGTGCGGCATCTTGCATAGCGGTCTCCTCTCTCGTTATGTCTATTTGGGCGCCCGGCCTACTGGATTTCGTTGGCCCGGCGCACGCTGGCGATCATGGATGAATTGATGAGGAACTGCCGGTGCGCCTGCCGGTCGGCCACGGTGGCACGAAGTTCGTCCAGGCGCTGCTTGCGCACCTTGGGATCCCGCTCCTCCAGGAGGCGCTTGTTCCGTATGGTGATGGCCTGCACGTATTCCACGTTGACCGTATGGCGCTGCCGGTGGTAGCGGTCCAGCAGGTCGTCCGGCGCACCATGCAGCATGACTTGCGCAAGCTTTTCCGTCAGGTTCATGGCGTCGTGGATGCCGCTGTTCAGCCCCATCCCACCCAGGGGATTGTTCACATGGGCGGCATCGCCGGCCAAGAACACCCGGCGGTCGCGGAACTCCTTGGCCACGCGCTGGTGGACCCGGTAAATGCTCTTGTACGGAATGTCGTACTCGCGCTCCGGCGACAGGAAGCCCTGGACCTTGCTCTGTACGAAGGGCATCGACAGCACCTCGTTTTCGTCCATTTCCGGCCCGATGGGGAACGCGATGCGCCAGATGGGGGGCGGTCCGTCGTGCGGCTGGATGAAAATGGCGACCCATTCGTCAGGATCGGCGATGTAGGCGTTGCCCGTATAGCCCTCTGCGCGCAGGTCATAGCGGGTGGCGCAGACGAGGAAGCGTTCGGGCCAGGTGAAGCCCTCGAATTCCGTCCCCATGGTCTTGCGCACGATGCTGTGCGCGCCGTCGGCGCCAATGAGATAGCTGGCGCGGATCTCTTCCGTCCCGCCGGGGCCTTGGACGCGCACGGTGACCCCGTCGTCGTCCTGTTCATAACCCAGGCACTGGTGCGAGAAGAGTACCCGTGCATTGCTGTGTTCCCGCAGCGCCTCGGCCACGATGCTGGACAGCTTGTGCTGTTCGACGTGGAGCCGGAACGGGTAAGGCGTCAGGTCTGCGATGAGGTTCAGGTCGAACTGCGCGACCAGCCCTTCCTTGCGGTCGCGCACCTGCCACTCAGGCACCCGCAACCCGCGGCTGCGCAAGGTTTCGCCCACGCCCAGCGTGTCGAGCATCTCCACGGTGGGTGGGTGAAAGGTGCCGGCACGCAGGTCCTGGGGAATGTGGTCCTCTTTTTCGAGGATGACGACGTCCACCCCCTTCTGTGCGAGCGAGAGGGCGGCGACCAGGCCGACGGGACCGGCTCCGGAAATGACGACGGGATGCTGTTGCATGACTCGGTTCTAGTATTGGAAAGGATTCGGAAACCGCCCGCGCGGGACGAGGCGAACGGCGCCGCGCCGGGCTCTCGGAGCCGGCGCGCGTCAGTCGCGGCTTTCGCGCCACAGGCCCAGCACTTCCTGCACGGGCCGGTCGGAAAAACTGAACAGGATCGCGTCCTCGCGGGCCGCCAGCCGGTGCGCTGCCCAGCTGGGAATGACGAAAACGTCGTTCGGCTCGGCCTCGAATGTCCGGTCGTCCAAGATCACCTCCACCCGCCCTTCCAGCACGGCGAACACCGTGCCCGACGAACACCGGTAAGGCGCCGTGGAGAACCCTTTGGGCAGCAGCTGTGCGAACGCACCCATGGTCGGCATGGGGGACCGGCCCGTGAGGGGGTCGACGTAGCGCAGCTTGTAGCCGAGGTGCGGGTCGGGCGCGCCGGCGGTTTGCATGCCCATCAGCGATGCGCGCGTGCGCTCGTAGGGATAGCAGAACAGCGGCGAGGCCCGGTTGGCGGTCGGGGTCCAGTCCACGGGGGCGAGGCCGTTCCCGTAGCGCAGCAGGCTGTCGCCCACCGGGCGCCTGAGCTCCTGCCGGTCGGCCGGAGAGGACTCCGCAAAGCTGGCGTCCAGCGCGGCCACCAATTGCACGTCCAGCCCGTCCAGCCAGATCATGGGCCCATTGCTTTCGTTGCCGTGGTCGTGCCAGGTCCAGGACGGCGTGGTGACGAAGTCGCCGCGCCGCATGATGGTCTTCTCGCCGTCCACCGACGTATAGGCCCCGTCGCCCTCCAGGATCAGCCGCAGCGCGGCCTGGCTATGGCGATGCGCGCGCGCGACCTCCCCCGGCAGGATGGCCTGCAGGCCGGCGTAAAGCGAAGTCGTGATCGCCGCCTTGCCACGCAGGCCGGGGTTCTCGAGGATGAGGACGCGGCGCTCGGCCTCCTCGGCGGTAATCAGCTCGGTGGCCTCGGTCAGATAAGGCCGCACCTTGGCGTACGACCAGTGTGCCGGCTGGCAATCGGAGCGCGGCGTGCGCGTGACGAGGTTGTGTAGCTGCTCCCACAGCGGCGCGAGGTTATCCGCGCCGATGCGGGCGTAGAACGCTTCGCGGGCTGCCCTGTCGGCGACGGGCGCGTGCATTTGGCTCGGATGGTTCATGTGTCTCCCCTGCCCTCGGCCGCCTAGCGCACGGCCACGTCCATTTCGCCCAGCCCTTGGATGCGGGCGTGCATGACGTCGCCGGGCTTCACGGTATTCACCCCCTCGGGCGTGCCCGTCAGGATGACGTCGCCGGGATACAGCGTATAGACGTGCGATGCCACCTCGATCAGCTCCGCAACGCCGGTGATCAAATCGCGCGTATTCGCGCGCTGCCGCGGCTCGCCGTTCACCTCGATGGAGAAATCGAGATTGCCCGGGTCGGCGATCTCGTCCGCCGTCACCAGGTAGGGCCCCAGCACCGTATAGGTGTCCGCCGATTTGCGGTAACTGCGGTCTTCGGTGCCGCGGACGGTCATGTCCAGGCCGATGCAATATCCCGCGACGTAGGACATGGCATCGGCCGCCGCGACGTCCTTGGCGCGGCGCCCGATCACCACCGCCAGCTCCACTTCGTGGTCGTTGCGGCGGCCGGGGAACGCGATCTTCACGCCTTCGCCGGCACCCACCACGGAAGTCGCCGCCTTCAGGAACACCCCGAACTTTGCGACCGGGCTCTTGAACCCCTCGTAGTGGGCGATGTGCACGTTGTTGTGGATCTGGGCATCGGCCAGGGATTCATCCACGTGGGCGTGGTAGTTCAGCGGTGCAGCGATGACCTTCGACGGCGTGGCGACGGGACTCAGCAGCCTGACCTCGGAAAGGCGCCGGGACGACGCGCCCGCCTTGGCGGCCTGGATCGCGGGCTTCAGCTCCTCCAGGCGTTCGATGAACAAATCCCCCGGCGGCACCGGCCAAGCCAGCGCGGGCAAACGGTCCTTCACGGCGGTCACGTCGTAGACGAGATCCCCTTCAACCAGGCCGATCCGGCCTTCGTCGTAGCGGCAAATCTTCATTCGGTCTCCCGGGCCTGCCCCATGGCAGGCGTTCTTAATTTTTGAGCATGCTCAATTTTAGGCACGAGAGACCGGCCGGTCAAGGCAAGGTCGCGGCCGGTGTCGCGAAATGCCGCCAACCACGCCGATACTCTTCCCTCTAGTCGACTTCGATGCTAGATTACAAATAAAAACAGTTGTAACATCAGGTCGCTTACTTGCGATTATTTCAAGAATGGGGGAAACACATGAGAAGCACGTGGCAATTGGCTTGTGGATTGGGAATCGCCGCTATCTTGACGGCCTGTGGGGGGAGGAAGCGGCAGCAAGCCGGAGCCGACGCCGAAGCTGACCTCGGAACAAATTCACCAATACTCTAGCCATTCGCTGTTCGCCGGCCTGCTCGTTCAATCGCCTGCCGTACTCATGTCATCCCTCGCGCTGGAGTACGCCGAATATCGCCACTCTCCCCTCGGCGAAGACGAGCCGCCCCGCCCATCGGTGGATGAATTCCCGTGCGACCACGGCGGATCCGTCCAGGCCCGGTACACGCCCGTCGACCCGGGCAACGAAGGGATTGCGGTGGGCGACGAGGTCCGGTTCGCCTTCAAGCAATGCCGCCAAGAGTTCGAAGGGTTCGGCATCGCGATATTCGACGACGACGAGGAAGACGATATCGTCACCATCAATGGTGGGGTCCGGGTCGTCATCACCGAGTTCAACGTGCCGGAGCTCTTCGGCAAAGTCGCCTCGGCGCCCGCCCAAGAAGGCTTCGTCATGTCCAAAGCCCTGAAAGCCTTAAAAAACGCGGAACAAACCGTGTCCGTCGGTACGCGGGTGGCTTATTCCGCCTTGCAAATCGGCGACGGCGAGGAGGTCGATGCGACCGATACGCAGTTCGACGGAGTCATGCGCGCCCGCTTCTCCACTGTCATCCCCGATGATGAGCCCGCCATCATCGCGAAAATGGACGGCGACACGGAGACGCTCCTCGTCAGCGTTGCCACCAGCCAAGAGGGCGGGGAATCGCTCAAAGTTTCCTTCGAGGAAGACGGCAAAGGCTATACCCAGACCGTCACCGAGTTCCGCGGCGAAATGGACCTCCACTGCCTCTGCAGCGACAGCGGCGACTCCATCCGCCATACGATCAACGAGCTGGCCTACGCCAACACGGGCAGCGATCCCGAGCTGGGCGACGACTTCTCCTACACTCTCCAGCTTGAGGAGCCTATCGTCATCGATGATTTCGAACTGGGGTTCAGCTCCGGCAAGATGCTGACCAAGGCCAGCGGCGAAGACATCAGCACGGTGTTCTCCATCTCCGGGGAACAAGGCAACGTGGCCATCCAGTCGACCGGCGGTGCCACCTGGTCCGGCAGCTTCGCCGAGTATCTGGACTTCGTGATCGACTGAGCCTGAACGGCTAGCCTCCTTCGGAGGGTGGGCCGGCCCGCACGCCCGCCCCCCCATAACAA
>NZ_JADGHH010000326.1 GCF_019689535.1 Pigmentiphaga sp.
AACTAAATCAATAGGTTAGAAGAAACGACCTCCTCACCTCGCCCGGCATGGGGATTGCAAGAAAGGCTTCAACGAAGTTCGCCCGAACTTTGGAGATTGTTGAAAACGAGGCGCCGTCTCCTTCTCAACCGGAGACGTGAAGCCGCAGGAAGGGGACGTCCCAATGATCGAAGTATCCAGCACGGCGCCCACGCCCGTGCGCAAGAAAAAGTTCTATCAAATCCTCTACGTTCAGGTGCTCTTCGCCATTGCGGTAGGCATCCTGCTGGGCCACTTCTATCCCCAGGCCGGGGAAGCCATGAAGCCCCTGGGCGATGCATTCATCAAACTCGTCAAGATGATCATCGCCCCGGTCATTTTCCTGACCGTCACGACCGGCATTGCCGGCATGCGCGACCTACAGCGCGTCGGCCGCGTCGTCGGCAAGGCCATGATTTATTTCCTCGTCTTCTCCACGCTCGCGCTGTGCATCGGGATGATCGTGGCCAACGTCGTCCAGCCCGGCACAGGCCTGCACATCGATCCCGCGACGCTAGACGCCAAAGCCGTCGCCAGCTATTCCGCCAAGGCGCACGACCAGACGCTGGTCGGCTTCCTGATGAACATCATCCCCAACACGGTGGTCAGCGCGTTCGCCGGCGGCGACATCCTGCAGGTGCTCTTTTTCTCGGTGCTTTTCGGCATCTCGCTCGGCGCCATCGGCGACAAAGGCATGCCGGTGCTGAACTTCCTGCACTCCATCTCGTCGGCCTTCTTCAAGTTGGTCGCCATCCTGATGAAGGCGGCGCCCATTGGCGCGTTCGGGGCCATGGCCTTTACCATCGGCAAGTACGGAATCGGCTCCGTCGCCAACCTGGCATGGCTGGTCGGGACGTTCTACCTGACCTCCATCCTGTTCGTGCTAATCGTGCTGGGCGCAGTTGCGCGGTACAACGGCTTCTCCATCCTCAAGCTGATCCGCTACATCCGCGAAGAACTGCTGCTCGTGCTCGGCACCAGCTCGTCCGAGGCGGCCCTGCCCACCCTGATGGAAAAAATGGAGCGCGCGGGTTGCGCCAAGCCGGTCGTGGGCCTGGTCATTCCCACCGGCTATTCATTCAACCTGGACGGCACCAACATCTACATGACGCTGGCAGCGTTGTTCATCGCGCAGGCAATGGACATCCAGCTGCCCCTCGGCGACCAGCTCCTGCTCCTGGCCGTAGCCATGCTCAGCTCCAAGGGTGCAGCGGGCATCACCGGCGCCGGCTTCATCACCCTCGCGGCCACGCTGTCAGTGGTGCCGTCCGTGCCCGTGGCCGGCATGGCGCTCATCCTCGGCATCGACCGTTTCATGTCGGAATGCCGTGCGCTCACCAACCTGATCGGCAACGCGGTGGCCAGCGTAGTCGTGGCCCGCTGGGAAGGCGCGCTGGACAAGGGAATGCTGGACAAGGCCCTGAACTCGGCGGGCGCCAAGCCCGCCGCACCCGCCTTCGAAAACGAGGGCCTGGTTCCCGCCCATCACTGAACGCATCTCGGCGCAGGCTACGCCGGGGTCCAGGAAAAAAGGCATGCCAAGGCATGCCTTTTCCTTTTGCGACACCTCGAAAAAAGAAAGCCACCCGGGGGTGGCTTTCTTCGCGGCACCTAGCGCCCAATCAAGCGCGCTTGACCCTTTCGAGCATCTTGAAGATGCTCTTGGGGGCCCCGACGAACAGACGCTTGAAGGGCTTGCCCAGGCAGCGGCGCTCGAGGGTGTTGCGGCGCGTGCGTTTCTTTTCCGCCATGTTGATCTCCAGTCATTGAATCCGGCTAACCCGTAATTCTAACGGATCTCGGCGAATGCCGGGAAATGCGGGCACCGCGCTTCAGCGGGGCGGAACGCCGCCCACGACCTCCGTGGTTTTCTGTTCCGCCTTGCCGAGCACGCGCGCCAGCGCCTTCTCGGTTTGATGGGAAATGAGCTGCCAGGTTCGCCTGGCCTCGGGAATGGTATGGACGGCGACAGTTCCCGCAACGATCACGACCGCGATCGTGACCAGCGCCGCCACGCGCAGGCTGCGCGGCGGTGGCGGGACGTCGCCAAGCGTGGGCGGCGGGACGTACATCCCGGCCTCGGCGCCCAGCGGATCGAGAGTCGACGATTTGCGCTTGTTCATACAGCTATCCTAACGTGGCGTACCGTCTGCGGTTTGCGCTCTCTTGTTACGTAATTTTGTCAAACGTTGCGATTTTCGCAACGTCTGCGAACCGGCTACGATTGAAGGATTGCCGGCCTTTTTCCGGCCCTACATGCGAACGATGTCCTCCGCCTCCCCTGCTCCCGACGTCCCCCTGGCCCCGCCCGCCGAACC
>NZ_JADGHH010000077.1 GCF_019689535.1 Pigmentiphaga sp.
CGGTGGAAGACTCATTTCATGACAATAATAAGAATTATTATCATTATCGTTTGATATTTGCAATAATTCAATCCGGGAGGGGACTGGCTATCTGATCGCTCATCTCGTCGCCTACGAGGTAAGTGGCCGACCCGGCGCAAGAAGGAGGAAATGCCCGATCATGTTTGTGCATGCATTGCTGCGCCGCGCTGCACTTTGCAGCGTGGCGATCTTGATGGCGGGGCCGGCCGCGGCCTCGGAGTGCCAGGAGGACGCCCGCATGGCCGAAGCCTTCCGGCAGGCGGGCGCGCGGGGCGCGTTCGTATTGCTCGATGGGCGGACGGGGGGGCTGGCGTGCCACGATGCGGCGCGCGCCGCGAGGGGCTTTCTGCCGGCCTCGACGTACAAGATTCCGAACGCCTTGATCGCGCTGGAAACGGGCGTGGCTAGTGGCGGGGATTTCGCGCTGAACTGGGACGACAAGCGTGATCCCCGCCAAAGCTGGTGGCCGCCGGCCTGGGCGCAGTCCCATACGCTGGCTACGGCGATGTCCAACTCCGTCGTGTGGTTCTACCAGGAGCTCGCGAGACGGATCGGCGCCCGGCGCATGCAAGACTATGTGGACCGTTTCCGCTACGGGAACCGGAACATCAGCGGCGGCATCGACCAGTTCTGGTTGAGTGGCGAGCTACGCATTTCCGCGCTGGAGCAGGTGGACTTCCTGTGGCGGTTTTACGGCGGGCAGCTCGATGCCTCCGGACGGTCCGTGCAGGTGGTCAAAGATGCGATTGTGCTCGAGGCGTCGGAGGCTTACCGGCTCAGCGGCAAGACGGGTTGGGCCCGGCTGGGTGAAGACGATCCGAACCAGGTCGGCTGGTTCGTGGGCTATCTGGAGCGGGGCCAAGAGGTGTACTTCTTCGCCTTGAACATGGACATGCGCAAGCCGGAGGACGGCGCCGCGCGACTGGCACTGGCGCGCCAGATATTGCGGCAGCGGGGGCTGATGCCGTGACGGGAAGGGGGCAGGGCCCCATTCCCCGCCTCTTGCGCCGCTTTGCTTGTTTTATTTCTTGATGGTCTTGAGCAAGCGGTCGGCGTACTCCTGCCACGGCGAGCTGGCCTCTATGCCTTCGAACACGCCCTCGCGGGCCAGGCGCGCCACCCAATCCTGCTTTTCTGCGGTGGCGCTGGCCATGAGCGGCTCGAAGCCGGCTTCGCGTACGGTCTGTGCGGCTTCGCGCATCTCTTCGGCGCGCCGCTTGCCGTGCTTGACCACGCGGCTGAAGAAGTAGGCGCCTTGTTTTTCCCAGTCGATCTGGGGAAAGGTCTCCTGCAGGGTGGGCAGGACGTACTCCTCCACGCCATAGTGCCGTGCCGTGGCATAGCTTTCGATCACCAATGCTTCCAGGCCCTTGATCATGACGCTGCGGCTCATCTTGATGGCGGACGCAATGCCCAGTTCCGTGGAGACCGGCTTGGCGTCCATGCCCCAGCCCGCCAGCGTGGCCGCGAGGCTTTCCGCGCGCGCTCCGCCGAGCAGCATCGGGACGCGGATGCCATACGGCGGCACCGAGGTCATGACGCCTGCTTCGACGTAGTGCGCGCCGGCCGCCTCGAGCGCGGCGGCGGCTTTCTGCTTGGTGCCCGGCGAGGCCGAGTTCAGGTCCAGAAACAGGGTGCCGGGGCGCACGTGGCGCGCCGCCTCTTCGGCCACCGCCAAGGTATTGGAGGCGGTGACTGCCGAGATCAACAGCGTCGCGCGCCCGCACAGTGCCGCCATCCCGTCGACGGGTTCGATGCCGTCGTCGGCCGCCGCCTTGCGGGCTGCCGCACCGCCGTCGCCGGCAAATTTGAGGTCCCAGGCGCAGACCGCGTCCACGCCCTCCTTGCCGCGCAGTCCGCGGCCGAAAATGCCGCCGACTTCACCGAATCCAATGATGCCCAGGGTAATGCTCATGTGTTCCTCTCGTCGGTATCGTTGATGACATGAATCTAGGCTGGACTAGAAGATCTCTGCGGTGCGGTGCCTCTGTCCAGGCCGTTCATTCGGGTTGGATTCCCGCTATCCGTGCGGCTTGCCCCGAGCGTTCGTACTCCGCCTGCAGGAAAGCTGCGAACCCAGCGCTGCGCCGGTGTTCCTTCGGGGCGACCTCCAGGCCCAGGCTACGTAGCTTGTCCGCCAGTTCCCGGGCGTCCAGCGCGGCGTTCGCGGCCTCTTCCAGTTTGTTTAACACGTCTGCCGGCACGCGGGCCGGCGCGAGCAGCCCCACGTAGCTCTGGGCCGTGAACCCCGGCACCCCGCTTTCGATGAAGGTCGGCACGTCGGGCGCCAGCGGGCTGCGCCGCTCCCCGGCGACGGCCAGGATGCGGGCGCGTCCCGATTGGTGCAGCGGGAGGGCGGTCGAGAACTCCATCGACGCCAGTTGCACGTCGCCGCCGATGAGGGCGGGAACCAGGGTATTGCCGCCCCGGAAAGGCACGTGTTCTATCCGGGCGCCGGTCTGGGCATTGAAGCGCGCCAGAGTGAGGTGGGTGGCGCTGCCGATTCCTGAGGACGCGCAGCCCACGAACCGCTTCTTGGAGAGTTCCGCCGCCTCTTGCACGGTCTTGGCGGGAAGGTCGTTGTTGGCGAGCAGTACGTGTGGCACGGAGCCCACCAACGCGATGGGCGCAAAGTCCTTGAGCGGGTCGTACGCCAGCTTCGCCTGTACGAAGGGGTTGACCGTGAGCGGACCGTTGGATCCCACCATGAGCACGTAGCCATCGGGCGCGGCTTGCGCCACTTGGGCGGCACCCACGCTGCCGCCGGCGCCCGCCCGGTTTTCCACGACGATGGTTTGCCCCAAGACCGGGCCCATGGCCGCGGCCATCAATCTGCCTACGCTGTCTACGTTTCCACCGGGGCCGAACGGGACGACGAAGGTCAACGGCCGCTGGGGATAGCCGGCCGCCACCGCGATCCTGGCCTGGCTTGCGAAGAGGGGGGCCGAGGCTGCGAGCTGGAGGAATTTGCGACGCGGTGGCCGATGCGGATAGCGATTCATCTGGAGTGTCTCCTTTGTTGCAGCGTTGTTATGCGGCGTCCATCTTTTGCTCCGGGTGCGTCGGAAGATTGTGCCCCTCACCCGGCCAGGCGGGTTGAGTTGTACGAAGCAAGTGTTCGATTTTGTTTATCATGAGGAAATGGAGGAAGCATGGTCCGGAGTGCATCCCCGCGCTCCCATTACCCTGCGCGAGTTGCGTGTGGTCGCCGCGGTGGCGCGCGACGGCGGGATTCGTGCGTCTTCCGATACGCTATTGCGTACGCCTTCAGCCGTGAGCCGGGCCGTGGCGCAACTCGAGCAACGCCTGGGGACCCCCTTGTTCGAACGCCGCGGCCGCGGGATGTTGCCGACGCCCGCGGGCAGGGTGGCTTATGGCAGGTATTGCAGGATCGAGGAAGAGCTAGCCTCTGTCCTGGACGAGGCGGCGCGCAACGACCGGGCCGTGGTGACCGCGGCCGCGGTCGAAAGCCTGTTTGACGAGCGCCGCCTGACGGTGGCCTCCCTGTTGGGCGAGACTGGGCACATGCCCGCGGTGGCACGCCGCCTGGGCGTCTCGCAGCCGGCCATCAGCGCCTCGATCGGCCGGCTCGAGTCCGCCCTGCGCGAAAAATTGTTCCTGCGGACGCCGCAGGGCATGGTGCCGACGCGCTTGGGGGCGCGTTGGCTGATGCGTTTCGACCGGGCACTGGCGGAGCTGCGCTATCTCGCCCAGGACTTGGCCGCCCTGGACGGCAACATGGCGGGGGTGATCGCAGTGGGCGCGCTGCCGCTCTCGCGCACGCGCCTGTTGCCTGAAGCCATCGCAAAGCTGCGCGCGGCGCATCCTGACTTGCGCGTACACGCCCGGGAGAGCCCTTACGAACAGCTCTGCGCCGACCTGCTGAGCGGTAAGCTGGATTTCATCATCGGCGCGCTGCGTCCGGATACCGACCAGGCACTGCACCACGAACTGTTGTTCACCGAAGAGCTCTGCGTCATGGCGGCGACGACTCATCCGCTGGCGCGGCGCGAGCGCCTGGGGCTGGCGGACTTGCGCGGGCAATCTTGGGTGCTTTCCCGGCCCGGCACGCCGCTGCGCGAATCCTTGAGCGCCTTTTTTGCGGCGCACGGAGAGCCCGCGCCGGTGCCGGCCGTCGAGACCGGAGACCTCGCCCTGGTGCGCGGCCTCCTGATCACGGCGGGCATGCTTACCGTGCTTTCCACCCACCAGCTCCAATACGAAGTCGAAGCGGCGCAATTATGCAAGTTGGCCGTACCGCTCGACGGGTTGCAGCGCCGGATAGGGATCACCACGCGCAGCGGTGCGCAATTGCCTGACAGCGTCCGGGCGTTGTTACAAAGCATCCGGGAAGCCTGCGGCAACGCCGCTGGTACACCGTAGGAGACGCTGCCTGCGCCGGACCGCCTCGTCCGGGCGTGTAAACTCCGGGGTTTTGTTTCAACCCGGTTTCATGGTGCACATGTCCCGGCCCACGGGCGCCAGCGGTCCGGCATTCGTCCGCTTGCTCGCCCGCCTCGGAGAGCTTCCGGTCCCGCAGCCCCGGCAGGTGCTTGCCGAGCGCCTGAGCCTTTGGCTCGGCTGGACCGACGCGATCGCGTTGTCCGCGGTCTTGAACGGCGGCGCCAAGATGGCGGCTGCGGCCGCGCTGCCGGCCGAGACGGCCGAGGAGGAGTGCGCGCGGGTCCGCGCCGAGCTGGCCCGCTCCATCATGCAGGACAAGGTGCTTCACCCCCCGCGGGGCAATGCCCGGCGAGGCGCGGCGGCGGCCGTCGATCCAGGGGTCGAGGAGGACTATTCCCGCTACGGCCAGCGCTACGCGTCCAAGCAGCAGATGATGGAAACGACGATCGCCGCGCTGCGCGGGCGATTGCGGGCGCGGCTGGCCGCGATTTCCCCGGAAATGGCCAGGTTGGCGGCGGTGGATGCCGTGATGGAGCGGGTACTGGGAGCACAAGAGCGCACCTTGCTCGCGTCCGTCCCGTCGCTGCTGGAAGGGCATTTCGGACGCCTGCGGCGCAGGGCGCAGGCTGCCGCCCCGGCATGGCTGGACGTGTTCCGCAAGGACATGGAGAGCGTATTGCTCGCCGAACTGGACTTTCGACTACAACCGGTCGAAGGGCTGCTCGCGGCCCTTCGCGTGAGCTGACGAGCCTCGATGAGCAGATTCTTATCTTTTGTCGTTTTCCTGGCGGGCCTGGCGGTGGTCGCGTGGGTCGCCTTCGGTTATCTTGGGTCGAACCCGCTGGCGCTGACCATCATCCTGCTCATTGCAGGGTTCTACGTGGCGGGTGGCCTGGAACTGCGTCGCTTCCAGGGTGCCACGGCCTCTTTGGCGCGGGCGGCGGGAGAGCTCGAAAGCGTACCGCCCAGCCTCGCCGCATTCCTGGACAGGCTGCATCCCTCCCTGCGCAATGCCGTGCGCCTGCGCGTCGAAGGGGGGAGGGTGGCGCTGCCGGGGCCGGCATTGACGCCTTATCTCGCGGGCCTCTTGGTGTTGCTGGGGATGCTCGGGACGTTCTTGGGGATGGTGGCGACGCTGCGGGGAACCGGCGTTGCGCTCGAGAACGCCACCGATATTGCGGCCATCCGCGCCTCGCTCGCGGCGCCTGTCAGCGGGTTGGGGTTTGCTTTTGGCACTTCCGTCGCCGGTGTCGCGGCGTCGGCGGCCCTGGGCCTGCTCGCCGCGCTGTGCCGGCGCGAGCGGCTACAGGCCGGCCAGCTGCTCGATACGCGCATCGCCACTACCCTGCGCCCATATTCCCTGGCACACCAGCGCGAGGAGTCCTACCAATTGCTCCGGCGCCAGGCGGACTTGATGCCGGCGCTGCTGGACCGCTTGGAAGCCATGACCGAGGCGCTGGCGCGGCAGCATGAGGCCCTGGGCGAACGGCTCTCGGTGGGGCAGGAGCGCTTTCACGAGAAGGTCGACGCTGAGTATCGGCGCCTGGCTGCGTCCGTCGAGGCCTGCGTGAAGGAGAGCCTGGAAGAGGGCGCGCGGCGCGCGGGCGCCGCCATCCAGCCGGCGGTCGAGACCGCCATGTCTGGCCTGGCGCGCGAGGCGGCGGAGCTACGCGAGGCCGTCGCCCAGGCCGTGCAGCGGCAGCTAGATACTTTGTCGGAGCGCGTGGAGGCCGGTACCACCGCCGTAACCCAGGCTTGGCGCGCCGCCCTGGACGAACATCGGCTGGCCGGCCAGGCGTTGGCGGGTGAATTGGGGTCGACGCTGGCTGGCTTCGCCTCGAGTTTCGATCAGCGCTCAACCGAGCTGGTGCACGATATTTCGGCACGCCTGGAGCGCATGACCGCAGCCGTGTCCGAACGCTGGGGCGCTTCGCTAGCGGGCCATGAGCGCGCCAGCGCCGCCCTGGCCGGAGAGATCGGCGCCTCGTTCGATCGGTTTGCACAGGGCTACGAGCGGCGTGCCTCGGAACTGCTAGAGGGGCTCGCCGGTCGCCTGGATGCGACGGCCGCGACGGTTTCCACTGCGTGGAACGAGGCGCTGCAGGAGCATCGCCGCACGGGCGAAGCGCTGGCAGGGGCCGTGCAGGCCTCGCTCGACGGCTTTGCCGAGCATTTCGAGCGAAGGGCCGCCGGGCTGGTCGACGGGGTGGCGGGGCAGCTGGACGCCGCGGCGCAGCGACTGGCCGCCGCCTGGGATGGCGCGCTCGAGCGTCACCAGCAAGCCAGCGGGAAGTTGCTGGACGAAACGGGGCAGGTATTGTCCGCCGCCGCAGGGGCCTTCGAGCGGCACGCCGCGGGATTGTTGGAATCCGTTGGCCAGGCGCACCAGACGCTGCGGACGGAACTGGCTTCGCGCGACGAGGCGCGGCAAGCCGCCTGGACGCAGGCCCTGGAAAACCTCTCGGGTACCCTGCAGCGCGAGCTGCTGGAAACCGGGGAGAAGATCACGTTCCGGCAGCAGGAGGTCTGCGAAGCGTTGGCGCAGGCGGCCGGCCAGGTCTCCGCGGAAACGCAGGCCGCCGCCCGGGCGACCATCGCGGAAATCGAGCGCCTCGTGCAGGCTGCTTCCGAGGCGCCACGTGCCGCCGCCGAGGTCATCGGCGAGTTGCGCCAGAAGCTGTCCGACAGCATGGAACGCGACAATGCCATGCTAGAGGAGCGCGAACGGCTCCTGCAAACCGTGGCGGGCTTGCTCGACACCGTCAATCATGCCAGCACCGAGCAGCGGGCCGCCGTGGATGCGCTGGTCGGCGCGTCGGCGGAAATGCTCGAACGCGTGGGGGCGCGCTTCACGGAACAAGTCGCCAGCGAAACCGGTAGGCTGGAGTCGGTCGCGGCGCAGGTGACGGGCAGTGCGGCCGAAGTGGCCAGCCTGGGCGAATCCTTGGATCATGCCGTCAAGCTTTTCAGCGAGTCCACGGACAAGCTCATGCATCACCTGCAACGCATCGAAGAGGCGCTGGGCCAAGCCATGGCCCGCAGCGATGAGCAGCTTGCCTACTATGTTGCGCAGGCCAAGGACGTCATCGAACTCAGCATGATGTCGCAGAAGCAAATCGTCGAGGAACTGCGCTTGCTCGACGCGCAACGGACGCCGGCGGGCGACGCGTCGTGATGGCGAACGAGATCGAATCCGAGCTGGAGCCGGCTGCGCCTGCCTGGGCCGTCTTCGGCGACCTGATGACGGTGATGCTGGGCGCCTTTGTACTGATTTTGGTGGGCGTGGTCGGCACGCAGCTGGAGCTTTCGGTCAAACTGGAGGAAGAGGTCCGGCAGCGCCAGGCAGAGACGCAGCGTCGCGAAGCCCTCGAGCACGCGCTGGCAGGCCCGCTGGCTGCCGGCCGCGTGACGTTGACCGACGGGCGCATAGGCATACGTGGCAGCGTGTTGTTTGCGCTGAACTCCGATGCCCTGCAACCCGAGGGACGCCAGCTGCTCAAGAGCTTGGCCGGACCGCTGGCTGCCTATTTGGAAGCCGGCGATGAAATCATCATGGTGAGCGGTTTCACCGACGACCTGCAGATCACTGAAGGTAACCGCCGCTTCGCCGACAATTGGGAGTTGTCGGCGCAGCGTGCGCTGACGGTGACTCGGGCGCTGATCGAAGAAGGCATACCGTCCTCATCGGTGTTCGCCGCCGCATTCGGTTCCGAGCATCCCGTTGCGCCGAACACCGATGAAGAAGGGCGTTCGCGCAACAGGCGGGTGGAAATCGCTCCCATGCCACGTTCATCGCGCCAGGCGGGCGCCCAAAATCGTGAGTGATACGGTTCCTCCCGGCATCGAGGCCAGGCTGGCGCACCTGCGCGAGCAAGGCCTGGATCGTTGCGATCCGGTGCGCTTTCACTTCATCGCGTCTTTGAGCCGGCGGGCGCTGGGGAGTGCAGGCGAGGCGCGCCGGGTCTTGGAGGATAAGCTGGCGCAACTGCTCGAGGCGTACGAAGCGCAGGCTCGCACGACCGTTGCCCAAGCCGCTGCGCGCGAACGGGGCGCCGGTGCCGCCGCGAAGCAGGAACGGGCGGGCGTGGCTGATCTCGTGGCGCGGCTCGAAGCGGGGCGTGCGGCGATCGTCCAGGCGTCGGGCGGCGCTGACGTAGCCGAGTATTTCCGCAGCCTCTGGGCCGGCTTGCGCGTAGGAAGCGAGCTTCGGCAAGCCATGCAAAACGTGCCGGAGAACGCCGGGCCGCTCAACTCCGTCCACCTTGTGCACCAGTCCCTGCAACTCATGCAACGGCTCGCGCCGGCTTATCTGCGGCATTTTCTTTCTTATGCCGACGCGTTGTCGTCGATGGAGCGGATGAACGGGGCGGACTTGCTGCTGGGCAAGGGCGCACCGTCGCGCGGCGAGGCGCCGAAAAAAACCGGCAAGGGCCGCTCCGCCTGAGGCATTCAACGCGGCCCGGGGGGCGCCTGGCGGCGTCCATGCGCAGGTGGTGCCGTCTACGCTATCATTTCCGACGTTTCTTAGTGGAACCGACTGACGCAAGTTCGTTTGCCAATGCTTCGTCTGTACGAGGAGGATTTGCCAATGAAGATTGCCCAGATCGCTCCGCTAATGGAGCGCTGTCCGCCCCGGCTGTACGGGGGGACGGAACGCGTCGTTGCCTACTTGACCGATGAGCTGGTTCGCCGCGGCCACCAGGTGACGCTGTTCGCCAGCGGCGACTCCGTGACCTCGGCCTCCTTGGTGCCATGCTGCGACCAGGCGTTGCGGTTGAATCCCGACGTGCGGGATCCCGTTCCCTACCACGTCATGATGCTGGACCAGGTCCGCCGCCTGGCCAACGAGTTCGATATCCTTCACTTCCACATCGACATCCTGCATTTCCCGTTGATCCGGGACATTGCAGACCGGACGTTGACCACGCTCCATGGGCGGCTGGACCTGCCTGACCTCAAGCCCTTCTACACGGCTTTCGCGCAGTTCCCGCTGGTGTCCATCTCCGACCACCAGCGCAAGCCCATGCCGCCGGTCAATTGGGTTGGCACCGTCTACCACGGGTTGCCGTCGGACCTGCTGCCATTCCGTCCGAATCCGGAGGGATATCTCGCCTTCCTCGGCCGGATATCGTCGGAGAAGCGTCCCGACCGCGCCATCCAGATCGCCGCGGCGGCCGGCCTGCCGCTCAAGATCGCGGCCAAGGTGGATAAGGCGGACCAGGCCTACTGGGAGCAGGTGATCGGGCCGATGGTGGCCGAGCACCCGAACGTGGAGTTCATCGGCGAAATCAACGAGCATGAAAAAGCCGAGTTCCTCGGCAATGCTTCGGCGCTGCTCTTCCCCATCGATTGGCCGGAACCGTTCGGGTTGGTCATGATCGAAGCCATGGCCTGCGGCACGCCGGTGGTGGCCTTCCGCAGCGGATCCGTGCCGGAGATCATCGAAGACGGCGTTTCGGGCTTCATCGTCGAATCGATGGAGGAGGCCGTCGCGGCCGTCGCGCGCATCGATCAGTTGCCGCGCGCCCAAGTGCGGGAATGCTTCGAGCGCCGCTTCACGGTAGAGCGCATGGCGGAAAACTATGTGTCCATCTATCGCCGGCTCGTGGAGAGCAGGCGCGAGTCGCGCACACTCTCGCGAGTGGGTGTCAATGACGGAGAGTTCCGCGTGATGGCGTAAGGGGAGGAGAAGAATGGGTGGGCCAGCCAACGGCGAAGAAGTGCGCGTGTCGGTGGCCGAAGTCCGGCCGGCCACGCCGGTTGCCCAATTCTTCATTCCCGCCAGCGCGTCGTTGCAGGAGCGGCGCCCGCGCACGCTCAAGCACGGCGAAACCTTCGCCGTGTTCGACCACAACGGCGACGCGCTGGCCGGGCCGGGCAGCCCGGAAGGCATTTACCACCGCGACACGCGTTACCTCTCGCATCTGTACCTGACGCTGGATGGCACGCGTCCCATGCTTCTCAGCTCGACGCTGCGCGACGACAACGCCATCCTCACCTGCGACCTCACCAACATCGGCATTTGCGACAGCGAAGGGCGCCTGGTGCTGGAGCACGACCTCATTCACGTGCGCCGGTCGCGGTTTCTCTGGGACGGCGCATGCTACGAGCGCCTGATGGTGCGCAATTACAGCACGGCGCCTCACAAGGTGAGGGTGGAAATTGCCTTCGCCGCAGACTTTGCCGACTTGTTCGAAGTGCGCGGCACACGCCGGAAGCGGCGCGGCACGCTCAAGCCGCCCGTGTTCCAGGAAGACGGCGTGACGCTCGGCTACGTGGGCTTGGACAAGCGGCATCGCCATACGGCGTTGCGCTTTTATCCCCGGCCCTCGCAGCTGACGCAGGAGAGCGCCGCGTTCGACTTGGAGCTGAAACCCGGCGCCACGAGCCGCATCTTCATGGAAGTGCGGTGCGATTCGCCGCCTTCGTCCGATCCGCCCCCGAGAGCCTTCTTCGTCGCGCTGAGGGAGGCGCACCGGGCCTTGCGCACGTCGTCGTCGCGCGCAGCGGCGGTGGTGACTTCCAACGAAATCTTCAATGAAGCCGTTCGTCGCAGCGTGTCCGATCTTTACATGCTGATCACGGATACGCCGCAGGGCCCGTATCCGTACGCAGGGGTTCCCTGGTTCAGCACCCTGTTCGGGCGCGACGCGCTGATCACGGCATGGGAGACCTTGTGGTTCGATCCGGCCATCGCGCGCGGCGTCCTGCGCTACCTGGCCGCCAACCAGGCCACTGACATCCTTCCCCAGGCAGATGCCGAACCGGGCAAGATCTTGCATGAGGTGCGGCATGGGGAAATGGCGGAGCTCGGCGAGGTGCCGTTCCGCCGCTATTACGGGAGCGTGGATGCCACCCCGCTGTTCGTCATGCTGGCCGGGGCCTACCTCGCTCGCACGGCGGATCTCCAACTGATCCGCAGCATCTGGCCCAATATCGAGGCCGCACTCAAGTGGCTGGACGAGTACGGCGACCGGGACGGCGACGGCTTCGTCGAATATGGGCGGCGCAATTCCGATGGCCTGGTCAACCAGGGCTGGAAAGACAGCCACGATTCCGTGTTCCATGCCGATGGCTCGCTGGCCAAGGGGCCGATCGCCCTGGCCGAAGTCCAGGCCTATGTCTACGGGGCGCGTTGCGCTGCGGCCAGGATCGCGAGCCTGCTGGACCGCCCCAAGGTGTCCGCCGAGCAGGCGGCCAAGGCGCAGGCCTTGCGGGCGCGCTTTGACGAAGCGTTCTTCGATGAGGCCTTGGGCACGTATGTGCTGGCGCTGGACGGCGACAAGCGGCCCTGTCGAGTCCTCACGTCGAACGCCGGCCATGCGTTGCTGACGGGCATTGCCTACCCCGAACGGGCGCCCAGCGTCGCGGCGACCCTCATGGCCGAACACTCCTTCTCGGGCTGGGGAGTGCGCACGGTGGCGGCGACCGAGCGGCGCTACAACCCGATGAGCTATCACAATGGTTCGGTGTGGCCGCACGACAATGCGCTGCTCGCCGCCGGGTTGGCGCGCTACGGTTTTCGCAGGGAGGCCGCGCGCATTTTCGAGGGGCTGTTCGCAGCATCCACCTATATCGACCTGCGCCGGCTGCCGGAGCTTTTTTGCGGTTTCGCGCGGCGAGTCAGCCAAAGCCCGACCTTTTATCCGGTGGCCTGCACGCCCCAGGCCTGGGCGGCCGCCGCGCCGTTGTCGCTGATCCAGTCCTGCCTAGGATTGGATTTCGATACTGCCGCACGCGAAATTCGCTTCGAGCGGCCGGTATTGCCTGAATTCCTCGACGAGGTCGTGTTACGCCGCCTGTCGCTGGGCGATGAAACGGTGGACGTGGCGCTGCGCCGTGCAGGCAGCGAAGTGGTGGTGACCGTGCTCGAGCGCCACGGCGATTTGCGGGTGGTGACGACCAATTGACCCGGCGGAGGCGGGCAAAAAGATCTATGCTTTAGCGTTTTCCGCGCGGCACCGCGGTAGCCGCCCCAAGCATAGTTCTTCCGGTCCGCATCATGCCCTTGTTGTACCTACGCAGGCTGACCTCCGTCGAGCGCAGCCCGCAGGCAAATCGCCATCTTGCCTACTACTTGGCTTTCGTTGCCGGCGCCGTCAACGCCGGCGGTTTCTTGGCCGTACAGCAGTACACCTCGCACATGTCCGGCATCTTGTCGTCCATGGCCGATTACCTGGCGTTGGGCGCGATCGCCGTTTTCCTGCAAGGGCTGGCGGCGCTCTTGTTTTTTGTGCTCGGGGCGGCGACCTCCGCCGTCCTGGTCAATTTCGGACGCCGTTCTCACCTGGCGAGCGAGTTCGCCTTGCCACTGCTGCTCGAAGCCGGGCTGCTGCTGTGCTTTGGCCTGTTGGGCGGTAACCTGGAGCAATTCCGATGGCTGGCCGTTCCCGCTACCGTGATGCTGCTTTGCTACATCATGGGGCTGCAAAACGCCATCATCACCAAGATGTCCCGGGCGGAAATCCGCACCACCCACGTGACGGGCATGGTGACCGACATCGGCATCGAGCTCGGCAAGCTGTTCTATTGGAACGTCTCGGCCGATGCCGGTCGCGATCACTTCGTGCGTGCCGACCGCAGCAAGCTCGCCATACTCGGCACGATGGTGGGGTTGTTCTTCGTCGGCGGCCTGGCAGGCGCGCTTTCGTTTTCCTACTTCGGCTTTGTGTCCACCGTGCCGCTGGCCATATTGCTGGCGACGCTTGCGGCACTGCCCGTCATCGACGACATCCAGGGCTATCTGCGCCACCATTGACCGGTGCTGGCTCGCGGCGCGGACGTGGAGGATGCCGTGGCGGGACTACCCCTGTGAAAGGGCGAGGCGCGGCCTCGCCCGGCTGGCCGTGCGGGCGGGACCCGCTCACCGGCCGAGTATCGACTGCAGGACGATGCCCGTGGCAACGCCGACCAGGAAATAGTCCGCGCCGACATTGATCCAGTGGTAGTGCTTTGGCGGAGGCGGCAGGTGGTGGCCGCGCCAGTCCACCACGACATACTGGGGGCCCCGGTACGGCAGCGGGACACGCTGGCCTTTTGCCCAGGGCCGATAGTGCGGGTCGGTGTGCACGTGGACGTGGACATGGCCGGGAGGAACGGCGTGAGGCCTATGGCCCGGGGGCTTGTGCTTGCCGGGGCCGCCGTGGTGGCTCATGGGGGCTCCATGGCCGCCGGGGCCTTTCGGACCCCCTCGGCCCGGCCCGTCGTGGGCGAAGGCTGATCCGGAAACAGCGACGAATGCGCCCAACACCATACTTGCCAGCAAACGTTGGTACTTCATGACGATCTCCTGATACGCCCGCCGGTCGACCGGCTTGTACCGGCCTCGGGCTGGCATGGTTAGTAGACCGTATTCGCTGGGCAAGGTGCGGTCCCGGGCTTGCGGAACTGTTTCAGTCGACTTCAGCGTGGGCGGTCACTCGACCGTCACGCCCGCCGCCTGCACGATGCCTTTCCATTTCTGGTAGTCCGTCTTGAGCAGTTCGCCGAATTCCTCGGGCGACATCGCCAGGGCCTCGGCGCCCTGGGCGTGGATCGCCGCGCGCGTCTCGGGCATGGCCAAGAGTTTATTCACCGCGGCGTTGACCTTGGTGACGGCGTCACGAGGCGATCCTGCAGGCATGAAAAGCCCGTACCAGGTACTCACGTCGAAGCCTGGATAGCCGAGCTCGGCGATGGTCGGCACGTCGGGAAGCGAGGTGCTGCGCTTGGCACTGGTGACGGCCAGCGGCCTGAGCTTGCCGGTCTTGATCTGTGCCATGGCGGACGGCACGGACGACACCATCAAGTCCACGTTCCCGGCGAGCACGTCCATCATGGCCGCATTCGAGCCTTTGTAGGGAATGTGGCGGATGTCGATCTTGGCGGCGTCCTTGAAAATCTCTCCGGCCAGGTGAATGGTCGTGCCGCTGCCGGGGGAGCCGTAGGTTACCGAGCCGGGCGCAGCCTTGGCGGCGTTCACGACGTCAGCGAGCGTCTTGAAGCGGGACCCTGCCTGCGTGACGATGACGATGGGGGTGTAGCCCACGTGCGCGACGGCAACGAGGTCGCGCGTCGGGTCGTAGGCCACGCTCTTGTACAGCCAGGGCGCAACCACGAGGTTGTCCTTCTGGCCCATGACCATTTCATAGCCGGTGGGGGCAGCACGCACCGCAGCCGCGATGCCTATGGTGCCACCCGCGCCGGCGCGGTTTTCGGCGACGATGGTCCAGTTTTCGCTCTCATTGAGCTTGTTGGCGATGAGGCGCGAGAGGATGTCGGTCCCGCCGCCGGGAGGAAAGGGGATCAGAAGATGGATGGGCTTGGAGGGGTAGGCCTGCGCATGTGCGCCGCCGGCAGCCATCGCCAGCGCGGCAACGGCAATATATTTGCGGAACATGGGATGTCTCCTGTTCTGAGGGCGTCAAGCATACCGGAAAGCAGGAGATTCGCGGGTGCGGGCGCGGCTCGGCCGCCGGCCCGCTCCGCGCCGTCAGGCCGGCTGTAGCGCAGCGTCGACGAAGTCGGCGGCATCCGCCATGGCCTTGCCGGCGATGTCTGATTGCCGCGTATACACGGTGAAGCCGTGCGGCATGCCCGGGTACACGTGCAGGCGGTGGGGACGCTTCGCCTCGTGCAGGAGCCTCGCGAACTGGAACGAGTCCTCGATCAGCGGATCGGCGTCGCCGACGCCCAGCCAGACCGGAGGCATGCCTTCGGGGTCGACCTTGCACGGCACGGCGGCCGGGGGCGGAGATTCCCACGCCGGTCCCAGATATTGGCGCCACACCCATTTGGATTGCGCTCGCAGGTTTTCCCGGGGACCGCCC
>NZ_JADGHH010000327.1 GCF_019689535.1 Pigmentiphaga sp.
ACTGCCTCCGGGGGAGCGGCGCCCAGCGCGACCGTGCGCTGGGCGCGATGCAAGAGCTACGTTATAAAATGTAATATACGTCGGCTTTGCATCAATCCGGGGGCCAGGTGCGCATCGCCATATTGGAAGACGATCCGGCGCATGCCAGGATCATCGAAAAGACGCTGCTTCAGGCTGGGCACCAGTGCCAGGTGTACGGTGACGGCAGGCTGATGCTGCGCGAGTTGCACAGGCAGAGCTACGATTTGTTCGTGCTCGACTGGCATGTGCCGCACGTCGAGGGGCCGGAAATCCTGGGGTGGATACGACGCAACCTGCCTCGCCACCTGCCCGTGCTCTTCGTCACCAGCCGCGACGATGAACAAGACGTCGTCGAGGGCCTTCAGGCCGGTGCTGACGACTACATGACCAAGCCCATCCGGGCCTTGGAGCTCCAGGCACGCGTCACGGCGTTGCTGCGCCGCGCGTATCCGGAAACTACCCGTCCCGTCCAACCCGGCTTCGGGGACTACGTTTTTGATTTACACCGCCGCGAGATCAGCCTAAGGGGCAAAGTCGTCGACCTCAAGCCCAAGGAGTATGAGCTCGCGCTGTTCCTGTTCCGCAATCCAGGCCGCTTGTTGACCCACCAGCATCTTCTCGAGGAGCTGTGGGGCACCAGCGCCATCGATACGCGCACGGTCACCACCCACATGTCGCAATTGCGCCGCAAGCTCGATCTGCGGCCGCAGAACGGCGTGCGGGTCGTCCCCGTGTACGGACTGGGTTACCGGTTCGAGGTGCTGGATTCAGCGGAAACCCCCACTAACACCAACAACGACGCCTCCCCATGAAAATGTTCCTTCCCGTGCAATGCAGCGTCCGGCTCACCACATGGGCACTGGCAGCCGCGTGTGCGGGTGCTGCGGCGCCTGCGCTGGCCCAGCAAGCAGAACCCATCCGGCACGTCGTGCGCAACGGCGACACGCTTTACGACCTCGCGAACGCTTATCTCGAAGATCCACTTCAATGGAAAGCCTTGGCGCAGGCGAACGGCAATCCGCACCCGCGCCAGTTGAAGTTGGGTTCGACCATCGTCGTGCCCGATGCGCTGTTGCGCAAGAAACCCGGCGGCGCGCGGGTGGTGCACGTCTCTGGGACGGTGCGCTACAAGGTTCGAGGCGGCGCCGAAGGCGCGCTCGAACCGGGCATGCGGCTGATCGACGGTGACACCGTCATCACTGACAGCGGCGGATTCGCGACGCTGGAAATGACAGATGGCTCCATCGTGCGCGTGACGGGGGATTCCGAGCTGCGCCTGGAGCGCCTGCGGTACAGCCTCGTCAAGAAGCGCAGCGAGACCACGGTGAGCCTGGACAAGGGCCGGGTGGAATCGCGCGTGACCGCGCAGCAGCCCACGGGAAGTCGGTTCCGGGTCGATACGCCGCTGATGGCAGCGGGGGTGCGCGGCACGGAATTCGGCGTCACGCTGCGCAATGATGGGGCCGCTACCAGCGACGTACTCCAGGGCGAGGTCGAGCTGACCGCACGGCAGTCTGGTTCGAGCGCGCGCGTGGCAGCAGGCACGGGCGGCGCCGTGGCGGCCGGGATGCAGGCTCCCGCATTGGCTCCCTTGCTGCCCGTGCCGGATTTGTCCGGCGTGCGCTCTTTGCAAGAGCGTCCCATCATCGACCTGGCCTTTGCACCGCAAAGCGGCGCGGTCTCCTATCGGGCCTTCATCTGGCCTGCCGGGGATCCCGAGCGAATCGTGGGCAACGTCGTCGCGTCGCAGCCCAGGGTGCGCTTTGCGGGCCTGGACGACGGCGATTACGTCGTCCGGATCAGCGCGATCGACGCGCAAGGCATAGAAGGGCGGCATGCTACTTGGCCCATCAAGCTCAAGGCCCGCCCCGAACCGCCGGTGACGCTCGCGCCCGTCGACGGCGGCACGGTACAACAGCAAGATGTGACGCTCGAGTGGACCGAAGGCGAGAACGCGATCGGCTACCGGGTGCAACTGGCCCGCGACGAGGCCTTCGCCGATCTTCTCCTAGACGAAACTCTGCAGGCGCAGACCGGGCGGACGGTCACCGGCCTGGCTTCGGGTACGTATTACTGGCGGGTGGCCAGTGTCGCGCGCGGCAAGGACGGCAGTCCGGACATGGGGCCCTATGGCGATCCGCGGCGCTTCATCGTCAGGCTGCCGGCCGGCAATAACGTTGCCCTGGAACAGGATGGTGACCGCCTGACCCTGGCCTGGGACGGCGAACCCGGCCAGCGCTATTGGGTGC
>NZ_JADGHH010000328.1 GCF_019689535.1 Pigmentiphaga sp.
CCGGCGCGCCGTCCGCGACGACGACGTCGCAGCCGGCCTCGCGCAGGGCGCATCGCAACGCGTCGTAAGCCCTGCGCGCCGCCGCGCGCAACCCTTGCGCATCGCGCATCCACTGCTCGGGCTGCATCCACGGGTTGATGCGGTAGCGAACTTCATAGTGGGCCGGATCGACCATGAGGAACTTGGCTGTGGCATTCACGCTTTGCTCCTTGCCTTCGCACATTGCGAACCGTCATGACGCCCATTCTGCTCGTCCGTCGCGCCAAACGCGAGCCGGCAGAACGGCACATCCCGCGCGCAGGGATGTCGAATCGACAGACTCTGCTATCGTTTTGCCATCCGCCCTGCAGGTATCGCCATGGACGAAATCGACCATCGCCTGATCGCCCTGCTGCGCGACAATGCGCGCACGCCCGCTTCCCTGCTGGCCCGCAAGCTCGGCGTCTCGCGCGGCACGGTGCAGAACCGGATCACGCGCCTGGAAAAAGAAGGCGTCATCGTCGGCTATACCTTGCGCTTGCGCCCTGGCGTCGAGCCCAAAGGCATACGCGCCTGGATGAGCATCGCCGTAGGAGGCAACACTGCCCGGCGGGTCCTGGAGGCTTTGCGCGGAGAGCCGGCAATCCAGGCGCTGCATACGACGAACGGCCGCTGGGACATCCTGGCCGAACTGCGTGCGCAGAACATCGAGGACTTCGATCGGGCCCTCGAGCGCATCAGGCTGATCCCGGGCATTACCAGCACCGAGACCAGCATCCTCCTGTCCACTTACGTTTGACCGCCCACGCCCTTTATGCCCCCTCAGGCCCGCTCTTACCCCTTCCGCCAAGTAGACGTGTTCAGCGCGGTTCCGCTGCGCGGCAATCCGCTCGCGGTGGTCCACGATGCAGATGACCTCCCCGAAGACAAAATGGCGGCCTTTGCGCGCTGGACCGGCTTGAGCGAGACCACGTTCCTACTCCGCCCGACCGTCGCAGGGGCCGACTATCGCGTACGCATATTTACGCCTTCCGGAGAGCTGCCGTTTGCCGGCCACCCCACCCTCGGCAGTTGCCATGCGTGGCTGCGGGCGGGAGGACGCCCCGTAAGCTCCGACGTCGTTCAGCAATGCGGCGTGGGCTTGGTAAGGATCCGGCGCCGGTCGGGCCGCCTCGCCTTCGCCGCCCCCCCGCTGCGGCGCTCCGGCGAGGTCGAGCCTGCCGTTCTCGCGCAGGCTGTACGGGGCCTGGGCATAGCACCGGAAGCGGTGGTCGCCGCAAACTGGGTAGACAATGGGCCGGCTTGGCTAGCCATCATGCTTGCCTCGCGCGCGCAAGTGCTCTCGCTGCGGCCGGATTTTCCGGCGCTGGGCAAGCTCAAAGTCGGTGTCGTCGGGCCGTGGGATCCGGCCACCGACGGCCCGGAAGCGCAATTCGAAGTGCGGGCCTTCGCGCCCGGCCTGGGGGTACCCGAAGACCCGGTGACCGGCAGCCTGAACGCAGGCATCGCGCAGTGGCTGACCAGCGCCGGATTGGCGCCCGCGTCCTATGTGTCCAGCCAGGGCACGGCCCTGGGACGCGCCGGGCGCGTCTACGTCGAACGTGCGGACGGAGACATCTGGATAGGCGGCGACGTCGCCGATTGCGTCACCGGCGACGTCCTTCTCTGACGGCGCGCCGCACGAGACCGCAGGCTGCTATTCCGGCAGGATTTCCAGCACGGTTTCCATCGGCCGGCACAGCCGCGTGCCACGCGGCGTCACCACGATGGGACGGTTGATCAAGATGGGATGCTGCATCATGAAATCGATCAGCTCGTCATCGCTCCATTTGGGGTCGCCCAGGCCAAGTTCGTCGTAAGGCGTGCCCTTCACCCGCATCGCCTCCCGCACCGGAATCCCCATTGCGGCGATGAGCGACTTAAGGGTGTCGCGGCTGGGCGGCGTTTTCATGTATTCGATCACGGTCGGCTCGTAGCCGCGCTCCCTGAGCAAGGCCAGAACCTTGCGTGACGTACCGCATGCCGGATTGTGATAGATGGTGATGTCGCTCATGGCATAAGTCCCGAATCATGAAATCTGCAGCGCGCTCAAGACATCTCGCGCTGACCGCATGATATCCCGGCGCGGGGCCGAGGGGCCGGGGCGTTTTGTGCAGTGCAATCTGATGCTGCTAAGCTATTTCCTTCGCCTCCAACGGCGCTGCAGTCTTCTTCGCCTTCATGAACCCTCCCTCCCCGGCGCAACCCGCCCAACAAC
>NZ_JADGHH010000078.1 GCF_019689535.1 Pigmentiphaga sp.
ACCCCTTCCCGCCCTCGTCCCCGACTTCATGCCGACCCGTACGCATCGCAACCGATGGCGAGTGCGCGGAGAAATCACCTCCCGCCGCGAAGTCATCCAAAGAACCATCACCGTCACGCTGGTCATCATCCTCGTGGCCGATTTGGTCGACCTTGGGTTCAACCTCATCTACGCCCCGCAGCAGATCGTCCGTTCCGCCGTGCAGACTACCTTCATCTCAGGCGTGCTCGGCACGATCGTGGTCTACACCTCGGCCATGGCCAACTACAAGCTCTACCAGATGAAGGCCCATCTGGCCGAGCTGAACCGGCTGGACCCGCACACGGGGCTCCTCAACCGACGGGCCTTCATCGAGGTCGCAGAATCCGTCCTGATGTCGGACAAGCCGCACGCATTAATGCTCGTGGACATCGATGCGTTCAAGCACATCAACGACACCCACGGACACCCGGTCGGGGACCATGTGATCGTGACGCTGGCCCAGTTGATGCGGAACAGCCTCGCGCCCCGCGGCGAAGTCGCACGCATGGGAGGAGAAGAGTTTGCGGCGCTGCTCCTGCCCTCCGCGCAGGAGGATGCCCTTCACCTGGCCAGCGAACTCGTGGCGCGCGTGGCGGCCACCGACTTCTCCACGGGCGGCGAGCCGCTGCACATCACCATCAGCGCCGGCGTGGCGCCGCTGCGCCCCGGCATGAGCTTTGCCGAGGTCTATGCCCGCGCCGACCAGGCCATGTACCGATCCAAGGCGGCCGGCGGCAACCGCGCCACGCTCGCGGCCTAGCTCCCCACACCACGAACCACCGCTTCCGCACGACGGCTTCAGCACGTCCGGGCTGAGGCACAGGCCAACCGCCGGCGCACGACGCCCCTTGGGGCCCGCTCCGCGCGGCAAAAAAATTTCTCATACGTGCCATAAGAACATTTCATTTGGCTAGCCGCTCCCGCGCTCGGCACAATGCCCCGGACTCGAACAAGCCCGGTCACCCACGAACGGGCACACTTCGCGGAGACAAGAATGAAAATGAAGGAGACTTTGGCGGGAGCCCTGCTCATCGCCATGGCAGGCACCGCCCAGGCACAGGACTACCCCAGCCGTCCGATACGCATGGTCGTTCCCTTCGCCGCAGGCGGCGTCGTGGACGTAACCGCCCGGCTCCTGGCCCAGAAGCTGACGGAGCGCCTGGGCTGGAACGTCATCGTGGAAAACAAACCCGGGGGCAACGGCTTCATCGCGGTCACCAACGTGGCGCAAGCCCCGGCCGACGGCTATACGCTCCTGATGGCCCACACAGGCGAATTCTCGGTCAACCCAGCGCTGTTCAAGCATGTTCCTTACGACCTGGAGCGTGATTTCAAGCCCATCACGCTGGTCAGTGACACGCCGCTGCTCCTGGTAGCCAACTCCGCCACCCCCTACAAGACCTTCGACGACGTGGTCAAGGCTGCCAAAGCCAAGCCGGACGCGCTTGCCTTTTCCTCGCCAGGCGCGGGCAGCTACAACCACCTCGCCGGCGAGTGGTTCGCCTTGGAAGCCGGAATCAAGCTCATGCACGTCCCGTACAAGGGCGGCGCCCCGGCCATGGCGGCCGTTGCCGGCGGCGAGGTACCACTGGGCGTGGTGGCCGTACCTGCGGTACTCCCCCACGTCAAGACGGGCCGCGTCAACGTGATTGGTTTGCTGACCCGCAAGACCATGTCCGACCACCCCGACTGGAAGACGGCCCAAAGCGCGGGCATACCCAACGTGGACGCGTCGAACTGGGTGGGGATGTTCGCGCCCAAAGGGACGCCGGACGCCATCATCGAGAAGCTGCACCGCGAAGTCGCCCAGACGCTGTCGGATCCCTCCGTCGTGGCGCGATTCGCAGACAACGGGGCGACGGTCGGTGGCATCTCGCCCGCGGAATTCAAGCAGCGGATCGAATTCGACCTGAAGAATGTCCGCAACGTCATTGAACGCGCCAAGATCGAACCCTGAGTGCCGCGCGCCGACCCTACGGAAGATCGACGATAAAGACACGATGACCAAAGCCAAGGCAAACGGATTGGACCTGAGGAGTTGGCTCGCCGACGTCGAATCCAGGAAAGAGCTCAAGCGCGTCTCGGGAGCCGACTGGAATCTGGAACTGGGCGCGATTTCCGAGCTCAACGTCAAGAAGCCGGACCCAAAGGCGCTGCTGTTCGACGACGTTCCCGGTTACCCGTCCGGCTACCGGGTACTGACGTGCAGCACATCGAACGCTATCCGGCTCGCCAACATCCTTCGCTTGGGCGAAGTCGCCGGCCACCAGGAGCTGGTCGCCAAGCTGCGGGGCCGTCCCAACGCCTGGAAAGGGCGCGCCGCGGAGTACGACCCGATCGTGGCCGAGACCGGACCCGTGTTCGAACATGTCATGTCGGGCGCAGCCGTGGACGTATCCGCATTTCCCGCCCCGCTCTGGCACGAGAAGGACGGTGGCCGGTACATCGGTACCGGCTGCATGGTGGTCACCCGGGACCTGGATTCGGAATGGGTCAACGTCGGCACCTATCGCGTCATGATCCACGATCGCAACCACGTCGGGCTGGACATGATCCCGGGCAAGCACGGCGCCATCCAGTACGACAAGCACATGGCCGCGGGCAAGCCGTTCCCGGTTGCCATCGTGCTCGGCTGCGACCCCTTGGGATACACCATCTCAGGCATCGAAGTTCCCTACGGCATGTGCGAGTACAACTACATCGGCGCCATCCTTGGCCAGCCGGTGGAAGTGGTGCGCGGCCAAGTCACCGGCCTGCCCTTTCCTTCGGCCTCGGAGATCGTGCTCGAAGGATGGGCCCATCCGGGGGACATCAAAGAAGAAGGCCCATTCGGGGAGTTCCACGGGTATTACCCCGGCAAGCAAGGCGTCTCGCCCGTCGTGACGGTCGAGCGCATTTACTATCGCTCGGCGCCCATACTGCTCGGCAGCCCACCGGCCAAACCGCCCAACGACTATTCCTACTCGAAGGCTGTCATGCGCTCGGCGCTGCTGATGGACGCGCTGCAGGCCGCAGGCGTGCCTGACGTCCAGGCCGTGTGGGCCCACGAGATCGGCGGTGCGCGGATGTTCAACGTAGTGTCGATCAAGCAGCGCTATCCGGGCCATGCCCGCCAGGCCGGCCACCTGCTGCTCAACTGCGGCGTGGGCGCGTACATGTCGCGCTGGGCCGTGGTCGTGGACGAAGACATCGATCCGGCGAACTTGCAGGAAGTGATGTGGGCGGTGGCCACGCGCGCCGACCCCGAGCGCGACGTCGACATCATCCGGCGAGGCATGGGATCGAAAAACGACCCGCTATACGTCACCTTCGGTACCGACACGCCCTTCAACTCCAAGGCCGTCATCGACGCCTGCCGGCCGTACGACTACCTGGCGCAGTTCCCCGAGGTCGCCGAGGCGAGCAAATCGCTACAAGCCGCCACGCGCCAGAAGTGGCGCCACATCCTGGACGAATGACCGAAAAACCGAGGAGACGACATGAATAAGTTCGCAATCGCGGCAGGGCTCGCTGCCGCCGTGACCGCAGGAGGTGTGCAGGCCCAGTCCTGGCCCACCCGGCCCATCACCCTGGTCGTGCCGTTTGCCCCGGGCGGAGTCGCCGACACGGTGGCCCGCCCCCTGGCCGAAGCCATGGCCCGCAAGCTGGGCCAGCCGGTGGTGGTGGAAAACAAGGTCGGCTCCGGCGGCGCGGTGGGCACTGCCCACGTCGCGCGTGCGAAACCGGACGGATACACCATACTGATCTCGCTCCCGGCCATCTCCAGCATGCCCACCGCGGACAAGCTGATCGGACGCCAGCCGATGTACCAGATCGACCAGTTCGCACCCATCGCCCGCATCACGGCCGACCCCACCGTACTGGTGGTGCGCAGTGACAGCCCCTGGAAAACGGCGCAGGAGTTCATCGAATACGGCCGCAAAGAGCAGATCACGTACGGCTCATCCGGCGTGTACGGCACGCTGCACATGTACATGGCTTCGCTCGCCAACGCCGCGGGGATGAAAACCCTCCACGTGCCATACGGCGGTGCCGGCCCGGCCATGGTGGCGCTATTGGGCAAGCAGATCCAGGCTCTCGCCGCTTCGCCCGGCTCGGTCAAGCAACACGTCGACAGCGGCTCGGTGCGTGTCCTGGCGCACTGGGGCGACGAGCCCATCGAGGCTTTTCCTAAGCTGCCCAGCCTGAAATCCCTCGGCTACAACGTCGAGTTCTACCAGTGGAGCGGCCTGTTCGCGCCGGCTGGCACGCCCCCCGAAGTGCTCGACAAACTGGGCGACGCCGTCAAGTTCGCCATCGAAGACGCCAAAGTGCGCAAGGTCATCGAAGAAGGGGCTGGCCTGCCCATCAAGTACCTGAACAGCACCGATTTCGCCAAGTTCTGGAAAGAGGACGCAGAAGGACAAATCCAGGCCGTGCTGCGGATCGGCAAAGTCGAATAACCCGAGTACAACGAGAATCCGAGATGTCATTGCAATACAGCTCCTCTGCAGACGGAACGCGCATCGCGTACGTTTTGCACGGTACGCCCGACGCGACGCGACGCTTCGCGCTCATCCATTCACTCGCCATGGACCATAGTTTCTGGGATCCGGTCGTCAAGGAGCTAGGCCCCGGCGTGGCAGTCGCGGCCGTGGACGCGCGGGGCCACGGACAGTCCGACAAGCCGGCGGGCCCCTATCGCGTGGAGACGTTCGCCGACGACGTCACCGGTGTGCTCGACGCCCTGGGTTGGGAGCGTGCGGTGATCGGCGGCGCCTCGATGGGCGGCAGCGTTGCGCTAGCCTTCGCGATTCGTCACCCCGGCCGCACCGCCGGACTGGGACTCTTCGACACCACCGCGTGGTACGGGCCCAACGCCCCCTCCGACTGGGAAGGCCGTGGCCAGAAAGCGGTGCAGGAGGGGCTTGCGAGCCTGCTCTCTTTCCAAGAAACGCGTTGGTTCACGGATGACTTCCGCCGCGAGCGCCCTGAGATCGTCGAAGGCAGCAAGCGCGTGTTCCTGGCCAACGACGTCAAGGCCTATTTGGAAACCTGCCGCATGCTCGGCAACATGGATTTGCGCGGCGGGCTCGCGGGCATCCAGGCGCCGACCCAGATCCTGGTGGGCGAAGAGGACTACGCCACTCCCATCGCCATGGCGCAGGCGCTGGCCGACGCCATTCCCAACTCGACGATGCGCATTCTGTCCCAGGCGCGGCATCTCTCGCCGCTCGAGCGTCCGCGCGAAGTCGCCGAGAGTCTGCTGGCATTGGCCCAAAGCTAGCCGAGGATCGCCCATGTCTGCATTTGAACTGTTACAGCCTTCGACGCTGGAAGAAGCGCTCGAAATCATTGCCGCGCCCGGCTTTGCCGGCCGCCCCGTAAGCGGCGCGACGGCCATTTCGCTGATGCGGCGCGCCGGCGTATTGAACGTCGACAGCCTGGTGAGCCTGGAGCGCCTGCGCGAAAGCATGCGTGGCATCCATCTCGCCAGCGACGGCCAGGCGCAGGTGGACGGCCTGGTCACGCTGGGCGAAATGGAAAATCATGCCGGGTTGGCCGCGTCTCATCCCATCCTCCCCGCGGTGTTCGCGACGCTGGCCAACCCGCGCGTGCGCAACGTCGCAATGATAGGCGGCTACCTCGCCCACGGGGATCCCCACATGGATCTTCCGCCCGTCCTGAGCGCCTTGAACGCCCGCGTCCTCGCGCAAAGCGTGCGGGGCTCGCGGGAAATTCCGGTCGACGAGCTTTACCGTGGCTACTACGAAACCTCGCTCGAAGCCGACGAGCTAATCACTCGCCTCGTGATTCCGCCGCAGCCGGCCTGTGCACACTACAAGAAGGTCACGACCCGCGCCCGCCATGACTGGCCCACATTGGGCATCGCGGCCGCCTTCGATATGGAAGACGGGCGTATCGTGCGCCCCAGGATCTTCATCGGTGCGGCAACGGACCGCCCCCTGCGCCTGGTACAGGCAGAAGCCGCCGTCGCGGGCGAGGCGTGGACGGAAGCCTTGGCCCGGCGCGCCGCCGAGGCGGCCGCAGGCGAAGCGGTGCTGGTACCCGACAGCCACGGCAGCGTGGAATACAAGCAAGCCCTGCTGCGCGCCCATCTTCCCGAGGTCTTCGAGCGGGCCCTGAAAGCCCCCAAACCGGCAGCGAGACAAGCATGACGACAGAACGCCCTCCCCTCCACCGGCTCGGCAAAGGCCTGCGCCGCCTCGAGGCCGTGGACAAAGTCACCGGCCGCGCCGACTACACCCATCACGTATCGTTGCCCGGCATGCTGCATGCCAAGATCGTCCGTAGCCACGTGGCGCATGGACGGCTGCGCAGCATCGACACCACGGCAGCGAAGGCGGTTCCTGGCGTGTATGGCGTCTTTACCGGCGCCGATATCCTCAAGGTCATTCCCGAACCCTATTACGGCCCGGCCTTCCACGATCAGCCGATTCTTGCCATCGATAAAGTGCGATACGTCGGGGAACCCGTGGCCGCCGTGGTAGCCGAATCGCCTCACGCTGCCGAAGAAGCGGCCGGACTGGTTCAAGTCGACATCGAAGAACTGCCCGCCGTGCTGGACGAAGTCGAAGCCATGCACTCCGACGTATACGTGCACGAATCGTTGCGGCCGGCCGGGACGTTTGCCGACCTGAAACACCTGGACGGCATCCGCAACACCAACGTGGCGTTGACATTCCACCTGAAGAAGGGCGACTGCGAGGCAGCGTTCAAGAACGCTCACCGCGTGTTCAAGAACACCTTCAAGACCCACCAGGTGATGCACGTTCCGCTCGAACCCATGGTGTCGGTGGCCGACGTGCGCCACTCCCACGCCTACCTGTACACGGCCAGCCAGACGCCGTCATTCGCCCGGACGGAGATCGCCCGTTTGCTGGGATGGAAGGAGAACCAGGTCACCATCAAGACAGCATTCCTCGGTGGCGGCTTCGGCTGCAAGCTGTACGTCAAGCTCGAACCGCTCGCCGTCGCCCTGAGCATGCTGAGCCAACGGCCCGTCCGCGTGGCGCTGACCATGGCCGAACAGTTCTACACGATCACCCGCCATCCCACCACCTTTACCATCGAATCGGCAGTGGATGAAACGGGCCGCATTCTGGCGCGGCGCTGCGAAGTCATCTGGAACGGCGGCGCCTACGCGGACATCGGTCCGCGCGTCACGCAGAAGTCGGGCTTCACCGCCCCCGGCCCCTACGACATAGCCAACGTCGAGGTCACCTCCGTCGCGGTGTACACCAACCGCCCCCCCGCCGGCGCTTTCCGCGGATTCGGCATTCCGCAGCTGGTCTGGGCCTACGAAAGCCAGAGCGACATCATTGCCCGGGAAATGGGCATCGACCCCCTCGAATTCCGCCTGCGCAACGCCCTGGCCGACGGCAAGCGCCACGCTACCGGTACCGTCATGAAAAGCGCGGCCATCCCTCAGGTGCTCACGCGTCTGGCCGAACGCTTCGGATGGCACGAGCCTTTCGAGCGGGGAAGCGGCCGCTACCGGCGCGGCCGAGGCTTGGGCATAGGCATCAAGGCCTGTGTTTCGCCCACGACATCAGTCGCGGCGGTGTCCGTCGCCGCGGACGGCAGTTGCAGCGTGCAATGCAACACCGTCGACATGGGCCAGGGCTCGGATACGCTGATGGCCATGATCGTGTCCGAAGTACTGGGCGTGCCGGCCGAGACCGTATCGGTGGTTCACCCCGACACCGACGCCTCCCCCTACGACATGGCGACCCTGGGATCGCGCTCCACCTTCCACATGGGACACGCGGTCCGCCTGGCGGCCGAAGACGCGCTGGCCAAGCTGCGCGCGATGGCCAAAGACGTCGGCTTGGACGATGTCGACCCCGGCAACCTCGGGGCGCTCTTCGTCCGCAAATTCGGCATGCAGGCCGGCACGGTCATCGGCACCGGCGTCTACAAGCCCACCTATCAATCACCCGACAAGACCACCGGTCAATCGGAAGACATTACGCCCAACTGGATGATAGGCGGCACGGCCATGGAAATCGAGGTCGACACCGAAACCGGCATGTATACGATCCTGCGCATGGAGAACGTGGTCGATTGCGGCACGGCCCTCAATCCCCTCGTGGTCCAGACGCAGATCAGCGGCGCGGCCATCATGCAGCTCGGTACGGTCACGCTGGAGGAGATGGAGTTCGACGAACAAGGTCAGCTGCGCAACGCTGGCCTGTCTGAATACAAGATTCCCGGCATCCAGGACATTCCCCGCGCGATCGGCTGCGAGACTGTCGACGCCTACCAGGAAAACGGCCCCTTCGGCGGCAAAGGCGTGGGAGAAAGCGGCACCTTCGGCGTCGCGTCCGCACTTGCCGCAGCCATCGAGGACGCCGTAGGCGTCCGAATCACGCAACTGCCCATCCGTCCCGAAAAAATCTGGGAGGGGATGCGGGCCAAACAGGAACAGCAGGCATGAACATCGACATCGAGTTCGAACTCAACGGACGCCCCGAACGCAGGCACGTCGACGTACGCGACAACGCCATCGACGTACTGGGCCGCTGCGGCCTGAAAGCCGCGCGGGAAAGTTGCGGCCAAGGGCTGTGCGGCTGTTGCACCCTCTACGTGGACGGCGCGCCGGTCTCGGGTTGTCTATACCCGGCTTGGAAACTGCAGGACAAACGGGTCGAGACGCTCGAGGCGCTCAATGAAGCGAACGGCGAGCTCGACCCCGTCCAGCAGGCATTCATCGAATGCGGCGCGTTCCAATGCGGGTTCTGCACGCCAGGTTTCGTCATGATGACGCGCAAGCTGCTCGAGGCCCATCCGCGGCCGACCGATGCCCAGATCGAACACTATCTGGCGGGCAACCTGTGCCGCTGCGGCACCTATCCTGAAATCATCGCTGCGGTGCGGTTGGCCGCAGAGCGCATCGCCGCCCGCAACTAAGCTAAGGAGCACATTGCATGGAAATGGCCGCAGAGCGCCTGATCGCCGCCCCGCGAAACGAGGTCTGGCGCTGCCTGAACGACCCGGAAACTCTGAAAGCATGCATCCCCGGCTGTGAATCCATCGAAGCGACGGGCCCCGATAGCTATAAGGTCGCCATGGTGGCGGCCGTCGGCTTCATCAAGGCCAAATTCGTCGGAGACCTGACGCTGCAGAACAAGGTCGACAACACGTCCTACGACCTGAGCTTCAACGGATCGGGCGGCGCCGCCGGGTTCGGCAAGGGAACCGCAAGCGTCAGCCTGAGCGACGCCCCCGGCGGCACGACGCTCACCTATCGGGTCAAGGCCCAGGTCGGCGGCAAATTGGCGCAAGTAGGCGCCCGCGTGATCGACGGCGTCGCCAAGAAAATGGCGGACGATTTTTTCCAAAGACTGGACCAGGTCATCACGACTTCGGGGGCTGGCGCGGCGAAGGCCCCGACCGGCGCGAATGAGCCGCCCCGGGCCGAAGGAGCGCAGCGCGCTCCTGCCGACGGTCCGTCCCCCGGCGGGGCAAACGCTGCCTCCTCCGCTCCTGCCTCTTCCGCCTCGTCCCGCCTCTGGCTCTACGTCGCAGCGGCGATCGCGGTCGTGATCGTGGCGGCATTCGCCCTCGGCGGGGGCGCCACATGATTCCGTGGATGCCACGCAGCCTGCCTGCGCCGGCGGGTCACTACGTCCCGGCGATGCAAGCGGGCGGCCTTGTGTTTCTCTCGGGCGTGCTACCGGACCTGGCTCGCGGCGATGCGTTCGCCACCCAGTTCGAGACGTGTTTCGACCGCGTCGAGGCGATTCTCGGCGACGGCGGCTTGGGCCTCGGAAACATTGTGCAGTGCACGGTGTACCTGGCAGGCATCCAGTACTGGGACGAGTTCAACGCCCTTTATGGGCGGCGCCTGGGCACGCATCGCTGTGCTCGCACGGTGGTGCCGGTGGGGCCCCTGCACTATGGCGCGCTGCTCGAGGTCCAAGTCGTGGCGGAAGCGACTCAGTCAGGCGCTGCCTGAGCTGCTTGCGCGAGATCTTGCCATTGGCCCCCAGGGGAATGCTGTCCAGCTTCCACCAGTAGACCGGCTGCCAGGCAGCCGGCAGCCGCGTGGCAAGGTAAATGGCCAGGTCGTCCGCCTGCACGGCGGGTGCCCCGGTGAAAGCACAGCCCACCACGGCGCCGTACGTTGCATCGTCCACGCCGAACACCACGGCTTGCCGTACGCCCGGCACCTGTTCAACCTGGCGCTCGACATCGGCGGGATGGATGTTCACCCCGCCGCGCAGGATCATGTCATCCGCCCGCCCGGCCAACGCCAGGCGCCCGGTATCGTCGAACTCTCCCAGGTCTTGGGTATCGATGGGACCGTCTCCCCCGCGCACGACCTCCCCTCCAACCGACTGGGTGGCAAGCGCCGCATAGGGCGAAGACACTAGGATCCTGCCGGGGCCGGTGGCCATGCCGCCGTCGCGGCGCACCTCGACCTTCACGCCCGGGATGGGAAAGCCGACCCGGCCGATGCGGCGGGTCGCTTCTTCCGATCCGCAAATCCAGCCCAGCTCCGAGCTTCCATACAAATTGATCAGCGGAATGTTCCAGGTATCTTCGGCCCGCTGCCACAGTTCGGGCGCCAGTTCCGCGGCACTGCAGGAATAGCGCCTGAGCGATCCAGGCAAAGCATCGGCAACGCCCAGCATGATGCGCACCATGCTGGGCACCGTGGGCATGAAGCGGATATTGCGCTCGGCCAGCCAGCCGACCAGCCGCGATGCCGAGAAACCGGGTGCAAGATGCAACTGCGTGCCCACGGACAAGAACGGCATCAAGCTGAGAATCTGCGCCGAATACCAGTTCAGGCTGCGCACCTCCAGGCACGGCTCGTCTTCGTCGAGTGCCATCAGCCGGGCAGACACGTCGCCGTTGTGCCGCAATGCAGCCGCCGAGTGATAAACCAGCCGCGGCACGCCTGTCGTCCCGGAAGTGCAATTGACCAGCACCGTGCCGGGCGGCATAGAAGGCCCATGGGCTTGCGCAAACGGGAAGCATTCGGGGCCGCTTGCCGTCATGCGGAGACGGCCGGTCGGACGAACCGTCGCAAGCAAAGCCTGCACCGTATCGGCCGGCAGATACTCGCTGTCGATGTTGAGCACGGCCGCCCCCGCCATCCAGGCGCCCAGCCACAGCACGATTTTTTCAACGCTGTTGGCGCTCGGCAGCAGATACAAGGGAGGCTTCGCACCGTCGGCTACGGGCAGCGATCGCGCCACCGCTGCCACGCGTTCGTACAATTCGCGCCCGTCCAGGCCGGCGCCGCCGATATCCGCCACGGCCAGGCGACTGGGACGGCGCTGCGCCCTGCGCACGAGGCAGGACGCGACGAAGCGGGCGAACTCACTACTCACGGGCGACCAGCGCCTCGGGCGCCATGCGGAAATAGTCCGGCGCACGGTCCAACAGCCACTGCCGGAAGCGCGCCACTTTGGGCTGGTCGTACCGGCTTTCGGGCGTAGCCAGGTAGTAGGCCGATTTCGACTTCAGTCGCGGGCCAAAGGGCGAGACCAGCGCCCCCTGGCGCAACGCTCGATTGGCGAGCGGTGTCCGCGCGATGACCACGCCGAGCCCTTCCACCGCCCCTGCCAGAGAAGTCAGCTGCATGTGCATGCCGAATTCCATGCCGGGTTGCAAGTCGGCCAGGCCCGCCGCTTCGAGCCATTCCGGCCAGTCGTCTTCGTACAGGGACGTGAAGTACGTGCGCAGCCACGTCGCCCCCTGCAGCACCTCCCGTGCATCTTTTCCCTCCCTGCCCTTGAGCAAGCGCGGAGCCATCGCAGGGAAAAAGTATTCATCGCAGAGCCAATCCGACTTCACCCCTTCCCACTTGCCGGACCCATAGCGAATCGCCACGTCGTAAGCGTTGATCTGGAAAGCCTCGAATGCAGACGACGTAGAAAGCTGGAGGCGCAGGTCCGGATGTGCCTCGTGAAACTCAGGCAGGATGGGAAGCAGGCATTCCGTCGCGAAGGTGGGCAGGCAACTAATGGAGAGCGTGCTTTCGTCGCCGCCCTGGCTGACCCGGTCCGTGGCCTTGGCAAGCTCCACCAGCAGCTTGCTGACCGATTCGAGATATTCGGCGCCGGGAGCCGTTAGCGATATCCTGCCCTTGGCGCGCACGAACAGGGTGGTTCCCAGCCGATCTTCCAGCGACCGGATCTGATGGCTGATGGCCGCTTGGGTCAGGTGCAGTTCATTGGCCGCCTTCGTAAAACTCCGATGGCGAGCAGTCGCCTCGAAAGCAAGCAATGCGTTCAACGGCGGAATGAAAGAAGGCATGCACGGCTTCCATCGCAGGATGGGCTGACGAAGCCGGATTATAGCCGTCGGGCCCAAAACGATTCAGCGCGCGTCCGCGGCTGGCCATGTCCGCTTCGCATGCCTTGCGCCCTGCCGCGGCGGGCGCCTGCGATCGCGGCGACTCAGTCCGGCCGCATCAAGGTCGCCAGCGCGGCCAGGTCCTCCACGTCCGACAGTCGCCAGCACGCCTGGATCAACTCGGCCGCCCGCCCTGCCCCCAATATCGGATCAGCCATCCCCCTGAATTTGCGCTCCAGGTCCTCGTCGCTCATCGGGCGCTGCAGCGAACCGATCGCATGCTCGACGAATACGTGGACCTTCCGGCCATCCGCAAGCAGCGCGGTGACGTCGGCGCTGGCCTCGTCGAGACGCTCGTCGACGGTTGCGATCACCTTGCGCCGCAGGGCGACCAGGTCTGGGCGATTGACGATCTCGTCCGAGTATTCGTCTTCGCTGGCTTTCCCGAAAATCAAGCCGGCGGCGCAGCCGTGATAGACGCTGAACTTGCCTTGCAAGCCGTCGGCGGGCTCTTTCTTGCCCGTCAGTTCCAGCACGAGGGGATGAACCTTCAGTTCGATGCGCTCAACCTGGTCAGCCGTGACCCCTTGGTCCCGCAACTGCACGCATGCGTCGATGCTGGGATGGATGACGATGCCGCATGCAAACGGCTTGTAACTGTTAAAGGAGATCTCGAACCGTTCCCCCAGTTCATCCGTGGCCTCGTGCCATGCAGCCTTGGTGGATACGACCTGCACGAAACCACGCGGCGCTTCGAGCGCGCGCGGACTGGCGGTAAAGCCATGCTGGGCCAGCAGTGCCGACATCATCCCGGCCCGTGCCGCGGCGCCGGGATGGAAAGGCTTGGTCATGGTCCCGAACTGCTCGCGCAACCCGACCGGCTGGGAAGCCGCAATGCCGAGGGCCATCTGGGTGCGGTCCGCATCCAGGCCGAGCAGCCGCGCGCAACCCGCCGCCGCCCCCAGCATGCCGGTCGTGCCCGTGATGTGCCAGCCGCGATCGTAGTGGTCCGGGTAAATGACGTTGCCCATGCGACACGCTACGTCTATGCCCAGCACCAGGGCATCGATGAGCTGCCGTCCGGTCGCGCCCTTGAGCTCAGCCAAAGCCAGCACGGCCGATGCAACCGGGCCCGCCGGATGGATGATGGTCTTCAGGTGCGTGTCGTCGAAATCGAAAGTGTGCGAGGTAATCCCGTTGACCAACGCGGCGCTCGCAGCGTCCACCTTTTCTTTGCGGCCGATGACGGTCGCCTGCGGCGCAGGCTGCAAGACGGCGACCGCGGCCAGCGCCGCTTCGGCCGCCTCGTGACGGGCTGCCCCCACGGCGCAGCCTAACCAATTCAGGAAGGTGCGATGCGCCTCGCGGTCCACCGCATCGCTCCACCCGCGCGACGGGTGGGAGGAAACATATTCCGCCAAGACTCGGGTAATGGGAGGCGCATTGTGGTCGGCCTGGACCTGCGTATTGCGTGCCATGGTCAGCTATGAAAAGTTAGTCGAGAGAAATGTTCTGGGCCTTGGCCAGCTCGGTCCAGCGCGACAGGTCCCTTTGCATATAGGCGCCGAACTCGGCTGCCGTCATCGGCATGGGTTCGACTGCCTCGCCGGCGAGCTTCTCGCGCATGTCGGGCGCCTTGAGCACGGCGTTCAGCGTATCGTTGAGTTTGTGTACTACTTCCGGAGGGATGCCGGCGGGGCCCACCACGCCATACCATTGCACGGCGTCGAAATTGGGCAGGCCGAGCTCCTCCAGCGTAGGGACATCCGGCATTTGGGAGGCCCGGCTCTTCCCCGTGATCGCCAACGCGCGCAAACGCCCGGAACGGATGTGCTGCAGCGAAGCCGCCAGGCCAGGGAAGGCGGCCTGCGTCTGGCTGCCGATGACGTCGGTCAACGCCGGAGCCACCCCGCGATACGCCACGTGGGTGAGCGGAGTGCCAAGCTGCTGCGCCATCAGCTCCATCGTCAGGTGCGTCAAGGAGCCAGCTCCCGCCGACCCGTAGCTGATCTTGCCCTGGTTGGCCTTCAAATAGGCCACGAACTCCTTGAAGTCCTTGACCGGAAGCTTGGGATCGATCACTAGGATGTTGGGCGTGGCGCCGATCATGCCGATCGGCGTGAAATCCTTGATAGGGTCGTAGGGAACCTTGCGCGTCGCCGGGCTCGTGCCGTGGGTGGCGACATAGCCTTGCATGAGCGTGTAGCCGTCCGGCGCCGCGCGCGCGGTGCTCTGGCATGCGATGACGCCGCCGCCTCCTCCCTGGTTCTCAACGACGATTTGCTGCCCCAGCAAGCGGCTCCACTGAATCGCACCGAGTTTTGAGGAGGCTCCAACCTTTGAGAAAATGGAGCCATGAGCAAGAACAACAAATTTTCGCCTGAAGTCCGTGAGCGTGCCGTT
>NZ_JADGHH010000329.1 GCF_019689535.1 Pigmentiphaga sp.
TGTCAGGCGACACCGTAAATTGACCCCCTAGCGACACGAGGAACTGACCCCCTCGTTCGCAAGGAGGCCATCGTTGGAAACGAAGCACATTGAGGTAGATCCTGTGCGCCGTGTGGTTTGCGGAGTGCAGGAGATGTTGGAGCCGGAAGCGATCACGACGATCGTTCGCTTGGGGCAGTCGGGGTGGGGCGCGAAGCGGATCGCCAGGACGTTGGGCGTCGCGCGCAACACGGTGCGGCGATATCTGAACGCGGGTGGGCCGGTGCCGTATAAGCGGCCACAGCGCACCGGCGTTTTGGTCGGTCATGAAGCATGGCTGCGGGAGCGCTTCCTGCAGCACCGGGGTAACTGCGACGTGGTGCGTCAGCAGTTGAGCAAGGAGCTTGGGATCGACACGAGCCTGCGCACGGTCGAGCGCGCGTGCCGAGGGTTCCGCCAGGAACTCGAAGCGAGTCGCCGTGCGACGATCCGCTTCGAGACCGCGCCGGGTGAGCAAATGCAGATCGACTTTGGGCAGACGCGCGTGATGATCGGCGGCGAGTCGGTACGGGTGTTCCTCTTTGTGGCCACACTGGGCTACTCACGCAAGGGGTTTGCCTGCGCATTCCGCCACGAGCGCCAAAGCGCCTGGTTCGCTGGCATCGAGGCGGCGTTCGCCCACTTCGGCGGACGGCCGCAGACGCTCCTCATCGACAATGCCAAGGCACTGGTCGACAAGCACGACACGCCCACGCGCCAGGTTCGGCTCAACAGCCGCTTTGAGGCGTTCTGCCGCCACTGGGACATCGCAGCCCGGGCGTGCGCGCCGTTTCGCGCCCGCACCAAGGGCAAGACCGAGAACGGCGTGGGCTACGTGAAGAACAACGCCATCGCCGGTCACGCCTTCGAGAGCTGGGCGGCGATGCAGGCGCACCTGGCGCGCTGGCAGCGCGAGGTGGCCGATGTGCGCATCCACGGCACGACGGGCGTCACGCCCGCTGAGCGCTTCGAGTTGGAGCGTGCGCATCTGCGCCCGATCGCCGGCATCGCCCCCTTCCTGCAGGTGCGCGAGCTCGTGCGCCGGGTCAATGCCGAGGGCTGCATCGAACTGGACACCAACGCCTACAGCGTGCCGTGGCGCTTGATCGGCGAGACGGTGACAGTCATCGTCAGCGCCGACACGGTGGTGGTCGAGTACGCCGGTGAGGAAGTGGCCCGCCACGCGCAGCTGCGCGGCAGTCGCGGGCGCAGCATCGAGCGTAGCCATCTGCTGGGTGGGTCACCGCCGCCGGCCGCAATCGAAGTGCCGCCGCCCACCGATGCGCTGCTGCGTCCGTTGGCCGAATACGAAGCGCTCGTCGGAGGAGGCTGGTGATGATCGATACCGACCGACTCGACGAACTGCTCACCCGGCTGCGGCTGACGGCAATTCGCGATCAGCTCGACAGCCTGCTCGACGAAGCCGGCCGGGCGCAGATGACGCTGCGCGAGGCGCTGCTGTTCCTGGCTGAGCGCGAGGTCGCCCGGCGCGACACGCGGCGCATCCAGATGGGCATGAAGCTCGCCCGCTTCCCGTGCGTGCGCACGCTCGACGGCTTCGACTTCGACGCCCAGCCCTCGATCGATCCGGGGCAGATCCGGGATCTGGCCACCGGGCGCTGGATCGGCCACGGTCAGGCCTTGTTGCTGCTCGGCCCGCCCGGCGTGGGCAAGACGCACCTGGCGATTGCCCTCGGGCGCGAAGCGGTGGATCGCGGCTACACGGTGCTCTTTACCTCGGCGGCGGCGCTGATGGCCGGGCTGACGAAGGCGCACGCCGATGGCCGGCTCGAGGAGAAGCTGTTGCAGCTCTCCAAGCCCAAGCTGCTGATCATCGATGAACTGGGCTACCTGCCACTTGAGCCGGCGGCCGCGCACCTGTTCTTCCAGCTCGTGTCGCGGCGCTATGAGCGGGCCAGCATGCTGATCACCAGCAACCGGCCGGTTGGCGAATGGGGGCAGGTGTTTGGCGACGCGGTCGCCGCCACCGCCATCCTCGATCGGCTGCTGCACCACAGCCAGGTCATCACGATCCGGGGCGACAGCTATCGGCTGCGCGACAAGCGCCGCAGCGGCCTTCTGCACAAGGCCGCTGCCCCCACCCCGATCACGTCAGAGAGTTGATTAACCCGGGGGTCAATTCCAGATGTCGTCAGGGGGTCAAATCTTCGTGTCGCTTGACA
>NZ_JADGHH010000330.1 GCF_019689535.1 Pigmentiphaga sp.
GCCCGGGCCACCGGCCCCCACCCCCAGGGTGCAGTAAACTCCCGACTGCAACGCAAGCCCGCCGGATGCCGATCGCCGGCGCCGCATGCAGAAACGAAGGTTAGTCATGGCCAAGAGCTACGAATCCGACATCACCCAATTCCTGCGCAACCTCAAACAGGAGCGCCCGCATCTCGAAGCCGAGCAAAAGAAAGGCCGCGCTCGCCTTTGGGACAAGTCCATCGATCCGGAACTCGTCGAAGGCTTCAAGGCCGCGACGGTGCCGCAAAAACCCTATGTCTACCAAACGGACCACTAAGCGCTCGGGAAATGGGCTCCTCCCCGCCTCCCAACGACGGGTTGACCGCATTGGCTGAACCCGCCGTCGACAGCACGCCCGACGTCGTCGACGGCGTGGCCATCGCTCGGCTATATGGCGAGCCGCTGTTCGCCCTGCCGCAGGACCTATACATTCCGCCGGACGCGCTCGAGATCTTCCTCGAGACCTTCGAAGGCCCGCTCGACCTGCTGCTCTACCTGATCCGCAAGCAGAACTTCAACGTACTGGACATCCCGATGGCGGAAGTCACCCGCCAATACCTGTCCTACGTGGAGCAGATCCGCCAGCGCAACCTGGAACTGGCGGCCGAGTACCTGCTCATGGCGGCGATGCTGATCGAAATCAAGTCGCGCATGCTGCTGCCCGTGCGCAAGGCCGACACCGAAGAGGAAGTCGAAGACCCGCGCGCCGAGCTGGTGAGGCGGCTCCTCGAATACGAGCAGATGAAGCTCGCCGCGCAGCAGTTGGATAAACTCCCGCAACTCGGCCGGGACTTCTTCCGCGCCCAGGTCCTGCTGGAACAGGCCACGCAACGCCGCCTGCCCGACGTGAACCCCGAGGAGCTGCGGCAGGCTTGGGCAGAGATCGTCAAACGGGCCAAGCTCAATGCGCACCATCACATTTCGCGCGAAGAGCTCTCCGTGCGCGATCACATGAGCCAAATCCTGCGTCGGCTGCAAAACGTGCGCTACATGGAGTTCACCGAATTATTCATGGAGCGCATACAAGACGGCGCGGGCGTACCGGTCATCGTCGTGCATTTCATCGCGATGCTGGAGCTTGCCCGCGAATCATTGGTCGAGATCACCCAGGCGGAGCCCTACGCACCGATCTACGTCCGCCTGGCATTCACTTCCGTTCACACTCACTGAGGCGCCGGCACCGGCGGCCCGCTCGCCGAGCGGGCATGCTCCGGGCCAGGCGGCTCTCCAACCGCATCCAACACCATGAAGGTCGTCCACACTATCGAAGAACTGCGCGATCAATTGCGAGGCCAATTGCGAGTCGCCTTCGTGCCTACCATGGGCAATCTGCACGAAGGGCACCTGGCCTTGATGAAAACCGCGCGCCAGCACGGCGATCCGGTCGTCGCCAGCATCTTCGTCAACCGGCTGCAGTTCGGTCCCAACGAGGACTTCGACCGCTATCCCCGCACGCTGCCGGCGGACATCGAGAAATTGGAGCGGGACCGCAACGTCTACGTGCTGTTCGCGCCGGACGAAAAAGAGATGTATCCCGAACCGCAAAACTTCCGGGTGCAGCCGCCGGCCGACCTCGGCGGCATCCTGGAAGGGGAATTCCGGCCGGGCTTTTTCACCGGCGTCTCGACCGTCGTGCTCAAGCTGCTGTCCTGCGTCCAGCCGCGCGTCGCGGTCTTCGGCAAGAAAGACTACCAGCAGCTGATGGTCGTGCGGGCCATGTGCCGTCAGTTCCAGTTGCCGGTAGAGATCGTGCCGCAGGAAACCGTGCGTGCCGAGGACGGACTGGCGCTGTCCTCGCGCAACGGCTATCTCACGCCCCAGGAGCGCGCGGAGGCGCCCATGCTCTACGCTACGCTGCGGCGGCTGCAGGCCCGGCTGCACGAAGGCGTGCGTGACACGGCGCTGCTCGAGCGCGAGGCCATCGCGACGCTGACCGAGCGCGGCTGGAAGGTAGACTATGTTGCGGTGCGCCGGCAACGCGATCTGCTGCCGCCCACGCAGGAAGAAATGGAACGCGGGGAACCCTTGGTGGCGCTCGCCGCAGCCAAGCTCGGCACGACCCGCCTCATCGACAACCTGGAACTGTAGGACCGAACCGCCCCCATCCCCGGCCCCATCCAAGCGCGGACCGCTTGCAAGCAATTGATACAGTGGGGCCGCACGGGGCTCGCGAG
>NZ_JADGHH010000331.1 GCF_019689535.1 Pigmentiphaga sp.
CAGGGTGGGCGGTTCGTACAACCATACGGAAACCGGCAGCCTAGGGTTGTCCTGGGTGGGGGATCGCGGCTACCTGGGGCTCGCCTACACGCTGCAGCGCAATCGTTATGGGCTGCCAGGGCATGAGCATGCCTACGAGGGCTGCCACGCTCATGGCACGCACCTGCATTGCCCCGGCGACGGGCATGGCCACGACCACGGGGGCGAGGATGGTCCCGGCGGCGAGCACGAAGACCAGGCCCATGGTGCGCCCTTCGTGAGCCTGCGCAGCCAGCGCTGGGACGTGCGGGGAGAATGGCGCGACCCGTTCGCCGGATTCAGCCGCGTGCGCGTACGGGGCGGTTTCACCGATTACCAGCACGATGAGATCGAGGAAGAGCGCATTGCCACGACGTTCCGGAACAAGGCGCACGACGGCCGCATTGAGCTCGAGCATGCGCCTTGGGGCGGCTTACGCGGCGTCGTGGGGGTACAGGCGTCCCGCCGCGATTTCAGCGCCTTGGGCGAGGAAGCCTTCGTCCAGCCCACGCTGACGCGCAACCATGGCGTGTTCGCCCTGGAGGAGTACGCCGTCGGCGACTGGCGTTTCGAGGCGGGGGTGCGCCACGAATGGCAGCGCATCGACGTGCGTGGCGACTCGCCAGACGCCAGGCATCGCGGGACGTCCGTGTCGGCGGGCGCGGTCTGGCGGTTTGCGCCGTCGTACTCGCTGGGGATGTCGATATCGCGCTCGCAGCGCCTGCCGACGGCGGAGGAGCTCTATGCCAATGGCCTGCATCTGGCTACCTCCACCTACGAGGTCGGGAATCCGAGCTTGAAGCGTGAAACGTCCCGCCATATTGATGTGACGCTGCGCAAGTTGGCTGGCCCCACGACCTTCTCCGTGTCGGTGTTCCGGAGCCATGTCGACGATTTCATTTACGGCCGCACGCTCGACGTCCATGACGGCCTGCAGCTGCTCGCGTACACGCAGGGCGACGCAAGCTTCACCGGCGTGGAAGCAAAGGTGCGTCATCAAATCGACAAGGTCTTTGCGGTCTCGCTCCTGGGCGATTACGTGCGGGCACGCCTGGACGGAGGCGGTAATTTGCCCAGGATTCCCCCTTATCGCGTGGGGGCACGCCTGGACGCGAAGTGGCAGGCGTGGCGCGGCAACGTGGAGCTGTCTTTCGTCGGTCGCCAAGGCCGGGTCGCGGCATTCGAGACCCCGACCCCGGGGTATGCGATGCTCAATCTCGGCGCCGGGTATGAGGGCCGAGCCGGCGCCACGCGCTACCAGGTTTATGTGCGGGCCATGAACCTCACGGACAAACTCGCGTACCGGCACACGTCGTTCATCAAATATTCGGCGCCACTAATGGGGCGCAGCCTGGTTGCGGGCGTGCGCTGGATGTTCTGACGGCAACGGTGCTCGGCGCTTATCCAGGTGTAACCGCTTGTGGCGTTTTGCTCATCCCTGCGCGCGCCGGGCGGCTCTCCGCGGGCGCTGGCGCCGAAGCAGCCTTTCGGTGCGAGAGTTGTTGTTACAGCGCCGCCGCAGGATGCGGACTATGCTGGAACGGGCTCACTCGTGAAGGAGAGGCGATATGGATCAGGCGTCGAAACAGCAGTCCGCGGCCGGTGAAACATTTAGCATCGACGTAGAGGCCATTCGAAAACGCGCACGCGAAAACCTCGACGAAGGTGCGGTCACGCAAGACTACGGCGCAGATCGCCAGGCTGTACTGAAGATGCTCAACGAGGCCTTGGCGACCGAGCTGGTCTGTGTGCTGCGTTACAAGCGCCACTATTTCATGGCGCGCGGGATTCACGCCGATCCGGTTGCGGCCGAATTTGCCGAACACGCTGCGCAAGAGCAGCAGCATGCCGACGAGATCGCGCAACGCATCGTGCAATTGGGTGGAGAGCCCGACTTCTCTCCGGCCGGCCTGCAGGATCGCAGCCATTCCCAATACGTCGAGGCAGACTCGCTCGAGAGCATGATCAGGGAAAACCTCGTGGCCGAGCGCATTGCCATCGATAGCTATCGCGCCATGATCCGTTACCTCGGCGACAAAGATCCCACGACCCGGCGCATGCTGGAGGAGATCCTTGCGGTCGAGGAGGAGCACGCGGACGATATGTCAGATCTGTTGCAGCGCGGCTAGGCCTGCGGCGGCGAGGCCCCACCGGGAGCGGGGGCGGGGCGGTGG
>NZ_JADGHH010000332.1 GCF_019689535.1 Pigmentiphaga sp.
TGACCAGGTAGCACGGCGGTTCGAAGTCGGGCGAAGCGGGACGGGGTGTGACGGACACGGTCTGGACGGGGAAGGGCGCCTGGGGGAGGTCGATGCGAGGGCGTTGCGATGACGCCGCCCCGGCGGGCGGCGCCGAGCGGCGTTAAACGGCGTCGCAGGCCTGGGCGAAGTCGCCCAGCAGGTCTTCCGGATCTTCGATGCCCACCGATACGCGGATGAGCGAATCGGCGATGTCCATTTCACGGCGCCGCTCCGGACCCATCTCCCAATAAATCGTATGCGCGACCGGAATGGCCAGCGTGCGGTTGTCACCCAGGTGCGTAGCGGAAATGACGACGCGCAGTTGGTTCTGGAAGTGCACCGGGTCTAGGCCGTCTTGCAGTTCGAAGCTGAGCAGCGCTCCTGCTCGCTTGAACAGCGCCCGCGCACGCTCGTGCTGGGGATGATCCGGGAGGCTGGGGTGGTAGACGCGCTTGACTTTCGGGTGCGCCGCTAATTGCGCGGCCAGGGCGGCCGCCGTCGAGCAGGCGCGCTCCATGCGCAGGCTGAGCGTCTCGGCGCCCGCGGCGATGCGGTGGGCCGCCTCGGAACCGAGCGTCGCGCCCATGTCGCGCAATCCCTTCTTCTTGATCTGTTGCAAGCCCTGCATGGCAGGCTTGACGCTGCGGTACGCGGGGTTGATGTTGGGATAGGCCGTCCAGTCGAACAGCCCCGTATCGGTCACTGCGCCACCGAGCGCGTTGCCGTGGCCACAGATGTATTTGGTCAGCGAGTTGATGCTCAAGTGCGCCTGGACCGACTTGGGGCGGAACAGGTAGGGCGACGTCATGGTGTTGTCCACCACGTAGAGAATGCCCTTGGCCTGGCATAGCGCGCCGATCTCGGCCAGGGCCGCGACCTGGGTGCGCGGGTTGGCGATGGTTTCCACGAAGACGAGCCGCGTGTTGGGCCGCAGCGCGCGTTCGACATTGGCGACCTCCGTCGCATCGACGAAGTCCACGTCGACGCCCAGCCCTTTCATGGTGGCGAACAGGCTGTTGGTGTTGCCGAACAGAAAACCGCTGGAAACGACGTGATCGCCTTCGCGCAGGAGGGTAGTCAGCACCGCGGCGATGGCGGCCATCCCGGTAGAGAAGGTGACGGTGCCGATGCCGTCTTCCATGTCCGTGATCTTGGCTTCGAGCGCGGCGGTGGTGGGGTTGCCCTGCCGGCCGTACGAATATCCGGGGTTGCGCCCCTGGAATACGTCCACCAATGTCTGCGCGTCTTCGTAGCCGAAGGCGGAAGCAGTGTGCATGGGCTTGTGCAGTGCGCCGTGTTCGACGGAGCCGCGACGATCGCTGTGCAGGATACGGGTAGTGAAGCCTTCGGACATGGTAGGGGAGGAGCTATCGAGAAAGTGTGGGTCCCATTTTAATCCTCGCCCGTGCGGCAGTGGCCTGGTTGCCTCGCTCATGCGCCGTTTGGGAGACAGGTTGGCGGCGATACCGGGATGCCCGCCTCGTCGAGGCTAGGGAGCTGCGCGCCCGCTTCGGCGTGCCGCAGCCGGGCCTTGCGTTCGGCGATGTAATCCCGCGTCAGGGGTACGCTCTCCTGGCGTCGGGCGAGTTGTACTTGGAAGACGGCAATGTCTTGATAGCGGAACGCGGTCTCGGCCATCGAGAGGTAATACTCCCACATGCGCGCAAAACGCTCGTCGTACAGCGCCACGGCCTCGCTGCGCCTGGCGAGGAAGCGTTCCCGCCATAGCCGCAGCGTGCGCGCGTAGTGCAGGCGCAGCACCTCGATGTCCGTGATGACCAGCCCGGAGCGTTCGATGGCCGGGGTGAACTCCGACATGGACGGAATATGGCCGCCGGGGAAGATGTACTTCTCTATCCACGGATTGTTGAAATCCGGCACGTCCGAATTGCCGATGAAGTGCAGCAGCATGACGCCGTCGTCGGCCAGCAGTTCGCGGCACTTGCGGAAGAAGGTGTCGTGGAAACCCACGCCGACGTGCTCGAACATGCCGACCGACACGATACGGTCGAACTTACCCGTGGTCGCGCGGTAGTCTTCGAGGCGATATGCGTAGGCGTCGGGGTGGGCGGTGCGTGCCGCCAGTGCCTGGGCACCTTTCAGTTGTTCTTCGGAAAGGGTGATCCCGGTGGCGTGGGCGGGGGCGGCCCGGGGGGGGTTATAAAAA
>NZ_JADGHH010000333.1 GCF_019689535.1 Pigmentiphaga sp.
GATCGTATGGCAGTTTCTTGCGCAACACCGCGTTGAACACCATGGCGCTTTGGGTGGCGATGAGCAGGGTATAGCCGTCCGGCTGCGCCTTGGCGACCGCGTCGGCAGCGATGGTTTGGCTCGCGCCCGGCCGGTTTTCGACGACCACCGGCTGGCCGAAGGCGCTGGCAAGCTGCTGGGCGAGATAACGGGCAAAGGTATCCCCCAAGCCACCGGGAGCGTGCGGCGAGATGATCTTGATCGGCTTGCTGGGAAAATCCGCCGCGGCGTTCTGGGCGACGGCCGGCTGGCAGGCGACGAACCCCGCGGCGACGGCAGCCAGGGCCGCCCGGCGGCGTCCGTTCACCTGGTGGGCTTGCTTCGTGGATAGCTTGGTCATTGCCATGTCTCCTCTGTGGACCGGCGGAACGTGCCGCGGCCTATCGTTTTGGGAAATGTGAGGGTGAAACGATCAACGGAAGCGGTAGCGGCCTTCGTCGTCCCGCACGATGGGACGGGCCGCCGCCGTATCTTCGAGCCAGCGGACGATTTCCCGCCCGTCGCTGCTGCCGGTCGCCGCCATGAGCTCCTCGAAGTACTTCGGGCCATCCTCCAGGGCTGCCTCCAGCGACGCGAAGCGCCTGCCCTGGAAACGCGGCGCCGCGGGCACGCGGTATTCCAGCGGGCGCGATTCGCCCGGGGCGAGCAGGGGCAGCGTCAGGTCGAACCCAGCCTTGGCGCCCTGCCGGCTGCCTTGGAGAGATGGGTCGAGCGGCATGGCGCGCATGCCGCTTTGCACCACCAGGTCGCGGTCGGCCTGGAACCGGGTGCCGAGCGCCCAGTCCATCTGGGCATCCGAGAAAATATCGATGTCCGGATCGACCACGAAGACGTGCTTGACGTTGGAGAGCGACCCAAACACGGCCGCGATCGCGTTGCGGGCTTCGCCTGGGACGCGTTGCTGCAAGGCGACGCGGACATTGAACATGCCGCCGTTGGCCGGTGCTGCGTAGACCGCCTTGACCTCGCGCACCGCCGTCTCCAGCGCGCGCCAGACCATGACTTCCGTGCGCAAGGCGTTCAATTGGGCAGTATCGGTCCAGGCCATGTTGGGACCGCTGATCGTCGCGGTCTGGAAGATCGCGTCCCGCCGGTGGGTGATGGCCGTGACATGGAACAGCGGGTTCTTCTTGACCACGCCGTAGTAGCCGAGGAACTCCCCGTACGGCCCCTCGGGTTCGACGTGACCGGCGGCATCCAGATAGCCTTCGATGATGAACTCCGCATCGGCCGGCACCATCAGGTCGCTGGTCAGGCATTTGACCACCGGCAGCGGAGCGCCCCGGAGGCTGGAAAGCAGTCCGAGCTCGTCGCCCGGGATGCGCATGGTGGCGGCGACGTGATCGATGGGATGCGAGCCCACCGCAAAGGCCACGGGCACGCGCTCGCCCTTGGCGGACTGTTTCATGTAGATGGCCCGCAGGTCCGACGGAGCGACCAGATCGATGCCCGTCACGCGCCGGCCGCGCAGCATGAGCCGTCGCACGCCGACGTTGGTCCAGCCCGTCTCGGGATCCTTGACGAAGTCGATGGATGCCGAAATGTAGGGCGCGCCGTCCAGGCCATGCTGCAGGTGCACGGGCAGCTTGGTCAGGTCGCAGTCATCGCCTTCGAGCACCACTTCCCGCACCGGCGCCTCGGAAGCCGGTACCTCCACGAATTCGGGCTTGTTGCGCAGGCGGCGCAAGACTTCCGGCAGCAGCTCGGTTTCCGTCGTCCCGAAAGCCTGGGCCAGGCGCGTGCGGCTGCCCGCTACATTGCCGCAGAGCGGAACGTCGCCGCCCCCCGGCCGTTCGATCAGCACGGCGCGGGGACTTTGCTCGAGCAAGGACGCTACTTCCGAGAGCGGGGTGTCGCTTAGCCGGAGCAGGGCATCCTCGCCCAGGGATTGCAGGAAGTACTTGAGGCGGAAGGTGTCAAAATCGGGCAAAGCGGCCAAGGGTATCTCCGGCTGGTCCTCTGAGGGGTAATGATCGGCCCGGTTCAGCCGTACATGGCGCCCCGGGCCGCAACTCTCGCGCTTGCCGCGATATTTAAATGCACCATGCCGGCCCGCATAAGCAAAACATTTGTATGACGTGATAGAAGAAGCTGAACAATAGGGGCACGGGGGCGTTGTCCGTGGG
>NZ_JADGHH010000334.1 GCF_019689535.1 Pigmentiphaga sp.
ATCCTGGATGGGAGGCACGAACGCCTGTCCCGCGTTCCCCATCCCCACCACGCCCATCCGGAGTCGATGCGTCATGCGCCGTCCCCTTCTTGCAAGGCGGCATCACGAGCGAGATTGTCGATCACGGCCAACAGGGTCCGCCTCGTAGCAGCCAAGTCCTCCTTGGCCACGCCCTGGATCGCGAGCTCGTGGACTTCCTCCGCACAACCGACGATGGCTGACCGGAGTGCCGCCCCCTTGGGCGTCAAGAACACGCGGATGTTCTTGTTATTGCCGGGCACCTTCCGCCTGGTTACGTATCCCTGGGCCTCCATCGCTTTTAGCGCGGTGATCGTAGAGGGTTCCGTCACGCCGGCCTGTTCGCTGAGCTGGCGCTGCGTCAGGCCATCGCCGCGCCACAGCACGCGCAGCAGCGTCCAATGACCGTACAGCACGTCGTATTGCTTCAATCGTCGCGAGAGGCTGCCGGAAGTGCAGCGAAACGCGGTCTTGATCAAGTGCGTCAGGCGCTCGTCGTTGAGCGCGCTGCGCCAATCGTCGATTGCGGCTCCTTTAGTCTTTTGTTCCGGTGTAGGCATGCAGGCCTGCTATGCGTAAGAAAATCGGTCAATAGCGTCAATCCGGGCGAATGCATATGCATTTCTCGGGATTGATGCGCACGGATATGGGCTGGCTCACGGGCGTCTTCAACGACGGGTGAACCCTCGCCATCAGGGAGCGGCGGCCCAGGCGGACCTGGAAATCGACGACTTCTCCCAGGAACACTTTCGCGTCTACGGTGCCGGTGAAAACGTTTTCCCCACGAGGCGGCGCCTCGCTGAGCTCTACGTCTTCCGGTCGCACCGAGAGCAGCACCCGATCGCCGTTTTTTCGGTTCTCGTAGGCCGAGGCCTTCAGCATCCCGATGTCGGTGCGCACATCATAAGCGCCATCGGATGCCTCGGCTTCGACGGTGCCTTCGATGAAGTTCGTCAAGCCCACGAAATCGGCCACGAAGCGGTTCGCCGGGCGCTCGTAGATGTCGCGCGGCGAGCCTATTTGGAGGATGCAGCCCTCGCTCATGACCGCGATCTCATGCGAAAGCGCCAGCGCTTCGCTTTGATCATGGGTCACGTAGATGGTGGTCAAGCCCAGGTCGCGCTGCAGGCGCTTAAGCTCGAAGCGCATGCGCTCGCGCAGCTTGGCGTCGAGGTTGGACAGCGGCTCGTCCAACAGCAACAGCTCAGGCTCCATGACGAGCGCGCGCGCCAGCGCCAGCCGCTGCTGCTGCCCGCCCGAGAGCATCGTCGCCTCACGATCCGGGATATTCTCCAGCCCGACCACCGTCAGGACGCGCATTACCCGCTCTTCGATTTCGCGGCGGCTGAATTTACGCGGGCCGACCTCCAGCGGAAAGGCCGCATTCTGGAACACATTCATGTGCGGCCAGATCGCATACGACTGGAAGACCATTCCGAAGTTACGCTTGTTCGGCGCGACGAAGATGCCCGAAGACGAACAGTAAACAACCTTGCCGTTTACCGTGATGCGCCCGGAAGTTGGCTTTTCCATCCCTGCGATGGAGCGCATGGTGGTGGTCTTGCCACATCCGCTCGGCCCCAAGAGCGTGAACATTTTCCCTTTGGGCACTTCGATATTGATGTCCTGCGCCGCCTTGACGACGCGCCCTTGGCCGTCCTTGTATTGCGTGTTGAGATGGCTTACCTGCAGCATGGTGTCCGCGCTCCTCTCAGATTTCCTTGACCCCGAAACGCCTTCCCATGTATTGGGCCAGCATGACCAGCGCCAGCAACGCCAGGATGAAGACGACGCCCAGGGCGGAGAGCTCAACGAACTGCCCGTTTTCCCACAGCTCCCAGATCACGATGGACACGACTTCATTGCCGGGGCTGTAAAGGAGAATGGAGGCCGACAGCTCGCGGATAGAAACAATGAAGACGTATATCCAGCCGGCCAACAGGCCCGGCTTGAGCAACGGCAGCAGAATTCTCCGGAACGTCGTGAACCAATCCGCCCCGCTCATTTGGGCGGACTCTTCCAGTTCTTTATGGATCTGCAGCATAGAGGTACTGTTGTAGCGCATGCCGTAGGGCATGAACCGCGTCACGTAGACCACGAGCATGATCCACAGCGTTCCGTATATGC
>NZ_JADGHH010000335.1 GCF_019689535.1 Pigmentiphaga sp.
GTATCTGGCAGTGCCATAATTCGCCCATCAACCCAAGGATCCCAGAATGGACGACACCAAAGCTTCCAAGGCGGCTGCCGCAGCCCAGAACGAAAAAACCAAGGCGCTGGCCGCCGCCCTTTCCCAGATCGAAAAGCAGTTCGGCAAGGGCTCGGTCATGCGCTATGGCGACAACGAGGTCGAGCACGATATCCAGGTCGTCTCCACGGGGTCGCTCGGGCTCGACATCGCGCTGGGCGTGGGCGGCTTGCCCCGCGGCCGCGTCATCGAGATCTATGGTCCGGAATCGTCCGGGAAAACCACGCTCACCCTGCAGGTCATCGCCGAGATGCAGAAACTGGGCGGGGCCTGCGCCTTCATCGACGCCGAGCATGCCCTCGACGTCCAATACGCCGCCAAGCTGGGCGTGAACCTCACCGATCTGCTCATTTCGCAGCCAGACACCGGCGAGCAGGCCCTCGAGATCACCGACGCCCTGGTGCGTTCCGGCGCGGTAGACCTCATCGTCATCGACTCGGTGGCGGCGCTGGTGCCGAAGGCGGAAATCGAAGGCGAGATGGGCGATTCCCTGCCCGGCCTGCAGGCGCGCCTGATGAGCCAGGCGCTGCGCAAGCTCACTGCCTCCATCAAGCGCACCAACTGCATGGTGATCTTCATCAACCAGATCCGCATGAAGATCGGCGTCATGTTCGGCAACCCCGAAACCACCACGGGCGGCAATGCGCTGAAGTTCTACGCCTCGGTCCGGCTCGACATCCGGCGCACCGGCTCCATCAAGAAGGGCGACGAGGTCATCGGCAACGAAACCCGGGTCAAGGTCGTCAAGAACAAGGTGGCGCCACCGTTCAAGAGCGCGGATTTCGACATCATGTACGGCGAAGGCATCTCGCGCGAAGGCGAGATCCTAGACCTCGGGGTGCAAGCCGGCATCGTCGAGAAGTCCGGCTCGTGGTTCAGCTATAACGGCGAGCGGATCGGCCAGGGCAAGGACAACGCCCGCGAATTCCTGAAGGAACATGCGGAGATGGCGCTCGAGATCGAAAACCGCGTCCGCGAGCGCCTGGGCGTTGCGGCGCGCGTCGCCGGTAACGTTGCCGAAGAGCTTGGAGACGAATGACGGCCGCAAGCCTGCTTCCGGGCTTTCGTTGAAGGCCCGGGCGGTAGGCTATTTGTCCCGGCGCGAGCATAGCCGCGTGGAACTCGAGCGCAAGCTCGCCCGCTTCGGCGAGGAAAGCGAGGTCCGCGCGGTACTCGACAGCCTGGAGAAGGAAGGTTGGCTGTCCACGGAGCGCTACGCGCAAAGCGTAGTGCACAGGCTTGCCGCCAAGCAGGGTACCTTGCGCATCGTGCGCGAGCTGCGCCAGCATGGTGTCAGCGATGCGCAGATTTCCGAATTGCGCAACGAACTTCAATCCACCGAGCTTGCCCGCGCCCGCGAGGTGTGGCGCAAGCGCTTCGGCCAGTTGCCCACCGATGCGGGGCAGCGGGCGAAGCAGGTACGCTTCCTGATGTCCCGCGGCTTCGGATTAGCCACTATCCGGCAGGTGCTGCGCGGCGTAGACTTGGACGATCTCGTCGAGGACTGACCGCGCCTCGCGCAGGAATCATGCGCAGCGCCATCGGCGCCTCGTCCCGTTTCCACGCCGTCGCGAGACACGCATGCGAGCTTTGTCCGTCATCCTGGCCTTGGGCGTTCTCCTATCAGCCTGCGCGCCTTCCCATCCTAAGCCCGGCGACGTGATCGTCGTAGAGGGACGCGTCACGCTCAAGGGAAACGAGCCGTTTGCGGTCGCCGTATTGGAAACCGAACAGGGACACTGGGACCTGCTCGGTTTGACCCGGTCGCAGATCTTGGAAGTGCAATCGCGCACGGTGGCCGTAATCGGTACGGTCGTGCGCGCTCCGGGCGACGGGAGCCCCGCGCAATTGCAGGTGAACACCATACGTTGAGCCGTGCCATCGTCGGCCGGCCTGCTGGTAGACATGGTATGTTGCGGCCAAACATCTTTTGGCGGGGGCATGATGAATCGCTACACCATGGTTGTGTCCCGGCTGCTGGCCGGGCTTGCGTTGGCAGTACTGGCGTCGTGCGGCGGCGGGGGGGATGGCGGAAGTGGCGGCTCGATCCCGGGGGCGC
>NZ_JADGHH010000336.1 GCF_019689535.1 Pigmentiphaga sp.
TCTTCACGCGCTGTTCGATGCTATCCATGGAGATCCTCCAAAAGGGTCTATATCTAAGTGAATTATAGCCAAGCTCGCTTGTCTAAAGCGCCCCAGCCGGACGAATGCATATCGCGGTCGCAATACGCGGAAATCAGTTCATGAACATGCCGCCGTTGACGTGCAACGTGGCGCCGGTAACGTACCCCGCCCCGGGCGAGGCCAGAAAAGCCACGCAGTGAGCGACGTCTTCGGGACTACCGAGGCGGCCCAGCGGAATCTGTCCCAGCAGGGCGCCGGTTTGATCCTCTCCAAGAGCCCGGGTCATGTCGGTGTCGATGAACCCGGGAGCAACGCAGTTGACGGTAATGTTGCGGCTACCCAGTTCCCGAGCCAGAGCACGGGTCATGCCCGCCACGCCCGCCTTGGCCGCCGCATAGTTGGCCTGACCGGCGTTGCCGCTGGCACCGACCACGGACGTCACGTTGATGATGCGGCCCCATTTCGCCTTCATCATCCCCCGCATGACGGCGCGCGACAAGCGGAATACCGCCGTCAGATTGGTGTCGATCACGGCCGACCAATCCTCGTCCTTCATGCGCATCGCGAGTGTATCCCGGGTAATGCCGGCGTTGTTCACCAAAATGTGCGGGCCGCCCTCGGCTTTGCCGATTTGGTCCACCAGCGCATCCACGGCCGCGCCATCATTGACTTGCAGCACCGCGCCGCGGCCTTTGGTCGGATAGGCGGCAAGCGCTTCGGTAATGGCCTCGGCGCCGGCTTGTGTGGTGGCGGTACCGATCACCGTCGCGCCCCGCGCGGCCAGTTCAGCCGCGATTGCCTTGCCTATCCCCCGCGATGCTCCCGTCACCAACGCGACTTTGCCTTGCAATTCCATGGTTTCTTCCTTCTATCCGACTGGCGCGGCCACCCGCTCCGCGCCGGTTCAACCTTTCCTTCCGTTACCTGCGCGATCCCACCCGCGGCCTATGCGCGGGGGCTCGCCCCCAGGCACCGAACGGCGCCCAGGCCTGTCCACCGCCCCGAACCTCGGAAGCCGCGGAACACGAAAAGCGACTCAAGCCCCGCCGGCTACTGCCTCCAAGGCGGCCTTCAGCGACGCCTCGTCGGTGACGGCCAATGCCGTCAACCCGGGCGCGATACGCTTGGTCAATCCGGTCAAGACCTTGCCGGGCCCGCATTCGACGACATGGGTGATGCCCTTGGCCTGCATGGTTTGTATGGTTTCTACCCATCGTACCGGATGCCAGGCCTGCCGCACCAGCGCATCCGAGATCGCCGCAGGCTCCGTGGGCGCGGCCACGTCCACGTTGTTCAGGACCGGGACGCGGGGCGACTGGATATCGATGGCCTCGAGCGCCTTGGCCAAGGTGTCGGCGGCCGGCTGCATGAGGCTGGAGTGAAACGGGGCCGAAACGGGCAGCGGCAACGCGCGCTTGGCGCCGGCCTGCTTGGCGGCTTCGCATGCGCGTTCCACGGCCGCCTTGTGGCCGGCGATCACGACCTGGGCGGGCGCATTGAAATTGACTGCCTCGACCACTTCCGACTGGGCCGACGCGGCGCATACTTCCCGCACTTGGTCGTCGCTCAGGCCGAGGATGGCCGCCATGCCGCCTGCGCCGACCGGCACCGCGGACTGCATGGCATCGGCGCGAATGCGGACGAGACGCACGGCATCCTCGAGTGTCAGCGCACCGGCGGCGACCAGCGCGGCATATTCGCCCAGGCTGTGCCCGGCCACCACCGCCGGGGCCGGTCCGCCCGCTGCCTGCCAGGCGGCATAGGCAGCGACGCCTGCCGTCAACATGACAGGCTGCGTGTGCGTGGTGAGATTGAGTTTTTCCGCGGGGCCGTTGGCCATCAGGCCGGCGAGGTCCTCGCCCAGGGCGGCGCTGGCGCGCGCCACGACATCGGCCACGGCGGCATTGCCGGCGAAGCCGTCGAGCATGCCGACGGATTGCGAACCCTGGCCGGGAAAGACGAATGCGATTTTAGTCATGGGTACCTCTGTTTCCGGGCGCTCACATGCGTGCGAGCACGGCGCCCCAGGTAAATCCGCCGCCCACCCCCTGCAGCATCACCAAGTCCCCCCGCTTGACGCGCCCGTCGCGCCGGGCCACGTC
>NZ_JADGHH010000337.1 GCF_019689535.1 Pigmentiphaga sp.
CTGTGCAGCTTGGGGCGGGGCAGGTCGAATCGCTCAGGGTTTCCGGATTCAGCCAGCTTGGAGAGCGCCGGGCCGCCGGGGTACCCGAGGCCGAGCAGTTTTGCGGTCTTGTCGAACGCCTCGCCCGCCGCATCGTCCAGGGTCTCGCCGAGCAGCTCGTAGCGGCCGATGCCGTCGACCCGCATCAGCTGGGTGTGTCCGCCCGACACCAGCAGCGCCACGAACGGGAATGCCGGGCGCGGCGAGGCGAGCAAGGGGGAGAGTAAGTGCCCTTCGAGATGATGGATGGGAATGGAGGGGAGGTTGCGCGCCCAAGCGATCGCCTGTGCCACGCTGGCACCGACAAGCAGCGCCCCGGCCAGGCCAGGGCCCGCGGTATAGGCGATGGCGTCGATGTCGTCGAGCGTCAGGTTCGCGGCGTCGAGCGCCTGCCGGGTGAGCGGCAGCACGCGTCGCACATGATCGCGGGAAGCCAGTTCCGGGACGACGCCGCCGTATTCCTGGTGCATGTCGACCTGGGAATGCAGGGCGTGGGCGAGGAGCCCGCGTTCGGTGCTGACGACGGCCACGCCGGTTTCGTCGCAGGAACTTTCGAAGCCGAGAACGATCATGTAAAGCCGCGGGACGCGATGGTTGCGAGTTAACCCTAGGCCGCAGTGTAGCACCCGGGCAGCACGAGCATTTGGCAAGCGGCAGAAAAATCTGCTATAGTGGCAGGCTCGATCAACCCTTAGCAGCCCCGAGGCAATCGTTACATGCCGACAATTCGCGTTAAAGAAAATGAGCCGTTTGAGGTCGCCCTGCGTCGTTTCAAGCGCACCATTGAAAAGACTGGCCTGCTGACCGAACTGCGCTCGCGCGAGTTTTACGAAAAGCCCACGGCAGAGCGCAAGCGCAAGCACGCCGCCGCCGTCAAGCGCCACTACAAGCGTATCCGCAGCCAACAGCTGCCCAAGCGCTTGTACTGATTGCTGCTGCGCACGGAGCGCAGGTAAGCTTTCCGGTAGTTTCGCAGATTTATCAAAGCCGCTACGGCGCCAGCCGGGCGGCTTTTGGCGTTCTTGTTGTTATTTTTCGGCGTCCACCCGAGACGCTCGAAACTCTTCACCCTCGCGGAATCTCCATGACTGCAGATACCCTCAAAGCCCGCTTGTCCGACGAAATCAAGAACGCCATGCGCGCCAAGGCCACCGAGCGCCTCGGCACCCTGCGCCTGCTGGCGGCCGCGATCAAACAGAAGGAGGTCGACGAGCGCCGGGAGCTGGGGGATGCCGAGATCATCGCCATCGTCGAGAAGCAGGTGAAGCAGCGGCGCGAGTCCATTGCATCGTTCGAGCAGGCAGGCCGCGCGGATTCGGCCGCCCAGGAGCGGGCCGAGATGGCGGTATTGCAGGAATTCCTGCCGCAAGCGGCTTCCGAAGAAGAAGTGGCGGCTGTCATCGACGCCGCAGTGGCTGAAGTTTCGGCCCAGGGAATCAGCGGTGGCGCGGCCATGGGCAAGATCATGGGGCTGGTCAAGCCCAAGCTCGCCGGCCGCGCCGACATGGCCGAGGTGTCGAAGCTGATCAAGGCGCGCCTGGGCTGAGCCGCGAGGCGCTTCCCCGAACGCCCGCCTTGCGCGCATGATCCCAGAGTCATTCATCCAGGACCTGCTGGCCCGGGTCGACATCGTCGACGTGGTGGGCCAGCACGTCCAGTTGCGCAAGGCCGGGGCCAATTTATTGGGGTTGTGCCCCTTTCACAGCGAAAAAACCCCGTCTTTTACGGTTAGCCCGAGCAAGCAGTTCTATCACTGTTTCGGCTGTGGCGCGCATGGAACGGCCATCCGTTTCCTGATGGAACACACCGGCGCCTCGTTCCCCGATGCCGTCCGGAGCCTTGCCGGCATGGTGGGCATGCAGGTGCCCGAGGAGGATCGCAGCCCCCGCCAGAGGGCAGCCCGTCAACAGCGCGAGGCCATGGTCTCGCGGCACAGCCAGGTGCTGGAGCTGGCCAACAATTGGTACCGGCAGCAGTTGCGCTCGGCGCAGGCGGCGATCGCCTACCTGAAAGGCCGCGGGGTTTCGGGGGAAATCGCCGCGCGCTTCGGGTTGGGCTGGGCGGGGCCCGAGCGCC
>NZ_JADGHH010000079.1 GCF_019689535.1 Pigmentiphaga sp.
CCAGTGCCTTGATTTGATCGGGCTTGAGGTCGATGAAGGATTCGTACAGGCGGCTTTGCCAGACCGTCCAGGAGGCTTCGGCGAGCGCCATCCAGTCCATCCGCAACTGGGTGACGGCATGCCCTCTGCGCCGCAGCCTTTCCACGAGGCTTTCCATCGCGGCTTCTACCTTGGGGTCCAGCGCCGTATCGGCGCCGACGTCAGTCATGTATGCGATGGCCGGGCAGCGAGGTGGGAGCTCTTGCGTACGTGCGTAGAGCGAGTGCGGGTCGAACGGGTCGGGCTTGCCCATGACATGCAGCGCAAGGCGGCAGTCACTGACCGAGCGGGCGATGGGGCCAACGTGCGCGAAGTCGAAGAAGGCGCTGAGTTTCGGGCCGGACGGTATCGCGCCGTACGTGGGCTTGAACCCCACCACGGCGCAGTAGGAGGCCGGGATGCGGACCGACCCGCCGGCATCGCTGCCCAGCGCCAGCGGCCCCCAGCCCTGGGCGACGTGCGCGGCCGCGCCAGTGCTGGAGCCGCCTGCGCTGCGGCCGGGAGCCCGAGGGTTGGCGGTGATGCCGGTAAGCGGCGATTCGGAGTCCACGAGCCAGCCGAATTCGGTGGTCGTCGTCTTGCCGAACAACACCGCGCCGCCCCGGCGCAGCAATGCGACGCTGGGCGCGTCCGCCGCGGCGGGCGGCGCGCCTGCGGTTACCCGGGACCCTCGCCGTGTCGGCCAGCCTGCGACGTCGAACATGTCCTTGATCGAGACTGGAATACCGTCCAGCGGTCCGAGGGGCGTGCCGGCGCGCCAGCGCTTGGCGGAAGACTCGGCGGCGCTGAGTGCCCCGTCTCGATCCAGGAGGCAGAAGGCGTTCAGGGTGCTTGCGTCATCTGCCACCGCGTCCATCAACGCCGAGACGAGCTCGAGCGGCGAAAGTGCCCGGCCGCGGTATGCCTCGTGCAGTTCGGTCGCCGATTTCGACAGCCACGCTTGGGCCGAAGCTGGCATGGGCAGCCTCCTTAGCTTATTTCGGTTCGATGGCTTCGAACTCGATATTGGCCATCCGGCCGTCGACGCGCTCGACCTTGCGCATGTAGACGCGCTGTTTGACGTCTCGCGTGGCCGCATCGATCTCGATCGGTCCGCGCGGGCTTTCCAGCTTGACGCCCTTCATGGCGGCGATGAGCGCGTCGCCGTCGGTCTTGCCCTGGGTCTTGCGCAACGCTTCGTAGATTAGCGCCATGCCGTCGTAGCCGGCCACCGCCATGATGTTGGGGCGGGCCTGCTGGCCCCGCGCGGCCTTGAATGCGGCGACGAACTGCTTGTTCTTGGGGGAGTCGTGGTCCATGGAGTACGGATAGCCGGTGACCGCGCCGAGCGGCGCGTCGCCCATCGAGTCGATCGTCGGTTCATCTGTGATGTCGCCGGTCCCCACCATGGCAGTGCCCGCCTCTTCGAGCTTGCGTGCCCGGTATTCGCGCATGAAGGACTGGGCGACGTCGGCACCGTTGACGAACGCGAAGACCGCCGCCGGCTTGATGTCCTTGATTTTCTGCATGTAGGCGGAAAAATCCATGGTGGTGAGCGGCGTGCGCACCGATCCGGCCACGGTGCCCCCGGCCTGTTTATAGGAGTCCAGGAACGCGGTCTCGACTTCGTGGCCGGGCGAGTAGTCTGCCACCAGGGAGTAGGCAGTCTTGTACCCCTGCCTGAGCATCCATGCGGAGATGGGCGGCACGATGGCCGGCAGCGAGAAAGACGTGCGGACGATGTAGGGCGAGGCGGCGGGCAACGCGCCTGAGGCCGCGTTCATGATCACCAGGGGCTTCTTGGCTTCGGTGGCAATCGGTGCGACGGCGAACGCGTTGGGCGAGAACGCAAAGCCTGCCAGGACGTCCACCTTTTCCCGCACCACCAGCTCCTGGGCATGGCGCTTGGCCAGCTCGGGGTTGGGGCCGCCCACGTCCTTGACGATCACGACCACGCGTTTGCCGGCCACGGTGTCGCCGTGCTCCTTCAGGAAAATCTGGATGCCGGTTTCCATTTGTTTGCCGAACTCGGCAAACGGCCCCGACATTTCTCCGATGAACCCGACCTTGACGACGTTCTGCGCTTGCGCGCCCGTGGCGGCGGCAAGGACGCCGGCGGCCAGCGCGACGCGTAAACCGGCTTTCTCGACTTGCATCATGATGGGACTCCCACAAAGGGTGAGCGGAATGAGGCTGGGGCCGGCGGGCGCCGGCCCCTTGGCGTAAATGAATACGGATCAGCCGGCGGCGCGCTTCTGCCCCACTCCCAGCAATTGCGCCAGCCGTTCGGCGTCGCCGGCCAATTCGCCACTGCTGCCGGAGTAGGTGACGACGCCACGTTCGAGGACGATGGCGTTCTTCGACATGGACAGGGCGAGCACCGGATGCTGCTCGACGATGATGGCGGTGAGCCCTTCTTCGGCGCACATGCGGCGTACGGCCGCCGAGAGCTCCTCCACGATGATGGGCGCGAGGCCTTCCATGGGCTCGTCCAGCAGCAGCAACTGCGGATTGGTCATCAATGCGCGCCCGATGGCGAGCATTTGCTGCTCGCCCCCCGAGAGCTGTCCGCCGTAGTTGCCGGCGCGTTCGCGCAGCCGCGGGAACAGGTCGTAAACCCGGTCCAGCGTCCAGTGTGTGCCCCGGGCGATGACTTCCAGGTTTTCGCGCACGGTGAGCGACGGGAAAACCTCCCGCTCCTGCGGCACCCACCCGATGCCGCGGCGTGCGCGTTCGGCCGGCCGCAGCCGCGTGATGTCTTCGCCCAGCCAGTGGATCCGACCCTGCTTGACCGTGGTATTGCCCATGAGGGTTTCGAGCAGGGTGGTCTTGCCCACGCCGTTGCGGCCCAGAATGGCCAAGCTTTCGCCGCGTTCGACCCGCAGCGAGAGGTTATTGAGGACGACCGCGTCGTTATAGCCGGCCGTGAGGTTCTCGATGTGCAGGAAATCAGACACGCGAATTCCCCAAGTAGGCTGCCCGCACCTGCGGGTCTGCGGCGATCTCGGCGGGGGTGCCTTCGACCAGCACTGCGCCCGCGACGAGTACCGAGATGCGCTCGGCGAAGCGGAACACTAGATCCATGTCGTGTTCGATGAAGAGCACGGTCATTTCGCGCGGCAGCTGGGCGATGACTTCGAACAGTTCGCCGCTCTCGCCTTCCGGAATGCCGGCTGCCGGCTCGTCCAACAGGAGAATACTGGGCTTGGCAGCCAACGCCAGCACGATCTCCAACAGTCGCTGCTTGCCGTAGGGCAGCTCGGCGGTGTCCGTGTAGGCGTACTGGCCCAGGTTGAACTGTTCGAGCAACGCGTGCGCTTCGTCGGCCACCCAGGAGCAGCTGTGCAGCGTTCGCCACCACACCTTGCCCAGGGCTTCGCGCTCGGCGATCGCCAGCGAGGCCGCCTGCAGCGGCGTGAGTCGCGGAAACAAGGTGTTGATTTGGAAGGTCCGCACCAGGCCGCGATGCACCCGCTTGTCGGCGGACAGGTGAGTGATGTCGTCGTCACCCAGCGTGATCTTGCCTTCGGACGGGCGCAGTATGCCGGTCAGGAGGTTGATCAGCGTGGTCTTGCCGGCGCCGTTGGGCCCGATGAGTGCTTGTCTCGAGCCGGGCGCGATGTCGAGCGAGACGCCGTCGACGGCGGTGAACGCCCCGAAGCGTTTAGTCAGGTTCTGCGTGCGCAGCGCGGGCGTGGCAGGTTTGGCGGCACTCATTGCTGATGCTCCCGGACCTTGAACACTTTCGAGAGAACGCCCAGCACGCCGCCGCGGCCGATCATCACGACCACGATGAGGAAGATGCCCAGCCAGAACATCCAGAACTTCGGATCGAAGTCGGAGAAGAAGTCGTGCACGGTCATGTACAGCAGCGCACCGATGAGCCCGCCGTATAGGCGTCCGGTACCCCCGAGGATGAGGATGATGAGGATTTCGGCCGAGCGGTTGAAGCTCAGCATCTCGAGCCCGACGAACTGGGTCGTTTGGGCCAGCAATGCCCCGGCGACGCCCGCAATGGCGGCCGAGAAGCAGTAGGCGACGCGCAGCCGGGAGTCGACGGGTGAGCCGATGGCCATCATGCGGCGCCGGTTGTCATGGATGCCGCGCAGCACCAACCCGAACGGCGATCGCAGCATCAACCGCACCAGCAGGAAGCACAGCAGCACCACGCCCAGGGTGTAGAGAAAGGCCGTCTTGCCCCAGAGGTCGAAACGAAACTGGCCGAACACCGGCCACATCTCGACGCCTTGCAGGCCGTCCGCGCCGCCGGTGATGGGCGTGAGCCGGTTGGCGAGCTCGAACAGCAGCACGCAGACCCCGATGGTGATCATCAATCGGGTGAGGTCGCTGCCGCGCACGATGAGGTAGCTCAGCAGGTAACCCAGTATGGCGCATGCAACCAGGGCAAGCACTAGCCCGGAGAACGGCTCGCCCCAGCCGTGCTTGGCCAGCAGGCCTGCCAGATAGGCGCCCACGCCGAAGAAGGCGGCATGGCCTACCGTGAGGATGCCGGCGTAGCCGAGGGCGATGTCGAGCGCAACTGCGAACAGTCCGGTGATCAGGATCTGCGAAATGAGGACCAGCTTGTCCGGCAGCAGGAAGTAAGTCGAGGCGATCAGCAGCCAGAACACGACTTCCAGCGCCAGGATCTGCCGCGGGTTCAGATTCAACTTCGTCATGTCAGGCCCCGCTTGGGAATCAGGCCGTGGGGGCGCGCCAGGAGCACCACCACCATGAATACGTAAATGAGGAAGGCGCCGAGCTCGGGTATGTAGTACTTGCCCCCGACGTCGACGATGCCCACCAGCACGGCGGCCACGAAGGGGCCGACGATGGTGCCGGCGCCGCCTACGCAGACCACGATGAGGAAGTAAATCATGTACTTGAGCGGGAAGGACGGGTCCAGGCCGAGCATTCCCAGGCCCAGGGCGCCGCCCAGCCCGGCGAGGCCGCAGCCGAACGAAAAGGTGAGGAAGAACAGGCGGTCGACCCGTACGCCGAGCCCCGCGGCGACGCGCTGGTTGTCAACCGCCGCGCGCACCATGGCGCCGTAGCGCGTCTTGTTGATGAGCAACAGCAGGCTCGCCAGCACGGCGAATCCGACGATGATGAGGAACAGGCGGTAAGCGCCTACGTCCATGCCCAGCAGCGACACCTGGCCGCTTAGCCAAGTTGGCGCGGTAAAGGGCTGCATGGTGGGGCCGAACAGGTAGGTGCCTCCCGCGACGAACACGAACACGATGCCGATGGACAGCAGCACGTGGTCTAGCGGGTGGGCGCGATACAACCTGCGGAAAAAGGCGAACTCGAGCAGCGCGCCCGTCAGGGCCGCTGCGACGAAGGCCAATACCAAGCTGGCGACGAATGGTATGTGGAGGTGGCTCATGGCGAGCGCGGCAACGTAGCCGCCTACCATGGCGAAGGCGCCGTGCGCGAGATTGACGAAATTCATCAACCCCATCGTGATCGACAAGCCGACCCCGATCAGGAATAGCAACATACCGTAGGCCAGGCCGTCGAAGATTACGATGCCCATGAATGCTTCCAGGTGACGTGCGAAGGTGAGAGGGCGTCCTGCGCGCAGGCGGGGCGCGGGTGATAGCGACAATCCATGGCTTGCTGCGAATCGGTCACTGCACCGGTCGGTGCAGGCCTGGGTAATGGATGCTCCGGATGTCTGCCGACGAGAAGAAACGCTGGGTGCACATGCTTAGGCCCGTCGGTGGGCACCTGCATCCATCGGTGCCGGAAAAGCAAGCGCTCCGTCCGGGAAGGTCCGGACGGAGGATGCCATGCTGGACGTCTTACTTGGACTTGCCAGGATCCTTCAGGTTGGGAATGTGCGCGAACTCCACGTTGTACAGGTGGTTGCCGCGGCGCTCCACTTTGCGGATGTAAATATTCTGCACGATGTCACGCGTTTCCGGGTCGATCATGACGGGCCCGCGCGGGCTTTCCCACTTGGCGCCCTTCATGGCTTCGACCGCCTTCGTGCCGTCGATCTTGCCGTTGAGCTTCTTGATCGTTTCGTAGATCAGCGCCATGCCGTCATAGCCTCCCACGGCCATGAAGTTGGGGCGTATGGACGTGCCGTACAGCGATTCATAGCCCTTGATGAAGGCCTTGTTCTTCGCCGAGTCGTGCGCGGCCGAGTAGTGGAAGGCAGTGATCAGCCCCAGCGCGACGTCGCCCATGCTGTCGAGGAACATGTCGTCCGTGCCGTCGCCCGTGCCCAAAGCCTTGATGCCGGCCTGCTCGAGGCCGCGCTCGCGATAGGCGCGCAGCATCAGTACCGACAGCTCGCCGGAAGGGAACCAGAGGAACGCGGCATCGGGCTTGGCGTCCTTGATGCGCTGCATGTAGGGCCCGAACTCCGGATTCTTCAGCGGCACGGCGACTTCGGCCACGATTTTGCCGCCGCCGCCGGTGAAGGTCTTGCGGAACTGGGCGTTGGCGTCCTGGCCGGGGCCATAGTCCGCGTACAGCGAGTACACCGTCTTGATGTTGTTCTTCAGGGCCCAGTCAGCGATGGCGTACGCGTTTTGCGGGAGCGTCATGGACGTACGCACCACGTACGGCGAGCGCTCGGTGATGGACGAGGTGGCGGCATTCATGACCACCATCGGGATCTTGGCTTCCGTTGCGAGCGGCGCCACCGCGAGGGCGTTGGGGGTGAAGCCGAAGCCGGCCAGGAACTCGACCTTGTCGCGGGTGATCAGCTCCTGCGCAACGCGCTTGGCGACCTCGGGATTGGGGCCGCCCACGTCTTTGATCACCAGTTCGATCTTGCGCCCTGCGACCACGTCGCCGTGCTCATGGAGGAAGAGCTTGGCGCCATTGCTCATTTGCAGCCCATATTCGGCTTGCTGGCCGGACATTTCGCCCACGAAGCCGATTTTCAACGGGGTCTGTGCCGCGGCCATGCCGCTCAGCGTCATTCCCAGTACACAACCCCACATGCGCAATTTCATTGTCTATTCCTCCGATAGGAATGAGGTCCGGGAGCCCGAAGACACGCTTCGGCGCCCGTCCTGCGTTGCGGTCCAGGCTATGGGTGGGTGCGGCCGACACAGCGGTTGTACGGTGTCGCCGCCCGCGTTTGACGTAACCGTATACGAAAATCGAAATTACGCCAATAATCGATTTCTCTATGGGTGCCCCGAAATCCCTAGGGAAAACCCAGGGTTGGAGGGAAAGGCGGAGAAAACTTGCGGGCGGTCTTCATCCTAAGACCGAGCTGCGGACTCGCGCATGTAGTTTCAGAACATGCGCATGGAAAAAACAAACATGCCGGCTGGGGCTCAGACGTAGCGCAGCGCCGACTTGGCGTACCAGCCGGCCATGCGTTGACCGTCCCAGACGAAGGCGATGTGCTGGGATTGCCGGCAGCGGCTGAGCGCGCGCGGGCGGAACACGGCGACGCATTGCCCGCCCTCCCTGCGCACGCTGTCGTAAACGATGCCCCAGCTGCCCTGGGCCCGCAGCTGCCGGGCCAGGGTTTGCCCGGCGGAATAATCGTCCGGGTCGTACACCCTGGCCCAGGCCGACTGCAGGCCACGCAAATCGTGCAGCGACGCAGAGAGGTCCGCCAGGTAGTGGCGCATGTCGATTTCGATGGCCGGTTCGCGCGTGGCGGAGAGAAACGCGGCGCGGTGGTACATGGTTTCTGCGACCGCGGTTTCAAGGCTCTCGCCGGCATAGTAGACGCCCCAGGTGCCGTCCGAGAATCGGCTACCGGCTGGATTCAAATGCGTGAATGCCGCCATGATGGGCGTCGTGCCGGGCCCTGAGATGCGCTCTTCCGGCGGTACCAGGCGCAGGTTGCCGATTTCGTCGCGGACGCGCGGGTTCGTGAGGTTTTCGATTGCGAAGACCACGTCCAGATCGGCCGGATCCGCGACGCGGTCGTACAAGCCCGTGGGTGGGAAGCGGCTGGGCACGAGCCGGTGGCAAGGCGTCCACTTTACGTCGGTAACCGGCGGGACGGTCATGTCCAGCCTCCGCGCTGGGCGTCGAGGTAGGTGCGCACGACGTACAGGTCGCTCGTCATGCCGGTCAGCATGCGTTCCAGGGCCGGCCGGCCGCCGAACAGCGGCGCGTCGTTGGGGCGGCGCAGCCACGCGTCTGCCCGTTCGGGCACCGGAAACAGCACCTGCAGCGCCTTGTAAATGCCGAAGACCAGCGACAGCCGTTCGAGCGTATCGCGCGGCAGCGGCGCAGGCGCGCGTCCGTTCTTCCAACGGAACATGGTGGAACGCGGCACGCCCAGTAGCGTGGCCGATTCATCGGCGGTGAGCCGCCAGGCCTGGGCGATGCGGAAGAACGTGCGCAAGGCGGCGTCGCTGGCCGCCTGGCTGTTCAATTCTGGCGGTTTGGAAGCGGCAACGGCCATGGTACTCATCCCCGGATCTTACGCCAGGATAGTACAATATGGGACTAATTTCAAGTTATGGTCTAATTCGAGACAGCCCGTCACCACTCTTTTCTATCTCGTCCACGCATCGAAGCAGCCCGGCGATGATGCCGTTCCTGAACTTGCGGGTGGCCCGCGCCGCGGGTATGGAGACGCTGACGGCCGCGCACGAGGCGTAGGGGCCGGCGTCGATGGCTTTCGCGATGGCGACGACGTCGACTTCGTTTTCGCCTTCGCTGATCGCATAGCCGCGCCGTCGCGGTTCCTCCAGGTCGGCGGCCAGCCGTTCGGGGTCGTTCAGCGAGGTGGGCGTGCGGCCCACCAGCTTCTGGCGTCCAAGCAGCTTCCTGACTTCCGCCGGGCTCAGCTGGGCCAGCAGGGCCTTGCCCCCGGCCGTGAGATGGGCCTCGATCTTCTGCCCCGTGCGACCCGCCACCCTTACCATGCGGCTGCCCTCGACGCTGAGCAGGAACAGCGCGTCGCGGCCGCTCAGCGATATCAGATGGACGGTTTCGCCGATCTCCTCTGCCAGCTTCTCGATGTACGGCCGGAGCTGCGTGCGGATGTCGACCTTACCGACCACAGAGAGTCCGAGTTCGAGCAGGACGGGGCCGGCGGCGAAGCTGCCGTTCTCGGACCCGCGCGTGACAAAGCCGTGGAAGTGCAGCGTGGACAATAGGCGGTGTGCGGCCTGGCGGCTGACCGACAAAGCATCGCTGATGTCAGACGATGCGGCGGGCGGCGGCCTGTCCGACCTGGTTCGCCGCCGGGTCTGAAGACCCGATGGTGCCGGTGGCCGACCTGCGGGCATTGGATCCGGACGGGTTCGTGTTCGAGGGGCTCGGTCACAACCTGCATGTGCAGGATCCGCAGGCCCTTTGGGCCTACGCCGCACCGCGGCTCAACTCGCTGCTCGACCGGTAAGGATGCCACGCCGGGCCAAGCACCGGTTCCCGTCTCCGGTTAAAATTCTTCGGGATGACCATATCCACCGAAGTCGCCCGGCGACGCACCTTCGCCATTATTTCCCACCCCGATGCGGGCAAGACCACGCTGACCGAAAAGCTATTGCTTTTCGCCGGCGCGATCCAGATCGCCGGTAGCGTCAAGGCGCGGAAGGCGTCGCGTCATGCTTCGTCCGACTGGATGGAGATCGAAAAGCAGCGCGGCATCTCCGTGGCCTCGTCCGTGATGCAGGTCGAGTACCGCGATGCCGTCATCAACCTGCTCGACACCCCGGGCCACCAGGACTTCTCCGAAGATACCTACCGCGTGCTCACGGCGGTCGACGCGGCCCTCATGGTGATCGACGCGGCCAACGGCGTCGAGCCGCAGACCATCCGTTTGTTGCAGGTCTGCCGGGCCCGCAACACGCCCATCATTACCTTCGTCAACAAAATGGACCGGGAGGTCCGCGAGCCGCTCGACCTGCTTTCCGAAATCGAGTCGCACCTGGGCATGGACGCCATTCCGTTCGCGTGGCCGATCGGGATGGGCAAGGCGTTCGGCGGGGTGTTCGACATCCGGCGCGATCGCATGCGCGTGTTCAAGGCCGGCAGCGATCGCTTGAGCGAACAGCACGATGAGATCATCGAGGAGTTGGACAATCCCGAGATCGCTCGCCGTTTCGGCGCGGCCTTCGAACAGGCCAGGGGCGAGATCGACCTGATCAGCGGTGCGACGCCGCCCTTCGATCACGCTGCTTTCCTCGCCGGCCGGCAGACGCCGGTGTTTTTCGGTTCGGCGATCAACAACTTCGGCGTCCAGGAAGTGCTGGACGCGTTGGTCGACTTGGCTCCCCCGCCGGGGCCGCGCCACGCCCTGGAACGCGAAGTGCTACCCGACGAGCCCAAGTTCACCGGCGTGGTGTTCAAGGTGCAGGCCAACATGGATCCGGCCCATCGCGACCGCGTCGCCTTCGTGCGCGTCTGTTCGGGGCGCTTCGAGCGGGGCATGCGCCTGAAGGTCTGCCGTACGGGCAAGGAAACCCGGCCGAACAACGTGGTCTCTTTCTTGTCGCAACGGCGGGAGCTGCTGGATGAGGCCTATGCCGGCGACGTGATCGGCATTCCCAACCATGGCGTGCTGCAATTGGGTGACGTGCTGACCGAAGGTGAGGTGCTGCGGTTTACCGGCCTGCCCTTCTTCGCGCCGGAGCTTTTCCAGGCGGTCGAGGTCGCCGATCCGCTGCGCAGCAAGCAATTGCGGACGGGATTGACGCAATTGGGCGAAGAGGGCGCCATCCAGGTCTTCCGTCCGGTGGCCGGCGGTCCGCTGCTGCTCGGCGCCGTGGGCCAGCTCCAGTTCGAAGTCGTGGCGCATCGACTCAAGACGGAATATGGGGTCGCGGCCCGCATGATGCCGTCGCGCTATTCCATGGCTCGTTGGGTCACTTCCGAGGATCCCAAGGCCCTGAAGAAATTCATGGACGCCAATATGCAGCACATCGCGTACGACGTGGTGGATGCCCCGGCTTTCCTGATCGGATCGCAGGCACAATTGCGAGTGGCGCAGGAGCTCTATCCCGACGTGCAATTCCACGCATTGCGCGAGCACGGAGGACAGGTGTTCCAGACGCGGGTGGGTGATACGGCGTTTGCCTGATCGGCCCACTCGCCCATGTGGTCCCGGGCTTGGGCCCGGACCCGGTCGAACGAGGTGTACAGATGCGTAACCGCATACTAATGGGCTTGGCCGTCGTCGCAATGGTAGTGCTGGTGGGCGTGCTGTTTGGCCTCTGGCTCTCCTGGAATGCGCCGGTCCAGCGGGCCGCCGAGGCGCCTGTGCCCGTCGCCCAGGGGCGCCCTGGCGAGGCGCCGGTCGCGGCCGTGGATGAACAGTCTTATCTTCCCGAGCCGCCCCAACCGCGGATGGATGGAACGCGCGGCGTACCGGCGCGCCCTGTGATGCCGGCCGAACCCGTGCCGCTGGTTTCCGCCGCCGAGAATCCCCAACCCGATACCTTGATTTCCACGATTGCGCCCGACCTGGAAACGCTGGCTTCGCCGACGCAGCCGGCAGCGGGGGCACAGGCGGAGATGCCGCGCGTCATCGTGCAGCAGTCGTTCCCGGAAGTCGCCACCGTCGTCGCGGGGGTCGAGGCGCCGGATCCCCGCGGCCAAGCCGGTGAGGAGTCCTGGGTGCAGGCGCTGCGCGCGGAATTGTCACGCTGCGCTTCCCAGGGGATGGTGAGCCGGGTGCTCTGCAACGAACAGGCGCGGTGGAAGTATTGCAATCCTGACAATCGCTGGGGCTCGGTGCCGGAATGCCCGGCCACGGGCAATAACTGACGCAGGCGCGTCTCGTCACCGGTCGCCCGTCTCCGGGGTCTCTTCACCAGCGTCGTCGAGATCCCCCAGGTCGTCGATGTTCCGTTCGTCGCCGCCTGCAGCGGGCGGCGCGTCTTTTTCCTCGCGCGGCAACTCTGCCGCGGGCAGCTTGCGGTTCTCCTCCTTGAGAATTTCGTCGATGTGCTTGGAAATGGGATTGCTGCCTCCGGAAATGGCCATGGCCGGCTCCTGTCGATTTGGCATGTGGAGCACGGTCAGCAGCAATTTGTGTTCCGCGCAGCCGCGGACGTGAAAGGGTCGGACTGGCAAAAAAAACCCCGACGCGCGGGGTTTTCTTGGGCTGCCGCAGGGGATCAGTTGCCTTCGTCGTCCATCTGCGATTGCAAGTAGTTCTGGATGCCGAGTTGTTGGACCAGCCCAATTTGCGTTTCCAGGTAGTCGATGTGCTCTTCGGTATCGTCCAGGATATCTTGCAGCAGATCGCGCGAGACGTAGTCCCGCACGCTTTCACAGTAGGCGATGCCTTCCTTGAGCGTGGTTTGCGAAACCAGCTCCAGTTTCAGGTCGCACTCGAGGATTTCCGGCACGTTTTCGCCGATGAGTAGCTTGTGCAGGTCTTGCAGGTTGGGCAGGCCGTCGAGCATGAAGATGCGCTGGATGAGCCGGTCGGCATGCTTCATTTCCTCGATGGATTCTTCGTACTCGTGCTTGCCCATCTTATTGAAGCCCCAATGCTTGAGCATGCGCGCATGCAGGAAGTATTGGTTGATGGCGGTGAGCTCGTTGGTGAGCTGCTTGTTCAGGTGTTGGATGACGGTCTTGTCGCCTTTCATGTTTTTCCCCTGCGGTATTCATTTGGATTCCCGAAGGTTAGCACTCCCTGGGGCGTCATCCGCAGACCGCACGTCCGTTCGTAATGGACAAGCGAAACCGATATGAGAACGGTTTGCGCCTATCGGTGGGATGGGGCTGGCGTAGACGGCGTCCATTCTCCAGGCGCCGGCGCCAGGGGGTGCGTAGTAACGGGAGCGGAGCCGGCCCCGCACGGTGCGCCGCGCACAGGCGGGGCATGCCGTTGGTGGCAAAGTACATGCGCCCGGCAGTGATGCCGGAACGCACCGTGTGAGGCGGGCGTTACGCCGCCTTGGCGACGACGTGGACGGGGAAGCGCCGGGTGGTGGCGCGGGGAGGCGCCGATGCGCCGGAGGGATGGCCGCCCTCGGCGATGGAGGCTTCGTAGGCGTGTTCGCAGGCGCTGGCGCCGGCCGGGAGGTATTGGCAGGCGGTTTCGGCGCAAGAGCCGCAGCAGGTGGCGACACCCAGGTCGAATTGCAGGTCGGCCAGTGTGGTGGCGCCGGCTTCTACGCTGCTGCGGATTTGCCGTTCGGTAACGGCATTGCAAACACAAACGTACATGGTGGACTCGCTGGCAGCGCCCGGAGACGCCGCAATGGTCGTCGTAATGAGATTAATTATCGATAATATTCTCATGTTGCGCAAGTGTGGCCAGCGCCACAATCCCGGCCTCCCCTTAGTTTTCTTCTAGCGAAAAGTTCGAGAATATCGGGTGCAGGCCCCGGCCCGGGGCGATAAAGTCCGTGCTGCGAAAAGTCACGCGCTCGCGTCGCGGGATTCCCGCCAGCGGCAGAGCACGCAACAGCCTAGGGGACAGCGAGACGGCGCCAGCGGTGCGGTCGGTCGTTTACCGGCCCCGCCTTTTCCCGCGCGCTCGCCGGCTCCATCAACACGAAGAGTTGGACATGACCCAAGACAAGCAAGCCCCGGCGGCCGGCAACCGGCCTTTGTTCTTCGACTCTCATGCACATTTGGTGGCCGATGACCAGGTGCGCTATCCGCGCAATCCCATGAAACGGGCCGCAAGCGCTCCTCCCCGCCCGCCCGGCGTCATCGGCATCCCGGGCGGCAAGCATGGGCCGAACCCGATCAATGAGGTGCCTGACGTCAGCCGCATGCTGGTCTGGATGAAGGAAGAGAACGTGGACGGTGCCGTGGCGGTGCAAAAGCGCATGATCTACCGCTACGACAACAGTTACATTCTCGACTCGTCGGACGCCTATCCCGATATTTTCTCGGCGGTGGTGATCCTGGATGCGGAGGATCCGGCCACGCCCGGGACGGTGCGCAGCTATATCGAGAAGCACGGCCTGGCCGGGGTGCGCCTCTTTGGCGGCCGCGAGCCGGACGGAAGCATGCCCTGGCTCAACTCGCCCCAGGCGCTCAAGACGTGGGAGGTGGCCGAGGAGTTCGGTTTGGTCATGGATTTGGAAGTGTTGGCGGTGGGCGGCGGCGGCCCGTCGGTGCCGGCCATCGTGGAGTTGGCTCGCCGCTATCCCCACGTGCGCATCGTGCTGGATCACCTGCTCGAGCCGGAAGCGGCTTCGGGCGCGGACTTCGGGCTGGACGAGCGTTTCGAGAAGCTCGCTCACGAGAAGAACGTTTATTTCAAGTTCACCTCGATCAACCTGGACGAGTACCGGGAAGCCGACGTCCCCGCCGAAAAGGTGCTGCGACGCGCCGTCGACATGTTCGGCGCCGACCACATCATGTGGGGTTCGGACATCGGGACCTCTTCGGGCACCTACAAGGAAATGGTCCAG
>NZ_JADGHH010000080.1 GCF_019689535.1 Pigmentiphaga sp.
CTTTTCGCGGAGTACCTCGCGGTGAATGCGCTGCCCACCCCCACCCCGGCCCGCCAAGGCGCTGCACTGCGGTTCTCGCGCGTCACCAAGCTGTTCGACACTCGCGAAGGCGACGAAGTCTGCGCCTTGGACGACTTTGACCTCACCATCCAGCCGGGCGAGTTCGTCGCCGTGGTCGGCCCCAGCGGCTGCGGCAAGAGCACGCTGCTGTCGATGGCTGCAGGCCTGGACACCCCCACCGCCGGGCACGTCAGCATCGACGGAAAGGTGCTCACCGCCCCTCATCCTGAATCCGCGACGGTATTCCAGGCCGATCAATTGCTGCCCTGGCGTACGGTGCTGGACAACATCCTGCTGCCTCTCGGCTTGCGTGGAAAACTGACGCGGGAGCATCACGAGCAGGCCGAAGCCTGGCTCCGGCGCGTCGGCCTGGCCGGTTTCGGCAACAAATATCCGCATGAGTTGTCGGGCGGCATGCGGCAGCGCGTCTCGCTCTGCCGCGCATTGATCCAGCATCCCCGGCTGCTCTTGATGGACGAACCGTTCGGCGCACTCGACGCCCTCACGCGCGAACAGATGATCGCCGACCTGCAATCGCTGTGGACATCGCTCGGCAACTCCGTGCTGTTCATCACGCATGGCATCGATGAAGCAGTGTTCCTGGCCGACCGCGTCATCGTCATGTCCCCCCGCCCGGGACGCATCGCGCTGGAACTTGCCGTACCGCTGCCTCGCCCGCGACGCTGGAAAGACGCCTTGCAGGATCCCACGTTCCACTCCCTGATGGCCACGGTCAGGGAAACCTTCCAGGCGCAGGGCGTGCTCCGCTAGGGTTCCCCCGGGGTTTCCCGTCTTTATAAGGCTACCTTATATTTAACGATACGCTGTCATGAGAGCAGCGGTCCCGCCGGCTGTCATCGATCCGGCATGCATGGCCAACGATCCAGGAGACATCATGCTTAGCTTACGCGTGTTGGCGAGCGTTGCAGTGCTCGCGGGAATTGCTCACTTCCCCGCCCATTCCGCTGACTATCCCACTCGCCCGATCCGCTTGGTGGTGGGTTACACCGCGGGCGGCGGCAGCGACATCCTCGCCCGGGTCATCGCGCAAAAAATGTCCGAGGGGTTGGGGGTACAGGTCATCGTCGAGAACCGGCCCGGCGCCGCCTCGATGATCGCGACCGAATACGTCGCCCGGGCCGAGCCTGACGGTTACACGATCCTGCTCGGCGCGAGCGGATCCCTGGCGATCAACCCGGCGCTCTACAAGGAGGTGAAGTACGACTCCGCAAAGGATTTCGCACCCATTTCGCTGGTCGCCTCCCTTCCCGTATTGATGGCGGTCAACAAGAGCGGCCCGGCGCAGAACCTTCCCGATTTGATCAAGTACGCCAAGGCGAATCCGGACAAGGCGAATTACTCGTCTGCCGCGGCGCCGTTCCGGCTCATCGGCGAACAGATCAACCTGCAGGCCGGCACCAAGTTCCAAGAGATTAACTACAAGGGAAGCACCGACGCCGTGAACGCCGCCGTGGCCGGAGACGTGCTGGCCACCATTTCGGACTCCATTTCCATCGGCGTCGGCATCAAGACGGGCAAGCTTCAGCCCATCGCCATCACCTCCCCCAAGGAGCATCCGTCCTTCCCAGGTGTGCCGACCTTTACCAGCCTGGGGCTGAAAGGCCTGGACATGCAGCTCTGGCAGGGCCTGCTTGCCCCGGCCGGAACCCCGCCCGCCATCATCGAGCGGCTCGAGCGGGAAGTGCATCGCGTCATTGCGCTGCCGGAGGTTCGCCAACGGTATGCCGGCATGGGCCTGGACCCGGAAACGAACACCGCCTCGGAATTTACGGCGCTGATCCAAAGCGAACTGAAGCGTTGGGGCGACATCGTGAAGGCGGCGGGCATCCCCAAGCTGTAAGCCATGGAGCAGCCGTCGCCGATCGATTTCTATTTCGACCCCATCTCGCCGTACGGCTATCTGGCGTCGACCCAGATCGAATCGCTGGCCGCGCGCTACGGACGGCGGGTGGAGTGGCGTCCGGTCCTGTTGAGCGTCACCGTCCTGCAGGTAATGGGCCTGAAGCCGGTGCCGGCCACGCCCCTGAAAGGCGACTACTCGCGGCGTGATAAGAACCGCCTGGCGCGCCTGCTGGGCGTGCCGATGTGCGAACCGCGCCACCCCGACGTCTCGCCCATACGCGCACTGCGGGCCTTTCTCTGGCTCAAGCAGCGGGATGCGGCACAAGCCGCCGCCTTTGCGCGCAGCCTGTGCGCCCGCCTGTGGGCGCGCGGTGAAAACATCTCTGCAACAGAAGACGTCCTGGACGAAGCCGCGCGCCTGGGCCTGGACGTCGAGGCGATGCGCGCAGGCATGGAATCGCCCGAGATCAAGACGCTCCTGCGCGAAGAAGTAGACCGCGCCGTCGCGGCCGGCGTCTTTGGCGTGCCGTTCTTCATCGTGGACGGCGAGCCCTTCTGGGGCGTGGACCGCCTGTGGATGCTCGAACACTGGCTCAAATACCAATCGTGGGACCCCAAGCCATGATCCGCTCCGACACCTTGCTCCAGTTCACCGGACAGGACCTGCCGACCCTGCTTGATAGAAAAGCCGCCGAACGGGGCAATCACCCGCTGCTCATCTGGGCCCCCGAGCCCGGCGTATCGCGCACCTGGTCTTATGCGCAGTTTGCCGACCAGGTCGCGCGCCTGGCGGGCGGGCTCCAGGCGCGCGGCATCCGCGCGGGTGACCGCATACTGATGCATTTGGAGAACTGTCCGGAATTCCTGCTCACGTACTTCGCCTGCGCGTACGTCGGCGCGATCTGCGTTCCCACGAACGCGATGGCCGTCGGGCCGGAGTTGGCCTACTTCGCCGAACTCACCGGCGCCCGGGGCGCCGTGACCCAACCCCGGTTCGCAGACAAGATCCGCACCCATTGCCGCGGCCTGGAATGGGTCGCCGTGACAGACGACGATGCCGGGCAAGCCCCCGAGGCCGGCACCGCCCCGCACGCCGACGAACGTTACGCGAGCCTGTTCGCTTCGCCCGCGCCGCGGCGCGCGCCCAACGCGTCGGCGCCGCTGTCCGTGTTGTTCACCAGCGGCACGACCTCCCGGCCGAAAGGGGTGCTCTGGACCCATGCCAATGTGCTGTGGGCTGCCCGGCTGGGTGCCATGCAGCAGTCGCTGCGCAGCGACGACATCTTCCATGTTTTCCTGCCGCTGTTCCACGTCGTAGGTTTGTCGTGGTCCGTATTCCCCGCAATCTGGGCGGGAGCCAGCATCGTACTGCAGCCGCGCTTCTCGGCCAGCCGCTACTGGCCCGTGGCCCTGGAACACCGCAGCACGGTCGGCTCGCATGTCATCTTCAGCGCCAACGTCCTGGCCGGCATGCCGGTCCCGCCCCGGCACCATTTTCGCCAGTGGTGCAATGCCTTGTGGCTGCCCGAGCACGAAGCCTACTTCGGGATGAGGATGATGGGTGCCTGGGGCATGACGGAAATGGTCGCGCAAGGCATCGTCACCGATCCTTGGTCGCCCCCACGCCCCGGCGCCATCGGCCGCGCCTCCGTCGGCTACGGCGTGCGCATCGTTGATGAGCACGGGCGCGACTGCAAACCCGGCGAGCGCGGCCTGCTTCTGATCCGGGGCGTGCCCGGCGTCACGATCTTCGCGGAATATTTCGGCAATGCCGAGGCGACCCGGGACGCTTTCGACGACGACGGCTACTTCAAGACCGGAGACAGCGTGCTGCTGCACGAAGACGGCTGCATCCAGTTCGGAGACCGCGCCAAAGACCTCATCAAGGTCGGTGGCGAGGGCGTATCGGCGGCAGAAATCGAACGCGTCGTCCGCACCGTCGAGGGGGTCGCCGAAGCGGCGGTGGTTGCGCGCCCGGACTCCGCCTACGGCGAAGTGCCCGTCGCGTTCATCCGCACGGCTGCCGATGCAAAGCCGGGCCCTGCCTTGGCCGAAACGATCATCGAGACCTGCCGGCGCGAGCTCGCGAAGTACAAAGTGCCGCGCGACGTCGTGTTCGTGGATGACTTTCCCCGCATCGGCGTAGGGAAGATTTCCAAGGCCAAGTTGCGGGAAATGGCAGCGGCGAGCGCGCCGGCCCAAGCCAAGCGATAAGCGCAGCAACCGGGGCGGGGCAACAGCCGCCGGCGCCTGAGGCCCCGCGTGCCTTGCTCCCCACGCGTTGTATCCTGTTCCGGAACCGGCCGAGGCATAGGCCTCGCCTTTCCGGAGAAAACATGGATACCCGTGCCGACATTCATCATGCCGCTGCCACCGGCTATGCAAGAGAGGCCGACACCTATGTTCGCGGCCGCCCCGATTACCCGCCCGAGATCGACGCCTGGCTACACGACACGGTACGCCTGCAACCGGGCACGATCGTCCTCGACCTTGGTGCCGGCACGGGCAAATTCACTCCCCGCCTGGTCGCCACGGGCGCGCACGTCATTGCGGTGGAACCGGTGACAGCCATGCTGGACAAGCTCGCGGCTGCGCTGCCCGGAGTCGAAGCGAAGGTGGGCACTGCCGAAGCCATCCCCCTGCCCGATGCCTCGGTGGATGCCGTGGTATGCGCCCAGGCCTTCCACTGGTTCGCCAACGCCGAAGCCCTGAACGAAATTCATCGCGTGCTCAAGCCCGGGGGACGGCTGGCACTGGTGTGGAACATGCGCGACGCCCGCGTTCCATGGGTCGCCCAGATCGACCGCATCGTCAACGAGTTCGAAGGCGATGCCCCGCGCTACTACACGGGCGCCTGGCGCAAGGCGTTTCCTCATTCCGGCTTCGGGCCGATGGACGAGCGGCACTACGCCAACGCGCACACGGGATCGCCCGAGGACGTCATCTTCAACCGCGTGCGTTCGACCAGCTTCATCGCCGCCTTGCCGCCCGAAAAACGGGCAGAGGTCGACGCGCGTTTGCAGGCGCTGATCGATGCCGAACCCGGGCTGCGCGGCCGCGCCGTCGTGACAGTTCCTTACGACACGGCCGCGTACTGCCTGCCCAGGGCGGATTAGCGCGTAATGCCTTTGCTCTCGATCAGGGCCCCCAGCATGTCATAGTCTTTCCGGAGGTTCTTGGCGAGCTTGGCTGCGCACCGCGATCATCGAGCTCTTCCAAGGCGGGCCGTATCCGCAGTCCAAGTCCAAGCCGTGCGCCCCGAGCCGGGTCCGATCACGGCGCCGAGCCTGACCCCAGCAAGTCTTCTATCTTCACCGGCAGGTCCCGCACGCGCACTCCGGTGGCGTGGTAGACGGCCGAAGCGATGGCCGCCGCGATTCCGGCCAGGCCAATCTCGCCTATGCCGCGGGCGCCGAGTTCATTGAGCACCACATCGGGGTGCTCGATGAAGCACACATCGATCTCGGGCGCATCTGCGTGGGTGGCGACCATGTAGTCGGCAAGATTGTTGTTGATGGGTGCGCCGCTGCGCTCGTCATAGATAGTCTCCTCCAGCAACGCCATGCCTACGCCCATCACGATGGCACCCTCTACCTGGTTGCGGCCTGTACGCGGATTGATGATGCGGCCGGCGTCGATCGCGGTCACGACCCGCGACACGCGCAGGCGGGCAATGGCCGGCTCCCATGTCACTTCCACGAAATGGGCGCCGAAAGAATGATTCGAATGGCGTTGGTACGCCGGGTCCTTGCTACTGGCCTTCGCGCTACCCCGTCCGGAGAGGACGTTCAGCTTGGCCGCCTGCAGAATCCGTTCGAATGCCACGCCTGCCGCCGGTGGTTCTCCTACCCGGTGCAGCCGGCCGTCGCTCATGCACCATGCATCGACGTCCTCCGCCGGCTCGACCCACCCAAGCCGCTCGGCACAATGCGCGAGCCGCGCAAGCGCGTCGCGCGCCGCGGCGAGGACGGCGGGCACAAGAGATCCCGTGGCCATGGAGCCACCCGAGGTCGGCCCGGCCGGCAGTGTCGTATCGCCCAATTGCACCTCGATGCATCCGGCCGGCACGCCGAGTACGTGGGCCGTCATTTGCGCCATGACGGTATAGGTTCCGGTGCCGATGTCCTGCGTGGCGCTGGCTACGCGCACCGTCCCATCGGCCCGCAGGTCCACCTGCGCTTCGGCTTTCAACCGCGTCGCCATCCAGGAGCAGGAAGCCATGCCCCAGCCCAGCACGAGGCCGTCGCGCCGCATGGCGCCGATGCGGGGGTCCCGCCGCGGCCACCCAAAACGCTCGGCACCTTGCACGAGGCATTCCCGGAGATGGCGGGAGGAAAAAGGCAGGTTACTGGCCTCGTCGCGCGACGGCTCGTTGCGCAGCCGCAGCGCCACGGGATCGATGCCAAGCGCGACGGCGAGTTCGTCCATCGCGGATTCGATCGCGTACAGGCCCGGCACGGCGCCCGGTCCGCGCATGGAAGTCGTCGGGGCGATGTCGCGCCTCGCCGAACCGTAGGTCACTCGCAGGTTGGGGGTACTGTAGAGAAACGCGGATGCCTCGCCGCAATTTTCCTTGTGGTATTCCTCCCGCGCAACATGGAAGAGATAGTCGTGCTGCAGCGAAGTCAGCTTGCCGTCGGCCGTTGCCGAGAGCCGGACCCGCTGCCGGGTATTGGAGCGGTGGCCGACGTTGTGGAACATCATGCGCCGGCTCAGCACCAGCTTCACCGGCTGCCGCACGTCTCGGGCCGCTGCGGCGGCAAGCGCCGAATGCCCCCACGGCCAAAGCTTGCTGCCGAAACCCGATCCGACATGCTCGGTGATGACGCGCACCCGGTGGGGAGGCTCCCCTAGCATCGCAGCCAAGGCGACACGGTGATTCACCACTGCCTGCGAGCTCTCGTACAAGGTAAAGCCTTGGCCCTCGTCGTACATGGCCACCGTGGCATGCATTTCCAGGGGATTGTTCGTTTCCGGCGGCGTGGTGTAGACGCGATCGATGCACACCTCGCCACGCTCGAAGGCACTGGGGGCGTCACCCCGTTCGGACTCCACCTGCGGCGCTTCCTCGGGAGCAAGCTCCATGGAAACGTCGGGCGGTTCTTCTTCATACTCCACCGTGATGGCAGCCGCGGCGGCGCAAGCCTGCTCGAGCGTCCCAGCGACGACCAGCGCGACGTATTGCCCGTAATAGCGGATCACGTCGTCGTCGAGCGGCGGCCGGTACTCGTCAAGCTTGGCCGTTTTTTCCTCGATCCGGGAAAAACGCCCGATGTTCTCGCGCGTAAAAACCTTTCTGACGCCGGGCATGTCCTGCGCAACGCGGGTCTCGATGCGCCGTATCCGGCCTCGGGCCACCGTCGCGCATACGGGCACGGCATACAGCATCGCAGGGAAGTGATGGTCTGCGGCATAGCGTGCACGGCCTGCCACCTTGAGGGGCCCCTCCACGCGTGTCCAACCGGCGCCGATCGGGGAAAGAGTATGGGAAGGTGTCGTCGACATGACGCATCAGTCCCCTGTCGTAACGGTTTTCAAGGCATGCACCAGGCTCCGGCGCGCCAACTCGATCTTGAAGGCGTTGTCACGCTGGGGCCGCGCGTCGCGCAGCAATTCGGCAGCCGCGGCTTCGAATACCTTCGCGGACGGCGCGCCGGTCAGCATCATGTCGGCCGCACTCGTGCGCCATGGTCGCGTCCCGACGCCACCCAAAGCCACGCGGGCCTTCTGTATGCTGCCCTGCGCCAGCGTGACCACCACAGCGGCCGACGCCAACGCGAACTCATAGGACGCCCGGTCCCGCAGCTTGAGATACAGCGATCGGGTTCCGGGCGGCCAGGGCGGCAGCGTCACATGGGTAATGAGCTCGCCCGGTCGCAATACGGTTTCGCGCTCGGGCGCATCGCCAGGCAGGAGAAAGAAGTCGTCGATATCCACCGAGCGCCTGCCATCGACTCCCTGGATTTCAATGGTTGCGCCCAGCGCCATCAACGCCACGTTCATATCAGAGGGATTGCTCGCGATGCACGCCTCGCTCGTGCCGAGCACCGCCAAGTTCCGGTGGTAGCCGCCCATGGCGGGGCAACCAGAGCCGGGCGCCCGCTTGTTGCACGGCATGGCCGCATCGCGAAAGTACACACAGCGCGTCCGCTGCAGCAGATTGCCGCCGGTGGTCGCCATGTTCCTCAATTGCGGTGACGCGCCGGAAAGCAGGGCTTGGGATAAGACCGAATAGTGCTCGCGGATGACTTCGTGCTGCGCCAGGTCGGCATTGCGCACCATGGCGCCGATGCGCACCCCGCCCGCCGGCGTAGGTTCGATCTTATCGAGCCGGAGATGGCCGATGTCCACCACCACGCCCGGGCGTTCGACGCCCAGCTTCATCAGATCCACCAGCGTCGTGCCGCCTGCCAGGAACCGTACCTGCGCACCTAATTGCCTGTCGCCGTACGCGGCGGATGTCACGGCCTCCGCGACGTCGTCCGCCCGCCACAATTGGAACATTTCCATGGACGGCCGCCTTCAGGATGCTGCGCGGCGGACCTGCTGTACCGCCGCCAGGATGTTCTGGTAAGCGCCGCAACGGCAGAGATTACCGCTCATGCATTCTTTCACCTCGGCGTCGGACATGCCGCAAGGCTCATTCAGCAACGCGGCCGCCGACATGACCTGGCCCGGCGTGCAATAGCCGCATTGATAGGCGTCATGCTCCAGGAATGCCGCCTGCACGGCGTGCAACGTGCCGCTTTCGGCCAGGCCCTCGACCGTGGTTACTTGGCGTCCGTCCAGCGTTGCCGCGAGGATGAGGCAGGCGTTGACGCGCCTGCCATCGAGGTGAACCGTACAGGCCCCGCACTGGCCGTGATCGCAGCCCTTCTTGGCGCCGGCCAGCCCCAGCGTCTCGCGCAGGCAGTCGAGCAAGGTCGTGCGCGCATCGAGGTCGAGTTCGTGCGGGCGACCATTCACATGCAGAGTAAGCTTCATGGTGCGGGTTCCCCGTGAACCGCAATAAAGCCTCGCTCTCGCAAGCGCCGTGCCCGCTGGCCTGCGGCGGATGCTGCGCAGGACCTCCACCTTGGGGAAGGGGGTGATCGCCCGCCGGAAGCGCTTACCTGCGGGCGACACATGTGCGGGTTATTCCGGCGTGATGCCCGCCTGCTTCACCAGGGCGGCCCATTTCTTGATTTCCTTGGCGCGATAAGTCGCCAGCTCTTCCGGCGTAGAAGTGCGCGGGTCGACGTTGAGCTCCAGCATCTTGCGCTTGACCGCCGGCATTTGCACGACCTTGGTCAAGCTCTCATTCAAGCGGTCGATCACGTCTTTGGGCGTTCCCGCCGGTGCAAATATCGCAAACCAGTTTTCAATGGCATACCCAGGCAGGCCGGACTCCGCCATGGTGGGCACGTCGGGCATTTGCTCGCTTCGCGTTTCACTGGTGATGGCCAGGGCACGCAAGGCGCCCTGCTTGACCAGCGGCACGGCAGCCACGATGCCGGAGAAGTACATCTCGACCTGGCCAGCCAGCAGGTCATTCAGGGCGGGGCCACCGCCGCGGTAGGGCACGTGCACGATGTCGACCCCCGCCATGCTCTTGAACAATTCCGCAGCGAGGTGGGTAGGCGTACCCACGCCTGCCGAAGCGAAATTGACCTTGCCCGGCGAAGCCTTGGCATGGGCGATCAGTTCTTGCACGCTGCGGTACGGCTGGCGGGCGCCGACCACCAGGAGAGAGGGAGAAGTGCCGACCATGCCAACCGCATCGAAGTCTTTCTCGGCATCATAGGGAAGCTTGGAATAGAGACTGGGGGCGATCCCGAACGATGCCGTCCCGCCCAGTATCAGGGTGTATCCATCCGGCGCAGACTTGGCCACCATGTCCGCACCTATGGTGCCTCCGGCCCCGCCTTTGTTCTCGATGACCACCGGTTTGCCGAGATCGTTGCCCATTTCGGTGGCAAGCAGCCGGCCGAGCACGTCATTGGGGCCACCCGGCGGGAAGGGGATCATCATCCGGATGGGACGTTCCGGGTACGTGGAAGCGATCGCCAAAGAAGCCGTACAGGCGAAGAATGCACCGACCAGAAGACGCTGGACGCCTTTGCGCGAGCGGGAAGGCGAAAACCGGCCGGCACGGCGAGGCTGGGTGGAATACGGCATGGTGTCTCCTTGAATACGGGCGGCCCCTGCTTGGGAGACCGCGATTTGCCGCTAATCCTAGAGTCGGTCGCGCCGCCCGCACAAACCAGTATTTTTCACCCGACCTTGAAATTTTCTAATGAACTATCCACGCCGTATTTGAGCAGCCACTCCCTGAAAGCGCTGATTTTGGGGTCGTCGGCGCGGGACTGCGGACACACCAGGTGATAGCCGCGGGAACGACGCAACACGAAAGGATGAGGCGCCACCAGTATCCCCTGTTCGAGATCCTTGGCGACGTAGCGGCGCTGCCCGAGGGCAACGCCCAACCCCTGGATGGCGCACTGGTAAATGACGCTGAGATCCTCATAGTACAAATCGTTCTTGGCGTTCTTGCGAACCGCCCCCACCGCGGCGATCCAGTCCGGCCAATGTTGGGGACGGCGGTTCGAGTGCAACAGCGGGAGCTTCAACAATGCCTCGGTGCTCGGCCCGGAAGGCAGCCTCGCCGCCAGCTGCGGCGCCATCACAGGGGTCAGCTCGTCGCTGAACAAGAGATCGCTGCGCAAACCCTCCCACGGCCCGTCGCCATAAAGAATGCCGACGTCTACCGTGTCGCGGCGGAAGTCCACCGCGTCCACGCTCGACGCAAGGCGAATCTTGATATTCGGATGGGCGTGCTGGAAGGCAGGCAGCAAGGGAATCAGCCAGCGCACGAAAAAAGTGGTGTGGCCCCGCACGGTCAAGACCTGCGCCGACCCCGACGAAACCAGCTCCTGCGTCGCGCGCACGATTTGCTCGAAAGCGACGCTCAGGCCTTTGGCATACATTTCTCCGCCGCGTGTCAGCTTGGGCGGGCGCTCGCTTCGATCGAACAAGGCGAATCCCAGCCAGCTTTCGAGAGCCTTGATCTGATGGCTGACCGCGCCGGGCGTGATGTGCAGCTCCGCAGCCGCTTCCGTGAAGCTCAAGTGCCGCGCCGCGCTTTCAAAGACGCGCAGCGGATTCAATGGCGGGAGTTGAGGATTCATGGCGTCTCAGCATGAATTTTTCTAAAAACTGAATGAAGTATTTTGGATGGCGATGCGAGATGGTACTGCCTTAAGATGGCCGCGCCAGTCGCCTTGAAGGCGCCACGAGACAACATCATTCGCCGACCGGGCGGGTGTAGGAGCCCTTGCATGAGCCTGAACTACTCCACCGATTTCCCGTCTCTCAAAGACCAGGTTGACGCAGCGGAATGGCGCACGCGCGTCGACCTTGCCGCATGCTACCGGCTGATGGACCGGTATGGCATGACGGACATGATATACAACCACATCACCGCGCAAATTCCCGGCAAGAAGGAGCGCCTGCTGATCAACCTGTACGGCCTGCTGTATAAGGAAATCACGGCGTCCAGCCTGGTCGAAATCGATTACGACGGCAACGTCCACCGCAGCCCCGAGACGGCCTACGGCATCAACCGTTCGGGCTATGTCATCCACGGATGCATCCACCGCGCGCGCCCCGACGTGCATTGCATCATCCACACGCATACGCGCGCCGGCATGGCGGTTTCCGCCATGGATTGCGGGCTACTTCCCATCACCCAGACGGCATCGCGCTTCTACGGCCACATCGCCTACCACGAGTTCGAGGGCCCGGCGATCGATCTGGACGAACAAGCGCGCCTGGTCGCGGATCTCGGCCCGCACAACGCCATGATCCTGCGCAACCACGGCCTATTGGTATGCGCGCCGTCCATCCCCCAGGCCTTCAACCTCATGTACCACCTCGAGCTCTCCTGCCGCGCCCAAGTCGATGCCATGAGCGGCGGACTCGAACACGTCAAGATCCCCTCGGACGAAGTCCTCGCCCGCGCCGCCCATTTGTACCAACCCGGCACGCGCAGACCATACGGGGAGCTCGAATGGCATGCGCTATTGCGCTGGCTGGATGCCGAGCCGGGTGGATTCCCGCGCTATGACAGCTGACGTTCGACCGCGCCGCCAACCGCCCATTCTTCCATCGCTTACCACGACCCCATGCGCAAGATCCCCCTTCGACGGCCCCTCGTCGAGATCGACGGCGACGAAATGGCCCGCGTCATGTGGGCCTGGATCAAGGAATCGCTGATCCTGCCTTACGTCGAAGGCGAGCTGCTGTACTTCGATCTGGGGATACGGAACCGGGACGCAACGGGCGACCAGGTGACACTGGAGGCCGCGCGCGCCACGTTGCGCCATGGCGTGGCCGTCAAGTGCGCCACCATCACGCACGACCTGGCACGGATGCACGAATTCGGCTCGCCCGCCATGCTGCCCAGCCCGAATGCCACGTTCCGCAACGTCCTGAACGGCACGGTTTTCCGCGAGCCCATTTGTTGCCGCAACATTCCCCGCCTCGTCCCCCATTGGGACCAGCCCATCGTCATCGCCCGCCATGCGTTCGGCGACCACTCCAATGCGACGCAGATCGAACTGCCCGGCCCCGGAACGCTCACGCTGCGCTTTGCCCCCGACGGCGACGCTGCGGCGATCGAACGAGAAGTGTGCCGCGTCGACGGCTCAGGCATCGCCATGGCCATGTACAACCTTGACGCCTCCATTACGGGGTTCGCCAGGGCAGTGTTTCGTTATGGACTGCTACGGCAGTATCCGGTTTACCTCTCGACGAAGCACACCATCATCAAGACCTACGATGGGCGCTTTTCCGCCATCTTCCAGGACGTGTTCGAGCGCGAATTCGCCCAGGCCTACCGCGAGGCCGGCCTCACCTACGAACACCGCCTGATCGACGACATGGTGGCCAGCGCGCTCAAGTGGCGAGGTGGATACATCTGGGCTTGCAAGAACTACGACGGCGACGTGCAATCCGACACCGTCGCCCAAGGCTTCGGGTCGCTCGGCCTCATGACCTCGGTGCTGGTCACGCCCGACGGCGGCGCCTTCGAAGCCGAGGCGGCGCATGGCACGGTCACGCGACACTATCGCGAACACCAGGCAGGGCGAGAAACATCCACCAACCCGATCGCCTCGATCTTCGCTTGGACGAGAGGGCTGCGGCGCCGTGCCGAACTCGATGAAACGCCCGACCTGGCCGCCTTTGCATCGGCGCTGGAACGTGCATGCATCGCCACCGTGGAAGCGGGATGCATGACGCGCGACCTGGCTACCCTGGTAAGCCCGGACCACCCCTGGGTGAGCACCCGGGCCTTTCTTGAACGCGTCGCAGCGACGTTGCGACGCGAACTCGGCGCCTGAGCGACGCGACTCAGCCCGCTGCGCCGGCCTTGGGAACGGTCACGCCGGTGACGGCATGACGCGCGAGCGCTTCCTCGACGAAGCCCGAAGCCTTCATCTCTTCGACGAAAGCGGCCAGATAAGCATGCGCCGCTTCCCCCCGAGACTTCGGCAGCCCCATGGCCTGCCGGATCAGCATGAAATGGCCCGGCAGCAGGCGCAGCCCCCCATGCCGCGCCGCGTCGGCCTCAAGCTGCTGGCGCACGCCCGCAGCCACGTCCGCACCGCTTTCCAAGAACACGTCCACCACCGCGGGGGAAGTCGGCGCCCGCTCGATGGTCGCATGTTGCAGGCTGCGCGTCAGATACAGATCGTAGGCGCTACCTTTGCCCACGGTGACGCGGACACCGGGCCGGTCCACCTCGGACTGCTCGACGACGGGGGAACCGTCACGTACGAGATAGGCGCCTTCGATCACCACATAGGGTTCGGTAAACGCAATGTGCTCACCGCGCTTGGGGTCGATGGCGAAAAACCCGATGTCTGCCTTTTCCGCGGCAACGGCCTCGACCGACTCGCCGGCCGAGGGAAAGATCACCAACTCCAGCTCCACGCCCAGCCGCCTGGCCAGCTCCCCCGCCAGGTCCACCGACACCCCGCGCGCACCGCGCTGGTCGTCGCGACTGGCAAGAATCGGATTGCCCACGTTGATGGAAGCGCGCAAGACCTGCTTGGGCGTAAAAGCGGAGCGAACGACTTCGGTAGCTGGTTGCATGACGGTTTCCGTAAAAAGGGAAGCGACAGTGAAAGCGGGAAGCCCGCGCGATGACCTACTGGGTATCGGGCGAAGAAGGCCCCGGTGCGACGCGGCGGCTGTGCCACCATATTACCCAAGCGGCGGCGGAAACATGAGGGATATCACACTGTCGCGCCCGGGGCTCGCTCTAGACT
>NZ_JADGHH010000081.1 GCF_019689535.1 Pigmentiphaga sp.
GCTTGAAGATGGGCGATGGCTGGATGAAGTGTTGGGCAATCGCTTGGCGGTCATCGGCGTGCCGGATGTGATACACGGCGTTGGGGAGGACGCCCAGCATCGCTGGAAAAGCCTGGATGCCGTGGTGCTCGACCGTCCGGACCGTACACTAGCAGACTGGCTCGATGCTCATCGTGCGCGGGCCATGGTGCTTCGCCCCGATCGCTACGTGATGGGGGTGGCTCAAACTTCCGATGAACTCGAGCGCATCACGGCCCGACTCCCCGCGGCCGGGGTGACACTGCCCCAATGACGCATGGAAGAAAAATCCGCCACCAGCCTGGAGCGCATGCTCCGGGTGCTGGATCTCTTTGACGAAGACAACCTGACCCGCTCCGCCGAAGAGATCGCTTCGCTGCTGGACGTATCCCTGCCCACCGGGTATCGCTACGTCAAGACGCTCGTGGAATCGGGGTTGTTGCAACGCGCGGCGGACTCCCGTTATGCCTTGGGGCCGCGGATCGTGGTGCTGGACTACTACATCCGCCGGGCAGATCCGCTGTTGAGAGTGGCGATTCCGTACATGGTCGACCTGGTTGAGCGGACGGGGTTCGATTGCGTGACCTCAGCCTGGTTCGGCTCGCAGATCCTCGACACGCATCGAGAGATGGGCAAGGCGCCGGCCACGCTCGCTTACGGGCGCGGACGGCCTCGCCCGCTATTTAGCGGCGGAGCGCCCAAGGTCATCCTGGCCTCGTTCCCTCCCGCGCAATTGCGCAGACTCTTCGACGCCCATCGCGACGAGATCGCGCGAGCCGGACTTCCCACCGAGTGGCCCGCTTTCCGCAAGTATTACGCCGCCATCCGGCGCGCGGGGCACTACGTCTCGCGGGGGGAGTTGGAGCCCCAGCTGGCCGCCGTTGCCGCGCCGGTTCCCAAGGCCGACGGGGGCGTGTGGGGCGCGTTGTCCGTCGTAATCGACATGCCGCGCCTGGAAGTGGTGGACGTGCCTCGCGTAGTGCAGCTGGTCAAGCAGGCAGCTGGCCGGATTGCGGAAGAGCTCGCGGCGGGACAGCCCGCCGCGGTAAGTGCGGTGAGGCCCACGCCCTCAGGCCGTTTGCCGGACCGGCCGCGTACGCGCGGTTGAAGCAGGGCGGCTCAGTCCGGAGTCAGCCGCGTGTTGCTGGGCTGACGCTTCTCGATGCTCCATTTGAGCAGGGCGGCGCACCGATAGACGCCATGCGCGAACTTGCCATAGGGCAGCGTGAGGAAAAGCGCCATCACCACGCCCAGGTGGATCGCCAGCAAGAAGCCCATGGCTCCGGTGTCGCGCGCGGCGAGCAGTACGAGGCCAGTCAGGCTGGTCAGGAACAGCAGGCAAATGAAGCCGCGGTCCATCGGGCGCTGGTCGGGGTCGCCGTGCAGCGGGTGGCGACGCAGGTTCAGCCACAAGAGGCCGGCCGGGCCGACCAACAGGCCGATGCCACCCACGATGCCGAGCAGCACGGGCAGGCTGGTCCACGGATACGGCGCAGGCAACCCCAGGGCGTAGTGATAGACGGTGGCCACGCACGTGGCGGCGAAGCACAGCATGAACCCGTAGAAAGTGAAATGGTGGAAGCGGCGGCGCGCGAGGGTGAACGCGTCGTCTTCCTCATTGCAGCCTTTGCCGTGGCCACCGTCCAGGTACTTCAGGCGCAAGGCGTCGTGCGCCGCTTCGGCTACCGCCGGAGCCGTGGCCGCCCCCGGCGACACGTTGCGCCAGAACCGGGCCACCCCTGCGCCGAGCGCGATGATGGCGAAGACGAAAACGGCGCCGAATAGCGTCACCAGCAGGTTGTGGGGGAAGATGGCGTAGAAATTGCCCGCGAGCGGCTCGTGCCAGAGCCCGCCGTTCATGGCGACGGCCAGCACCAGGAAGAGCGATAGCGCAAAGGCGGTCGCCAGCGCCACGGTGATGCCGTTGTGGCGGTATAGCCGGCCCAGGAAGCCCGGCCAGGCGTAATCGCCGTACGTCTGCACCCTGACCTTGGCCATGGCGCGCGGCACGTTGACGGCGAACTCGTTCGGCGGTGCATATTGGCATGCGTGCAGGCATGCGCCGCAGTTGTGGCATAAGTTGGCCAGGTAATGCACGTCGGCCTTCCCGAACTCCAGCCGACGCATCATGGCGGGGAACGTCGCGCAGAACCCTTCACAGTAGCGGCAGGCGTTGCATATCTGCAGGACGCGGGCCGCTTCGTTTTCGTCCGCGGTTAGCGCGGACGAACCGGGATGCGCGGCGGCGTCGGTGCGCCACTGTACGGGTGCGGCCTGCATGCCGGATGCCATGGTTTGCGCATCGCGCGCGAGGTCCTCGAGCTGCTTCAAAGTTGTGCTCCGTGAGTGCGTTTCAATGCGGCTTCGGCGGCGCGCGTGCCGGCGATGCGGCCGAAGGCCGTACCGATGGACATGCCGACGCCGGCCGTATAGCCCTTGCCCAGCACGTTGCCGGACATCATTTCCCCGGCGCAGAACAGATTGGGGCTGGGGCGCCCGCCGAAATGCACGGCGGCGTTTTCATCAACCTTGGTGCCCAGGTAGGTGAAGGTGATGCCGGGGCGCAGCGGATAGGCGAAATAGGGCGGCGTGTCGATCGGTCGCGCCCAGTGGGTCTTGGCGGGCGTGATGCCTTCCGTATGGCAGTCGTCCATGATGGTATGGTCGAAATTCCCGACGCGGCAGGCCGCATTGAATTCCTGCACCGTCCGCACGAGGGCTGCTTCGTCCAAGCCCGTCTGGCGCGCCAGTTCGGGCAGGCTGTCGGCCTTGACGCCGGGAAACACCGGGGGCATGAATCGCCCGACCGCCTTGGCATCGATGATGGAATACGCGATCTGCCCAGGCTGGAATGCCACCAGCCTGCCCCATATCGCGTAGCGTTTGGGCCAGAAGTCCTCGCCCTCGTCGTAGAAGCGCTGTGCCTCGCGGTTGACGACGATGCCAAGCGAGACGCAGTCGATGCGGGTGCAGATGCCTCCGTCGTAGAGCGGTGCCCGGGCGTCGATGGCGACGCAATGCGACTGGGTCGGATCGCCGATCATGTCGGCGCCGGCCTCGATCATGAACTTCAGCAGGGTACCCTGGTTGTAGCGCGTGCCCCGGATCAGGAAATTGTCCGCGGGCCATTCGCCCCGTTCGTTCTGGCCCCAGACTTCGCGCAGCCACTGCAGGTTCGACTCGAAGCCGCCGCACGCCATCACACAGGCCCGCGCGGGAATGCGTTCGTTTTCGGTCAACGCCGCGACGAATCGGTCGCCGTCGAGCTCGAGTGCGTGCACCGGCGTGTTGTAGCGGATGTGTACGCCCAGGCGCTCGGCGCTGCGGTAATAGGCGTTGACGAGCGCCCGGCCCCCGCCCATGAAGAAGGCATTGGTGCGGGCGATGTGCAGCGTGCCTGACAGCGCCGGCTGGAAATTCACGCCGTGCTTGCGCATCCAGCCCCGGCAGGTGGAGGTGTGCCGGATGACCATGCGGGCGAGTTTTTCGTCAGTGATGCCGCCCGTGACCTTGAGCAGGTCTTGCCAGAACTCTTCTTCAGGGTAGCTGTCGACCAGCACGTCTTCCGGGCCGTCGTGCATGCAGCGCAGGTTGCGCGTGTGCTGCGAGTTGCCTCCGCGCCATTCCCTCGGGGCGGCTTCCAGCAACATGACGCTGGCGCCGGCTTCGCGGGCCATCAAGGCAGCACATAGAGCGGCGTTGCCGCCGCCGATTACCAAGACATCGATCATTCCGCCTTCCTATCAGTGTGTGCGCCACTGTAAGGCGAACGGAGACGGGCACGCTAGGCAGTGGCCCGGCAACGGGTATTCACGAATCGTGAATGGGGCGCGCTATCGTGTCCGTCATGGTTGCAGCCGGTAGTGCCGCGCTAGGTCGGCACGGCCGCATTCCCGAAGGCCGCCCGCGGCTCAGTGGTGTCACCGCGGGCTTGGCGGTGGTCAGGCCTCAGCCAGCTGCCGAAATAGCGACGACCCCACGCGCAGTTGCGGCGCACCGTCTGCCGTTTCCATTTCGATCTCGACCAGGTCGCGGCCGTGATTCACCGGAACCTGTATCGTCATCCTGGCCCGGTCGTCGCTGTCGGGTAGCAGGAGCTGCGTGTTGTTCCAGAGCAGGTATCCAGGGAGGTCCGGCAGCTCGCCCAGGATGACGACGTCGTTTTCGAAGACGCGCGCCAGGGAGTCGGGCGATTCGTTGACCAGCTGCCAGCGCGTGCCCAGGCGGGCCTGCCAGGCGTCGGGCAGCGGCGCCTCGCGGGGAGGCAGGCGTTGGCCGATGGGCATGGACGAGCGGTAGTGTCCGTATCCAGCCGTCGTGCGTTGGATGAGGTACAGCTTATCGTCGACGGTTTGCCATCGATAGCTGCTTTGCGGCACGGCATCGTTCCACCACCAGCCGTCCGTGCGCAGGGTCAGCCCTTGGGCGAGAGGCTGCCAGGCACCGTTCCCCCACTGCAGGATGTCGATGGCGCCGGCTTCCGTGGCCTGTACTTTGATCGGTGCCTCGTGGTTGGCGTAGATGCCGGCGACGCTTCCGGCATCTACGGATTCTGATACGGCCGGCGGTATGCCGACAAGCGCGGGTGGCACCGAAGGAATGGCGCGCACCGCCGCCAAGGCGCGCAGCAGCACGCCTTCCGCGATGCGCAGCGCCCCGTAGGCGGGGCCCGAGCCGGCGATCATCAGTGCCATATGGTGATCGGGCAGCACGAAGAATTCGCTCGAAAACAGGAAGGTGCCGCCGTTCTTCTGCCAAGCCTTGACGCCTACGGCCTCGAGGCCGGGATGATGCGTCGCGTCCCAGCCGAGGCCCCAGCGCCATTCGGGGCACGGATTGATGCGCAGGTTCTTGGTTTGGTCCGTGCCCATCTCCAGGATGGCCTCGCGAGAGACCAGGCGCCTGCCTTGGTGGACACCTAGGTTCAGGAACATTGCCGCGAGGCGCATCATGTCGCCGGGCGTGGAGGCGAGCCCGCCGGTGGCGTAGGCCGACACGAATTCCTGGGGCATGCGCTCGCCTTTATATAGACCGCATGTACGTAGCTGCCTTCGGGGAAGGGCTGGACCGGATAGGCCGAGTTGCGCATGCCCAGGGGCTCGAGAATCTCGCGTTGCACGAACTCCGCAAAGGGCAGCCCGGAGACTTCGGCGACCAGGTTTTCCACCATGGTGAAGCCGTCGTTGCAATAGACCGCCAGCTCTCCGGGCAGGTGCTTGAGATGGAAGTGGGCCAGGCCTTCCAGCGTGTCGCGTGCGTAACCTTCGATCGGACCGAACGCGAAAATGTTGCGCCAGTTGGTGCCCGGCAGCCCCGAGGTGTGGCTGATGAGGTGGCGCACCGTGATCCGATCGAATTCCGGCGAAAGCATGCGGTAGTCGGGCAGGTACCGCACGATGGGCGCATCCAGTTCCAACATGCCCCGATCGCAAAGCATCATCGCGGCGAGCGCGCCTACCACCTTGCTGACCGAGCCGATGTTGAAGCGGGTATCCACGGTGGCGGGCTTCTGCCCTTCGGGGTCTGCAATCCCGAAGGCCTCTTGCCAGATGACGCCCTCGCTCGTCAGCAATGCGACCGAGACCGCGCTGGCCTCCCCGCTTTGCAGGACTTGCCCGATGGCGCCGCGGCCCCATTGGATGGCTTCGGCCAGATTGTCGGCAGTGGGGAGTGGGTCGCCGCTGCCCCCGCAGCCGGACAGGATGTGAAGCAGCGCGCCTGCCCCGGCCAGCTGCATCACCTGCCGCCGCCGCGGCGATCGTAGCGCAGGGCGGGCGTCAAAGCTTTCGAAGGGGTGCCCAGGAGGAGGGCAATCTGGATTCGAGGAGCGCGCGCGCATCACCATTGTCCTCACGGATGGGAATATCGTGCGCCGATTCTATCCACGGCTCATCCGCATCTCCATCATGTTTGGGCCATCGGCCCAGCTTTGCCAAGCGAACGGCTGCGAGGCCTTGTGGTGCGCGATCAACAGCGAATGCGAGCGCTTAGTTCGCGTGGGTGCGCCGTGGCGCGCAGGCGACGCCTGCGCGGCCCGGCCTTCGCGAAGTCGCAGGCCTAGGGTTCGCAAAGCCTGGCCCCGGGCCACTGTCCGTCTCGCGCCAGTGAGCGCATGAGGTCGGTGAGGACGACCCGGGCGGCGAGGGCGGCGGGCGAGAGTTCGTCGTCCGAGACGCTGGTGACGACGTTGCGGCGATGCAGGTAGGGGTCGTCGAGCGGATAGAGGCAGAGTTCGTCGTGCAGGCGGCCCGCCGCCACGCCGGGTTGGATCGTCGCGATCTCTTGGGCAAGGACAATGTCCATCAGCGTGGTCAGGCCGTCGATTTCCAGCGTGATGGCCGGTTCGACCCCGGCCCGGTCGAAGGCGGCATCCACGAGGATGCGCAGGCCGTGGTTCTTGCTGGGCATGGCCAGCGGAAGGCGAGCGGCTTCGGCCACGGTCATGGGCTGCGCGGGCTGGCGGTCAGGCACGACGCCGGGGCGGGCCACGACGAACAGCTTTTCGTCGAGCAGCGGCATGACGCTCCAATGACGCCCGCTCTCTGTCTGGAAGAGGACGGCCAGGTCCAGCAACCGGGCATTGAGCATGCTGGCAAGATGGCCGGAGAGGCTTTCTACCAGGTGCAGCCGCACGTCGGGGTAGCGTTCCTGCATGGCGGCAACGAAAGGGCGCGCCAGGAGCGAAGCCGTAGACGGGGCGAAGCCTACGCTCACCGCTCCGGAGAGCCGCGCTTCACGCGCCGCGACCGCGGCCTGGTCGGCGTGTCGCAGTGCCATCTGTGCTTGGCGCCAGAATGCCAGTCCTGCATCGGTGGGTATGACGCCGGTGGCGGTGCGCTGCAGGAGCCGCGTCGCGAGCTCCCCTTCCAGGCGGCTGATCTGCTGGCTGAGGGCGGACGGCACCAGTCCCAGTTCGCGGGCGGCCCGTCCTATGCTGCCCAATTCGACGACCCGGACGAAGTAGCGGAGTTGGCGGAGTTCCATGAGCCTAAGGGCGAAACGGTGCGGTCGTTGCGCCGCGTCGGCCCGGCACGACGAGCTTGTTTTCAGTGATACGCAGGCATCGTAGCAACAAACGGCCGTGGCCGGGGAGGGTGGGTGCCGTATGTCTTATATAAGATATAAGACAGTTGCGCCGGTTTCCCGCTGGTCCTACAATCCCCGCCGTATCGCCCTTAATCCCTCCAAACCGGGACACCTTCAATGCTTGAATCCTACCGTCAACACGTCGCCGAGCGTGCCGCGCTTGGCATTCCTCCGCTGCCGCTTTCGGCCCAACAAACCGCTGACCTGATCGAGCTGCTCAAGAACCCGCCCAAGGGTGAAGAGCAGGCGCTCCTCGATCTGTTGACCAACCGCGTCCCGGCGGGCGTGGACGATGCCGCCAAGGTCAAGGCTTCGTACCTGGCTGCCGTCGCCCTGGGCAAGGAAGTCTGTCCGCTCATCGATCGCGCCAAGGCCACGGAACTGCTCGGCACCATGCTGGGGGGCTACAACATCAGCGCGCTGATCGAACTGCTGGACGATCCCCAGGTTGGGGGCATCGCTGCCGACGGCCTGAAGAAAACCCTGTTGATGTTCGACGCCTTCCACGACGTCAAGGAAAAGGCCGACCAGGGCAATGCCAACGCCAAGGCCGTGCTGCAAAGCTGGGCCGAGGCCGAGTGGTTCACCAGCCGTCCGGAAGTCCCGGAAAGCCTGACGATCACCGTGTTCAAGGTGCCCGGCGAGACCAATACCGACGACCTCTCTCCCGCCCCTGACGCGTGGAGCCGCCCCGACATCCCGCTGCACGCCCTGGCCATGCTCAAGAACCCGCGCCCGGGCATCGAGCCGGATGAGCCGGGCAAGGTTGGCCCGATCAAGCAGCTGATGGCCCTGAAGGAAAAAGGCCACCTGGTCGCTTATGTGGGCGACGTGGTGGGTACCGGTTCCTCGCGTAAGTCGGCCACGAACTCCGTGCTGTGGTGGACGGGGGAAGACATTCCCTTCGTCCCGAACAAGCGTTTCGGCGGCGTCTGCCTGGGCGGGAAGATCGCCCCGATCTTCTACAACACGATGGAAGACGCGGGCGCACTGCCGATCGAATTGGACGTCTCCAAGATGGAGATGGGCGACGTCATCGAGCTGCGCCCCTATGAGGGCAAGGCCCTCAAGAACGGCGAAGTCATCGCCGAGTTCGAGCTCAAGTCCGAAGTCTTGCTCGACGAAGTGCGCGCCGGCGGCCGCATTCCCCTGATCATCGGCCGCGGCCTGACCGCCAAGGCGCGCGAAGCGCTGGGCCTGCCGCCTTCCACGCTGTTCCGCCTGCCCAAGAACCCGGCCGACACCGGCAAGGGCTATACGCTGGCCCAGAAGATCGTCGGCCGTGCTTGCGGCCTGCCGGAAGGCAAGGGCATCCGCCCGGGTACCTATTGCGAGCCGCGCATGACCTCGGTGGGCAGCCAGGACACCACCGGCCCCATGACGCGCGACGAGCTCAAGGACCTGGCCTGCCTGGGCTTCTCGGCTGACCTGGTGATGCAGTCGTTCTGCCACACCGCCGCCTATCCCAAGCCCGTGGACGTCAAGACCCACCATACGCTGCCCGCCTTCATCAGCACCCGGGGAGGCATCTCGCTGCGTCCCGGCGACGGCGTGATCCACTCCTGGCTGAACCGCATGTTGCTGCCCGATACCGTGGGCACCGGCGGCGACTCGCACACCCGCTTCCCCATCGGCATCAGCTTCCCGGCCGGTTCGGGCCTGGTCGCCTTCGCCGCTGCCACCGGCGTCATGCCGCTCGACATGCCGGAATCGGTGCTCGTCCGCTTCAAGGGCAAGCTGCAGCCCGGCGTCACCCTGCGTGACCTGGTCAACGCCATTCCGTACTACGCCATCAAGCAAGGCTTGCTGACGGTGGAGAAGAAGGGCAAGAAGAACATCTTCTCGGGCCGCATCCTCGAGATCGAAGGCCTGCCCGACCTGAAGGTGGAACAGGCATTCGAACTGTCCGACGCTTCGGCCGAACGTTCGGCCGCCGGCTGCACGGTGCGCCTGAACAAGGAGCCGATCATCGAATACATCAACAGCAACATCACGCTGCTGAAGTGGATGATCGCCAACGGCTACCAGGACGCCCGGTCCATCGCCCGCCGCATCAAGGCGATGGAAGCCTGGCTGGCCGATCCGAAGCTGCTGGAGCCGGATGCGGATGCGGAATACGCCGCCGTGATCGAGATCGACCTGGCCGATGTGACCGAACCGTTGGTCGCCTGCCCGAACGATCCGGACGACGTCAAGCCGCTGTCGGAAGTCGCCGGCGCCAAGATCGACGAAGTGTTCATCGGCAGCTGCATGACCAACATCGGACACTTCCGCGCAGCCTCCAAGCTGCTGGAAGGCAAGCGCGACATCCCGGTCAAGCTGTGGGTCGCGCCTCCCACCAAGATGGACCAGAAGCAACTGACCGAAGAAGGCCACTACGGCGTGCTCGGCACGGCCGGGGCCCGCATGGAAATGCCGGGCTGCTCGCTGTGCATGGGTAACCAGGCACAGGTGCGCGAAGGCGCGACCGTCATGTCGACCAGCACGCGGAACTTCCCCAACCGTCTGGGCAAGAACACCAACGTGTACCTGGGCTCGGCGGAACTGGCCGCCATTTGCTCGCGCCTGGGCCGTATCCCGACCAAGGAAGAGTACATGGCAGAAGCCGGTGTCCTGGCCGACCACGAGAAGTCGATCTATCGCTACATGAACTTCGACCAGATCGAAGATTTCAAGGCGGTTGCCGACTCGGTCAGCGTCTGACCGGGAATGGCGAAAGGGCGGCCTGCATGGCCCGCCCGGCAGCGCTGACGAAACCCCTGGCCGCATGGCCGGGGGTTTTTTTTGCTCGCTTGGACCTTGAACTCGGCGGGAGCGCGGTTCCATATCGTCTCAATATATGAGAAATTGCATTGACGCTGCGCGCGTCAGCGACGATAGTTCGACCACACAATCACAAGTCGATCGGGAAGACATCATGGAATTGGGTGCATCGCTGCATCATCTGCATTTGACTTCGCCGGATCCACAGCGGCTGGCGGATTTCTATGCCCGTACGCACGGCCTGCAGACCGTTGCCAAGGGTGAGCGCTGGGTGTGTGCGGCACCGGGGCGCACGCTGGTGTTGTCCGCCGGTCCGGCCAATGCATTGGCCTACGCGGCTTTCGGCTTTGCCGACGCGGATCGCTGGCAGGCCTTCCGCGCCAAGGCGCAGGGGCGGGCGACGGAGCCGGTGCCCGCGTTGCCGGTTGCGTGCGAGGATGCGCTCGCGGCGCGCGATCCCGACGGCAACCTGGTCGTGTTCATGTTGCGCCCGGGCGTGCCGGCAGGCGTGCCTGCCCGCGATGAATTGCCTGCCGCGCACCTGCAACATTTCGCGCTGCGCACCACGGATCCGGCGGCCATGCTGGCGTTCTATGAAGGCGAACTGGGCTTTACGCTCTCCGACCGTGTGCAGGATGGCGAGGGCACGCTGCGTGCATGTTTTTTGCGCACCGAACATCTCCACCATGCGCTGGCGCTGTTCCGTGCCCCCAAGCCGGGCTTCGATCACCAGTCGTTCGAAACCACGGGTTGGAACGAGATGAAGACGTGGGGCGATCACATGGCGGCGGTCAAGGAGACCATTGTCTGGGGCATCGGCCGCCACGGCCCGGGCGATGACGTGTTCTTCATGGTGCGTGATCCCGATGGCAACCTGGCCGAGATCTCGGCGGAGATCGAGGTGTGCGCGCCAGACCGGCCAGTGGGCATCTGGCCCCACGAGGAGCGCACGCTGAACGTGTGGGGCAAGGCGATCATGCGGGATTGAGGCGCGCATGTCCGCCCGCCTGCTGCGCATCCTCGCTTCCTTCGATCTGAGCCGGCCGGTGCGTAAGCCGGCGGAGCTCATGGCCGAGCTCGGCGTGTCGCGCGCGAGCATTTACCGCGACCTGAAAGCCTTGGAGGAGGCGGGCCTGCTCGAACGGGTGGCCGACAGGGGATATGCGCTCGGTCCGCTGATCGTGGAGCTGGATCGCCAGATTCGCTTGGCGGACCCGCTGCTGCAGGCATCCGGATCGCTGCTGCGCAAGCTCGCCGTCGATACGGGAGGGGTCGTGCTGCTGTGCCGGGTGCACGGCGACAAGGTCCTGTGCATCCACCAGGAGGCGCCGGCCGAGCCGGTTAGCCAGGTGAGTTACGAGCGCGGTCGCGCCATGCCGCTGTACCGGGGCGCGACTTCGAAAGTCATTCTGGCACACCTGCCACGCGTGGAGTTGGAGCGCCTCTGGCGGCGGGACCGCGCCGCGATCGTCGAGGCGGGCTTTCCTGCGAATTTTTCCGGTTTCCTGGCCGAACTGGAGCCCTTGAGGGAGGCCAAGGCCTGCGTCACGCACAGTGAAGTGGATCCGGGGATGGCGGGGCTTGCCGTCGCCTTGCTCGATGGCACGCGCGTGCTCGGGAGCCTCAGCGTCGTCATACCCGTCGCCAAGTTGCCGGCAGGACGCCGCAACGCGGTGCTCTCCAAAGTGTTTTCTGCCGCCTCGTCCATCGAATCCGCCCTGGAGAACGAACGCCTCCGGGCTCGAAGCAAACGATAGGAATCATGCACGCATCTTCTCATTATCCGGTCATCGTCCTCGGTGCCGGCCCGACCGGCTTGACGCTTGCGAATCTACTCGGGGTGTATGGCGTACGCACGCTGCTGCTCGAGCGCAACGCCTCCACGGTGGACGAACCGCGCGCCGTGTCGATCGACGACGAAAGCCTGCGTACCGCGCAGGCCGCCGGGCTGATCGACGAGATTCTTCCTACCATCGTGCAAGGCTACGGCGTGCACTATTACTCCTGGTCGGGACGGCAGTTCGCGCGCATCGAGCCCCAATCGACGGAGTATGGCTACCCCAAGCGAAATGCGTTCAGGCAGCCTGTGCTGGCAAGGCAACTATGTGCCGGGCTGCAGCGCTTCCCGCACGTGGACGCGTTGTTTCGGCACGAATTGCGGCAGTTCACGCAGGAGCAGGACAAGGTCGTGCTCGACGTCGAGCACGACGGCAAGCGCGTCGTGCTGAGCTGCGATTGGCTGGTCGCGTGCGACGGCGGCCGCAGCGGCGTGCGCGAGCAGCTTGGCATCGCCATGTCGGGCAATACCTTCGCCGAGAAGTGGCTGATCGTCGACATGCTGGATCGCACTGCGCCGTTCCGCCACACTCGCACCTACTGCGATCCGGTCCGTCCCGCGATACGCTTGCCCGGCCCGAACGGCACGGTGCGGTACGAGTTCATGCTCAAGGAAGGCGAGACGCCCGAGTATGTACTCGATGAACAGCGCTTCCGCGCCTGGATCCGCGAACGGGAGCCTCTCGACGCTGAACTGCCCATCGCGCGCAAGGTGGTTTACACCTTCCATGCCCGGCTGGCGGAACGTTGGCGGCAGGGGCGAGTCTTGCTCGCGGGGGACGCGGCGCACCTGACGCCGCCGTTTGCGGGGCAGGGGATGAACAGTGGGATCCGTGACGTCACCAATCTCGCGTGGAAGCTGCAGGAAGTCGTGCATGGGAGGCTGGGCGCCGAGCTTCTCGACACCTATGAGGCCGAGCGCAAGCCGCACGCATGGGCGCTGATCAAGATGGCGTTGCTGATCGGGCGCTACATGCAGCCGAAATCCTTGCTCGGCGCCATGGCCGCGCAATGGGCGCTGAAGGCCTGCAGTCTTTATCCGCCGGCCCGGGACTACGTGCTGCAATTGAAGTTCAAGCCCAAGCCGCGCTTTGGCGAGGGCTTTTTCGTGCCCTGCCAGGCGCCCGATGCGGCGGTCAAGGCCGGTCAGTTGTTGCCGCAGCCCAAGGTGGAGCTACCCGGGGGACGCCGGCAATTGCTGGATGAAATACTGGGGCCTGGCTTTGCCTACGTGGGGTGGGTAGGGCAACCGCTTGCGCCGGAGGTCGAGTCGTTGGTTGCCGCGTTCGGCATGCGGCGGGTCGAGATCGTTCCGGCGCAGGATGATTTCCCTTGGCCGCTGCCGCCTGCTGAGGCCGGGCGCCTGCTCGTGCGCGATTGCGAGGGCGTGCTGCAGAAGGTGTTGGCCGAAGCGGGCGCGGACGCCTTGCTAGTGCGGCCCGACCGCTACGTCTTGGCGTTCCTGTCGCGTCGGGTGCAGGGCGATGCCGCGCGATTGAGGGAGCTGTTCCGCCGGCACGGCGCAAAGATCGGATAAGCCTGGTCCGGTCGCCGCCCCCGGCGACCGGATCGCCCGCGTCAATCTCCGAACCGGTAGCCGATGTTGGTCAACAGCAGGGTGTCGGATTTCTTCACGCCGGGTTGCGGATTGCTCAGGTAGCGATTGGAGATCGTTACCTTCAGTTCGATTTTCTTCGTGATGGACGTCGTCAGGCCGGCGTCGAACTGGATGCGGTATTCGCCCCCGTCGCTCAAGTTGGGGTAGATGGCCAACCGCTGGTGCAGCGACGTGGTGTCGGAGATCATATGCGTGGATTCTTCGCCCAGCAGCCACTCCGTCGAGTTGCGGGTTTCGGAGGTGAAACGCTCATGGTTGTAAGTCAGGCCTGAGAACACGTCGAACACCGTTTTCTCGGTCTTGACGAAGTGGTGGCCGAGGCCTACCGCCGCCACGCCCCGGAAATCGAGTTCCTGCAGCTTGTCGTGCTCGATGTCGAGCGAGCCGAAACCGAAAATGCGATCGGTGACGTCACGGTCGTACTTCCCACCCAAGCGCAGCAGATTCGCGGTCTCGGAGCGGTCTCCGTTCTCTTTCTTCGTCCCGTAAAGGGCGGTGAGGGCGAAATTGAGCCGATCGCGCTCGGTCGCGCGTCCGGCGTTGGCCCCGAGGTTGATCGAAGTCGAGTCGGTGTTGCCCGATGCGACGCTGGCTCCAGCGCTGACCGAGCCACGCCATTGACCGTCCGGCTTCAGCGGCGCCTGGGCCCAAGCTGGGGCGGAGAGTAGGAGGGCGACGGGAATGAAGCGCTTGGCGTGGAGCAGCAAAGTTTTCTCCTTATATGACGGGCCGCAAGAGAGCCTGCGGCGGTTGCTTGAATGATGGATTGCCATCTGGGTGTGGCGGAGCGCACGGCCGGCTGGCGGCCAGGGGCCGGCAGAGGGTGCGTCGGGGACGCAGGGGCCGCGGGCACCGGACATCGTGCACGCGTGGGCGGGGCGCCGCAGCGGGGCGTGCCCTCG
>NZ_JADGHH010000082.1 GCF_019689535.1 Pigmentiphaga sp.
CGGTTCCCCGGTCCCGTCGATGACGCAGGCGTCCAGGTCGTCGCTCAGCTTGCGGGCGAGGGCGGGCAAGTCCGGGGGGGCGAGCAGTGTGCGCCAGTCCAGCAACTCATCCAGCAGCAGCGGGTGCCGGGTGAGATAACCCGCGGCCCAGTCGCTCGCCGCAAAGATGCGTGCGACCCGGGCCAAGGTGTCCGGATACTCGGCAAGGAGCGCCATGTAGGCGCTGCGCTGGGCGATGTGTTCGATCAGGCCAAACATGCGCACGAGCGCCGCCGCGGGTGCCTTGGTTCCTGCACACGCATCGACGGCCGCCGGCAGCAGCGCTGCGAGGCGCCGCCGGCTATTGTCCGGGAGGCTGCGGATCCTAGGGCTGTTGAGCAGCGCGGCCGCCCTAGGCAATAGGTCGTCGGCGTCGGCAGGCAGGCAGGTTCGTATGCGTTCGACCAGCGACACTTCGGGATCCACCGCCCGGGCGGCACCCCCGGCGCCGGCGGCGCAGATGTCGTTCTGCCCGAATACCCCGCGGAAAGTGGCTTCGACGAACTCGCGGTGATCGTTCAGCTCCCGCTCGAACGAGGCAGCATCGGCGTAACCCAGCGCGTGCGCCAGTTCCGCCCGTCGTTCGGCATCCTGGGGCAGCAGGTGGGTTTGCTGGTCCTCGCGATACTGCAGGGCATGCTCCACCCGCCGCAGGAATCGGTACGCGTTTTCCAGGCGTTCGGCCTCATCGGCCGACAACAAGCCAGCGTCACGTTCGGCATGCAGCGCCGGCAGCAAGCCCCGCACGCGCAGCGTCGGGATGCGTCCGCCGCGCACCAGCTGCGAGAGCTGGACCACGAACTCGATTTCGCGGATGCCCCCCTCGCCGAGCTTGACGTTGTCGGCTTGGGTGACCTGTTCGCCCGATCCGTGAAAGGAACGGCGGTTCCAATCTTCCCGGATTCGCTCACGCAGCGCTCGCAGCGCCGCCAGTGCATCGAAGTCGAAATACTTGCGATAAACGAAGGGACGGCACAAGGCCTCGAGCTGGACGGCTTGCGCGGCGGGGTTGCTTCCTTCGAAGGCCTGCGCCTCGATGCGCCTGGCCTTCAACCACGCGTAGCGCTCCCATTCCCGGCCTTGGGAGATCAAGTAGTTTTCGAAGGCATCCAGGCTCCACGCCAGCGGCCCCGCATCCCCGTCCGGGCGCAGCCTCAGGTCGGTGCGGAATACGTGCCCGTCGGCGTCGATTTCCGATATCACCGGCATCATCCGGCGCGTGAGCCGGCCGTAGAACTCATGGTGGGAGATCGGGCGGCGGCCGTCGGTTTCGCCTTCGTCGCCGTAGAGCATGACGAGGTCGATGTCGGAGGAGACATTGAGCTCTTCGCCGCCCAGCTTGCCCATGCCCACAATGAGCATTTCCTGCGGCAGGCCGGAGGAGGCTTCGCGGGGGATGCCGTGTACCTCGGCCAATTCCGCCGCGACGCTGCGATAGGCCTCGGAAATGGCGAGGTCGGCCAGGCGAGTCATGGCGCCGACCACCTCTTCCAGCGGTGCCAGGCCGGCCAAGTCCCGCACCATGATCACGCAGAAGACGCGCTCGCGCAGCTTGCGCAGCACCGCGCGGCAATCGGCTACTGCCAGGGGTCCGGGCCCCGGCTGGCCGGTGCGGCTTGCGCGGAGTTCGTCGAACCACGCGGCCAGCGTGGCGGCATCCACCGGGGCGCGTGCTGCTTGGGCGACCCACTCGCCGAAGCCAGGCTGGGCGTCGATGCGGCGGCGCAGGTGGCCGGACCAGGAGAGTGCAGGGGCGAGGAGGGCGTTTTCAGGCATCGTGGAAATGTGGCATTACGTAACAATTGTGCGCCACTGAGAAGTTTTGTGCAGAAGCCAGCATAAGACAAGCCTGCCGGTATAAGCTTTAGCCTTTCTTCCATCCACGCCGTCGTCGCTGCGTCGACGGAACGCCCCCTCGTTTCGCCGCCTCTCGTCTTCGTGCACATCGATTTGTCGTATTTCTATCGCGTCGTCCTGCGGCCGCTGCTTTGGCTGGTGCTGGCCGTCTATTTTCTGTTTGTCATCGGGCTGGTCATGCTGCGGTACGCCGTCTTGCCTGCCATCGACGAATACCGCCCGGGCATCGAGCGGCTGGTTGGACGCACCCTCGGTGCGCCGGTTTCCATCGCCAAAGTCGAGGCCGAATGGCTCGGGCTCAATCCAAGCTTCGAACTTTCGGCCGTGCGCATAGCCGATGGGGCAGGAGAGCCGGTGCTGGAGCTGCCCCGGGTATACGCGATTTTGTCTTGGCGCAGCCTGTTGGTGTTGCAGCCGCGGCTGCTGCGGCTAGAGATCGACCGACCTCGGCTCGACGCGCGGCGGGACGAGCAGGGCCGGTATTGGGTGGCTGGTCGCATCGTCGACCTGGATGCCGATGACGGGTCTCACGATTGGCTCGCGTGGCTGCTCGCCCAGCGCGAGGTATCCGTGCGGGATGCGGTCCTGCGTTGGGACGATGCATTGCGCGGCGCGCCTACGTTGGAGATCTCGCAGATCGCCTTGACGCTGCAAAATGTCGGCCGCAGGCATCGCGCGGCGTTGCGCGCGACGCCGCCTCCACACATGGGGTCGACGCTGGATGTGCGCGCCGATTTCGTCCATGGCTGGTTCACCTTGGACCCGGCGGACCCGGATCGATGGCGAGGGTCCGTCTACGCGGTGATGGATCGCATGGAGCTCGTGCAATGGCTACCCTGGATCGACGCGCCAGGCAGCCTGCAGGACGGCACCGGCACGCTGCGCGCGTGGTTGGACTACGAGCGCGGCCGCATCCGCAGCGCGACGGCCCGGGTCGCAGTTGCGGGGCTGCGCACAAGGCTCGCGCCGGATCTGCCCCCGCTGGCGCTGGCGCGCGCGGAGGGCACCGTCGAGCTGAAGGCGACACAGGAAGGTTATGAGTTCGATGCGACCCAGCTCGACGTGCGCGCCGAGGATGGGCGCGCGTTGCATCCCGAGCGGTTCGCGGGGCGCTGGGCCCCGGCGCGTGGCGAGACGCCGGCAGCGGTGCAATTGGACGTGGCAGGCGTCGACCTGGCCTCGGCCGCATTCCTGGCAGATCGGGTGCCGCTCGCAGAGGGCGCGCGCGCGTGGCTCGCCGAGCTCAAGCCCGATGGCCGCATCGATGCGCTACGGCTGACTTGGGCGGGATCGCCGGCCGCAGCCTCTCTTGAGTCGGCGTCGGCACGCTTTTCGGGACTCTCTTTGGCGCCGGCACCGGAGCCTGCGGTCAACGACGGCCATCATCCCCAGCGCCCCGGGTTCTCGAATCTGCAGGGGGTGCTCGAAATCGATAGGCAAGGAGGCCGCATCGAGATCGACGCCAAGCATGCGGTACTGCGTTTCCCGGGCGTGTTCGCCGAACCGGACCTGCCCATGGAAGACTTGCGCGTCAGGGCTGCGGCGCGCCGGATCTCTGGCGATGCCTGGACGGTCGATGTCGAACGCCTGGAGTTCGCGAACGGGGGGGTGCGGGGCAGCTTCAGCGGAAACTGGAGCAGCCAGGGGCGTTCCCCCGCCGGAACGCTCGACCTGCGCGGTAGGCTCGAGCGCGCCGACGTCCGGGAGGTCCATCGCTACATTCCCATCGTCGTCGGGGATAGTATCCGGACTTGGCTGCGTCATGCCCTCGTGGCCGGTGAGGCGCAAGACGTAGACGTTCGCTTGCGCGGCGACCTCGACGGTTTTCCGTACGGCGGCGATACGACGGGCGAATTCCGCGTGGCTGGCCGATTCGCGGGCGTGACGCTCGACTACCTCCCCGCACCGCTGGCCGACGGCGACCTGTGGCCCCGCCTGGAAGAACTGGCGGGCGATCTGGTATTCGACCGGGTCTCGATGACGGTCGATGCCCGATCCGGCCGCGTGCGCGTGAACCGCTCGTCGACGGTTGCGCTGGGCCGCACGCGCGCCGGCATCGCCGACCTGACCGGCAATGCCGTGCTGGAGATCGCAGGCGAGACGCGCGGCCCGGCGCCGGCATTCCTGACTTTCGTCAAGTCGTCGCCCGTCGGCCGCATGATAGGCGGCGTGCTGGACGAGGCGTCCGCAAGCGGCAGTTTCGTCGTGCCGATTGCGCTGCGCATACCGCTGGCGCAGGATGCGCCGCAAGGGGAGCACGAGGTCCAGGTCAAGGGCGAGGTCAGGCTGGCGGGCAACGGCTTCAGCCTGGCGCCATCCGTGCCTCCCTTTTCGGGACTGACCGGCACCGTGGCGTTCGATGATCGTGGCATCGCCTTCCGCGACGTGCGCGGCCTCGCCCTGGGCGGGCCGATACGACTGTCCGGCGGGCCCCAGCCCGACGGCTCCGATCTGCTGCAGGCCGAAGGAACGGCGGAGGCCACGGCGTTGAGTTTCTGGTGGAAGGCGCCAGGCATGGCGCGCCTTGCGGGGCGCACCGCCTATAAAGTCTCGGTGCGCATCGAGCCGGACAAGGCGCCTGTGGTGCTGGTCGAGTCCGACCTCGTCGGCATGTCCATCGACCTGCCGGCGCCCCTGGGCAAGACGGCCCAGGAGGCGCGCCCGTCCCGGCTGGAGTGGAACGGTTCGGCCGCGGCGGGGGCGACCCGTAGCGACTGGTTCGCCGGCAGCCTCGGGCCGGCCGTCAATCTCCATATCGAACGCGACCACGATGCGCAGGGAGCGATCCGCGAGGTGCGGGGTGCCGTGGGCATTCACCGCGCGGCCACCATCCACGGGCCGGGGCTGAGCGTGAGCGCGCAACTGCCGGAGGTGGACGTCGATGGCCTGCGCAAATTGGTCGAAGAGTTCAAGCCTGACCTGGCGACCGGGGAGGCGGCGGGCAAGCGCGCGCTCGATGTGCCGCTCAACCGCATCAGCCTTGCCACGCCGCTATTGCGGGCCCATGGACGCCAGCTTCGGCAGGTGAATCTTTTCGCCACGCGCCAGCAGGGCGCCGGGGGGACGAGCTGGCGCGTGGATGTGGAATCGGCCCAATTGGCTGGGCGGCTCTCGTGGGCGGAGACGGGCGGGGGTGCGGGGCCGAGCCGGCTCACGGCCCGGCTCTCGAGGCTGATGGTCGACGCCGAGGCCGAAGAGGAGGGGAGCGCGACTGCCGTCGAGGCGGACCCGGGAGACGCGGACGTCCCGGAAATCGACCTGGTTGCGGAACACTTCGAATTATTCGGCAAACGGCTCGGGCGGCTCGAAGTGCTGGCGCAGCGCGCAGACCGCGGCAGGGAATGGAGGCTGCGCAAGCTCTCCGTCACGAACCCGGACGCAGAGCTCGACGGCACCGGAGTCTGGAAAGTGGCGGCGGAAGGAGCATCGCAAGGCAAGCGCGCGATGTCGCTGGATGCCGTGCTCAAACTCCACGACGCTGGCGCATTCCTGGATCGCATGGGCGTACGCGGCGCCATGGCGGGGGGAACGGGCACGCTCTCGGCCCAGGTGTCGTGGAACGGCCTGCCCTATGCGCTAGACCTGCCAAGTTTGTCCGGGACGCTGGAGCTGTCTTTGGACAAGGGGCAGTTCCTCAAGGCGGAGCCCGGCATCGCCAAGCTGCTGGGCGTGCTGTCCCTGCAGTCGCTGCCTCGGCGCGTGACGCTGGACTTCCGGGATGTCTTTAGCGAGGGGTTCGCCTACGACACGATCCGGGCCCATGCACGGATCGTCAATGGGGTGGCGCATACCGACGATTTCAAGATGAACGGGGTCAATGCCACCGTGGTCATCGCCGGCGATACGGATCTCGCGCGTGAGATCCAGAAACTCCATGTGGTGGTCGTGCCCAAGCTCGACGCCGGGGCAGCCTCGCTGCTGTACGGCCTCGCCGTGAACCCGGCCGTCGGCCTGAGCGTGTTCCTTGCCCAACTGCTGCTCAAGAACCCCCTGTCGGAGGTCCTGGCTTATCAGTATGAAATCACGGGAACGTGGACCGATCCCCAGGTCACGAAAGTGCAGCCGCCCAGGGCCCAGGGATCGGACTCCTCCCCTGGGACGCACCTTCCCGGGGTCGAGCATCCCACACCCTAGCGTTCTGCGCGACAATAGCCCCATGTCCTGCCACCAGTCTGCCGGGAGCCGCTGCCCATGACCGAGACCTCCGTGCGCGTTGCCGCCATCCAGATGGTGTCCACGCCCGACGTGGAGCGCAACCTCGCCGATGCGGAAGTCCTGATCGCCCAGGCCGCGGAGCGGGGCGCCCACCTCATCGCCCTGCCCGAATATTTCTGCTTCATGGGGCGTAGCGATCGCGAGAAAGTTGCGATACGCGAGCGCGAAGGAAACGGCCCGATCCAGGCGTTCCTGGCAGACCAGGCGCGCCGGCATGGAGTCTACCTGGCCGGCGGCACTCTGCCCTTGGAATGCCCGGACCCCGACCGGGTGTACAACACGTCCTTCGTGTATGGGCCGGACGGGCGGGTGCTTGCGCGCTACGACAAAATCCACTTGTTCAACTTCCGGCGCGGCACCGAATCCTACGACGAAGCGCTGAGCATCCGGCCGGGCACGGCTCCCGCCAGTTTCGACGCTCCCTGGGGGCGGGTCGGACTGTCCACCTGCTACGACCTGCGCTTTCCCGAGCTTTACCGGGCATTGGGCGAAGTGGACTTGATTTTGGTGCCGGCCGCCTTCACCTACACCACGGGCAAGGCCCATTGGGAGACCCTGCTCCGCGCCCGCGCCATCGAGAACCAATGCTACGTGCTGGCGCCCGCGCAGGGCGGCGCGCATCCCAATGGTCGTCGTACCTGGGGCCACGCCATGCTGGTCGATCCCTGGGGCGAGATACAGGCTGTCTTGCCCGAAGGCCCGGGCGTCGTCGACGGCACCCTCGATCGTGCCCGCATCGCCGACGTGCGCTCTGCGCTGCCGGCGCTGCGGCATCGTGTACTGTAGAGGTTTGGGTCCAGGCCCGCTTCACCAAGAATTTGCTCCGCCATCTATGCAACTTGTCGAACCCCACATCCAGTCGCTCGCCATCGCCAAATCTCTCTTGCTCGACCCTTGGGGGCTGACCGAAGCCGATCTTTCGCGTGCCATCGCTGAGATCTTCACGCACAAGGTCGACTATGCGGACCTGTATTTCCAGTACACCCGGAGCGAGGGTTGGAGCCTGGAAGAAGGGATCGTCAAGACGGGGAGCTTCTCCATCGAACAGGGCGTGGGCGTGCGCGCGCTGAGTGGAGAAAAAACCGCCTTCGCCTATTCCGACACGCTGTCCCAGGATGCGCTGCTGTCGTCCGCCCGGGCGGTGCGCTCGATCGCGCGCCAGGGGGCGGGCAAGGCCAAGGTGGCCAGCCGTTATCGCCAGGCGGAAGGGCGGGCGCTCTACCTGCCCCAAGATCCCTTGGCATCACTCTCGGCACCGGAAAAGGTCGGGCTGCTCGAACGCGTGGAGAGGATGGCCCGCGCGCGCGATCCGCGAGTGGTGCAAGTAATGGCTGGCCTCGGCGCGGAATACGATGTGGTATTGGTGGCGGGCAGCGACGGTCGGCTGGCGGCCGACGTGCGGCCGTTGGTGCGCCTGTCGCTGACCGTGATCGCCGAGCAGAATGGACGCCGCGAAGTCGGCCACGGCGGGGGCGGGGGCCGAACGGGCTTCGACTACTTTACTGACGACCTGCTCGAGCAGTACGTGGAGCGTGCCGTGCACGAAGCCTTGGTCAACCTGGAGGCACGGCCCGCCCCTGCCGGGGAAATGACAGTGGTGCTCGGGTCGGGGTGGCCCGGCATCCTGCTGCACGAAGCCGTGGGGCACGGGCTGGAAGGGGATTTCAACCGCAAGGGGTCCAGCGTGTTCTCGGGCCGCGTCGGCGAACGCGTGGCCGCCAAGGGCGTGACCGTGGTGGACGACGGCACTCTTCCCGGGCGCCGAGGCTCGCTCAACATCGATGACGAAGGCAACGTCTCCCAGCGCAACGTGCTGATCGAGGATGGCATTTTGCGCGGCTACATGCAGGATGCCCTGAATGCCCGGCTCATGAAAACCGCCGTCACCGGCAACGGGCGCCGGGAATCCTTCGCGCACCTGCCGATGCCGCGCATGACCAACACCTATATGCTCGCGGGCGACAAAGACCCCGAAGAGATCGTGCGCTCGGTCAAGCGCGGACTGTACGCCGTCAACTTCGGGGGCGGACAGGTCGACATCACCAACGGCAAGTTCGTCTTCTCGACGTCCGAGGCCTACATGATCGAAGACGGGAAGGTCACCCACCCCGTCAAAGGCGCCACGCTGATCGGCAACGGCCCCGACGCGATGCACCGGGTCAGCATGATCGGCAATGACATGCGCCTCGATTCCGGGGTGGGCACCTGCGGCAAGGACGGGCAAAGCGTGCCAGTCGGGGTGGGCCAACCCACCTTGCGCATAGATGGGCTGACGGTGGGCGGCACGGCTTGAGCGGCGTGACCACCGTATACGAAAAAGAGAGAGAGGACGCCAACGCTTTGGCGGCCCTTGGGCTGCCGTTTCCGGTGTGACCGTGCGTAGGCCGAGATCCGGAACACGTCCGTCGGCCTTGCCGGGAGCGTAGCGGCTGTTGGGGGCAAGACGTCTTTCCCCAATACGAAGGATGGTCACGTGACGTGACAGGTTCTGCTATATCATGCGGACACACCTACTCAGATGCGTTCGCATGAGAGCCGTTCAGCGGCGGGGTTGCTTCGTACCGATGTCGTCTGATCCAATGCGCCACCCATCTTTGTCCTGCGCCAATACGGCCCTCAAGCTGTGCCCCCACTGCGATGCCGTTTATACCCGGGCGGCCCTGTCCCCGGGCGAACGCGCCTATTGTCGTCGTTGCGGTGCCGAGCTGTATCGCAACAACGATGCCCGCTTCGCCGCGCTGTTCCCGATCGTGCTGGCTGGGCTCATCGTGTACGTCATCTGCAATGCCTTTCCCATCGTCACGATGGAGATCCAAGGCGTCTCGACGCGTGCCACCGTGTGGGGCGCGGTATGGGCGTTGGCGCACGAAGAAATGTTGTCGGTCGCGATGCTCGTGCTCGTTACGACCATGCTCGTCCCGCTGCTCGAGCTCAGTTTGCTCGCGTACCTGCTCGGGCCGCTGACTGCCGGGCGAGTGCCGGCCGGTTTCGATGCCATCGTGCGCTTCATTCGCCTGGGTCGTCCTTGGGGGATGATTGAGGTCTTCCTGCTTGGCGTCGTCGCCGCGATGGTGAAGCTTTCCGCGATGGCGACGCTCATCCCCGGCCCTGCGCTCTGGGGATTCGGCGCGCTAACCGTGCTGCTTGCGATCATCGTCGGTTTCGAGCCGGCAGATTTCTGGGAGTATGCCGAGAAGATCGAGCTTTCAGGGCGCGCCGGTACAGTGGAGGAGGGTTCGTGAGTCCCGTGCGAACGGCACCGCAGGTGGGCGTGATGGCGTGCCAGCACTGCACTGCGGTCTTCCCGCGTTCCCGGGCGGGGAGTCGGTGTACGCGTTGTGGCGCGACCCTGCATTGGCGCAAGCCTGACAGCCTGAGGCGGACTTGGGCTTTTCTCCTGGCAGCCATGGCGCTTTACCTACCGGCCAACCTCCTGCCTGTCATGACTACCGGAACGTTGTTCGGCACGCAATCGAACACCATCATGAGCGGCGTGCTTTACCTGTGGGAGGATGGGTCGTACTTCGTCGCCGCCGTCGTCTTCTGCGCCAGCATCGTCATTCCCCTCTTCAAGCTCGTGGTGCTGCTCATGCTGGTCGCCACCACACAGTTTCGCTCCACCTGGCGCCCCCTCGAGCGAACTCAACTCTACGCTTTGGTCGAGCTGGTCGGCCGCTGGTCCATGGTGGACGTGTTCGTGGTCGCCTTGCTGGCCGCGCTGGTGCAGGTAGGCCCGCTCGCCACGGTCAAGCCCGAGCCCGGTGCGATCGCCTTCGGTGCAGTGGTGGTGCTCACCATGTTGGCCTCCATGAGTTTCGACCCCCGCCTCATTTGGGACCCAATAGACACCCATGACAGAAAAGCCTGAAACTCCTCCGGCCTCCGGCCTGGAAGCGCCCATGCGCCGCTCGCGGCGCCGCTGGCTGCCGTCTCTGGTGTGGATCGTTCCCATCGTCGCCGCATTGGCCGGTCTTTCGTTCGCGCTCGACGCTTGGCTCGAACGCGGTCCTACCATCGAGATCAGCTTTCGTTCCGCCGAAGGCATCGAAGCCGGCAAGACGAAGGTCCGCTACAAGGATCTCGACATCGGTCGCGTGACCGCGATCAATTTGGCCGACGACCACTCGCACGTCATCGTGGAAGTGGAACTGACCGACGATGCCAGCGGCTTTGCGGTGGAAGACAGTCGCTTCTGGGTGGTCAAGCCCCGCATTGCCGCGAGCGGCGTCAGTGGCTTGGGCACCTTGCTCTCGGGGGCCTACATCGGGGTCGATGCAGGGCGCTCCAAAGTGCGCGCAACGTCCTTTGTGGGGCTGGAGGTCCCGCCCATCGTCACGGCCGATACGCCCGGCAAGCAGTTCGTGCTGCGGGCCAAGGACCTGGGTTCGCTGGACATCGGGTCGCCGGTGTACTTCAGGCGCGTCAACGTGGGGCAAGTGGTCGCCTACGACCTGGATGAAGACGGCAAAGGGGTCACGGTCAGGGTGTTCGTCAAATCCCCGTACGACGCATTCGTGACCACGAGCACGCGGTTCTGGCATTCGAGCGGCGTCAACCTGAAGCTCAATGCCGACGGGCTCAAGCTGCAGACGGAGTCCATCGTCTCCGTCTTGCTCGGCGGCGTGTCTTTCCTCGATTCTCCCCACCTTCCGCCGGGCGAGCTCGCGCAGAACGATGCAGAGTTCGAGCTTGCTGCCAACCAGGAGGAGGCATTCAAGATCGAGGACGGGCCGCCCACCAGTTTCGTCATGTATTTCGACCAGTCGGTGCGCGGGTTGTCTCCCGGGGCGCCGGTGGATTTCCGCGGGGTGGTGATCGGCGAAGTCCGTTCCATCGGCATCGAGTTCCACAGGGAAACCAACTCCTTCAGGCTGCCCGTGGTCGTGGATTTGTATCTGTCGCGCTTGGGCGTGGGCGCATTGGCCCATCCCGGGGCGTTGAGCGAGGAAGCCCGCACACGGCTGCTGAACGACCTGGTCCGGCGCGGCATGCGCGCACAGCTGCGCAACGGCAATCTCTTGACGGGGCAGTTGTACGTGGCGATCGACCTCTTCAAGGATGCCCCGCCGCCCAAGCCCGGGCGTCACCATAACCTGCAGGAGTTTCCGACGGTTCCAGGCACGTTCGACGAACTGCAGGGCAAGCTGGCCGAAATCGTCGCCAAGATCGGCAAGGTTCCCTTCGATACCATCGGTCAGGACTTGTCCGCCGCGCTGGCTGGAGTGCGCGCGACCGTGGCATCGGCAGACAAGCTGGTGCAGCGACTCGACGGGCAGGTTGCGCCCGAGATCCTTGCCGCCATGCAGGATGCCCGCAAGACGCTGCGGGCTGCCGAGGGCACATTCTCGGCCGATGCGCCGCTGCAGCAGGACCTGCGCCGCGCCCTGCAAGAACTGACGCGCACGGCCAATTCGCTGCGGCAGCTGACCGATTATCTGGAGGAGAACCCGCAGTCGCTGCTGCGAGGAAAACCCAAGGAAGACCGATGAAGCATATCGTACTGACGATGGCGGCCGTGGCCGGCTTGAGCGGGGTGTATGGATGCGCGACGCCTCCCGTTCCCCGCATCTACACCTTGCAGGGCGAGATGCCGGCCCCGGCGAGCGATGGGGCGCCCGACATGGTGATCGAGCTCACGCCCGTCGCGTTGCCAGAACGCCTGCGCAGGCGCCAGATCGTCGTGCGGCAAGACGGCGCGCAGGTGCAGATGTTGGAGCAGCATCGATGGTCGGCCTCGCTGGGTGACGAGATGCAGGACGCCTTGTCATCGGCACTGCAACGCCGGCTCCGCGCGGTAGACATGGCCCGCGGCGGCATCGCCGGCAAACCTGATTATCGGATCAGCGTCGAGTTTTCACGGCTCGATGCGCGCCTGGGTGGGGCAGTGCAGGCGGAGGCGGCATGGTCTGTCAAGCCGACTGCGGCCACCGCTGCGCAGGTTTGTCTTGGTCGGTTCGAACAGCAAGCCTCAGGGGCAGAGGTGTCCGACGTCGTGGCCGCACACCAGCGCGTGGTAGCGCAATTGGCCGATGCGATTGCAGCAAGTGTGCGGGCAGCGGCCAGCGGCACGCGCGCGACGAACTGCGCCGCGGGCTAAGCCGCCCGCATGGGGAGGCCAGTCAGAAACGTTCGTCCGCCCGCAGGTATCGCCACTGCCCCGGCGGCAGGTCGCCCAGCACGACGCCGCCGATGCGGACGCGCTTCAAGCCCACCACCTTCAGGCCGACCAGTTCGCACATGCGCCGGATCTGCCGTTTTTTCCCTTCCCTGAGCACGAACGACAGCTGATCTTCGTTTTGCCAGCGCACTTTCGCCGGCCGCAGCGGTTTGCCGTCGAGGGAGAGGCCGTGATTGAGCAATTTCAGCGCGCTGTCGGGCAGGCGCCCCGGATGCATGTGCTGCACCCGCACGAGATACTCTTTGTCGACAGTGGAATCTTCGCCGATCAGGTGCTTGGCAATGCGGCCGTCCTGGGTCAGGACGAGCAAGCCGACCGAGTCGATGTCCAGCCTCCCCGCAGGTACCAGGCTGCGCAAATGGGCAGCCTGGAAGCGGATGGGAACCCGGTCTCCTTTCCAACGCGTGCTGGCCTTGATCAGTGCCACTGCGGGCTGGTAACCGTCCTCGGCCTGCCCGCTGACATAGCCCACGGGTTTGTTGAGGAGTATGGTGACGCGCCGCGCCTGTTCGGCAGATGCGGCGCGTTCCACGCTGATTTTCTGGTGGGGCAGTACCTTGCTGCCCAATACCGAGACCACGGCGCCGTCCACGCGTACCCACCCGCGGCTGATCCATTCGTCGGCCTCCCGGCGCGAACACAACCCCAGTTCGGACATGCGTTTGGATAAGCGGACGGGTTCAGACATGCGGGGTTGCGGAAAAGACGAAAGAGAGAGGAGCTTATTGCTAGTTTAGACGATGGCTCCGGCGTGCCCGATGGGCGGCGCCGGGTTAAGCTTCGCTTCCATGAACGAAATGCAGTCGATTGCCTTCAGTCCGGACGACATCGCCGCCGCCGCCCGGATCATCGCCGCCGTGGAGGCCGGGACCACCGTTCGCGACGTGGAGCATGCGGGCACCCGCGTGCGCTGGCGGTCGGCGGGCGAGGGACCGCCCCTGGTGCTGCTGCACGGCGGCCATGGCAGCTGGAGGCATTGGATCCGCAACGTCCAAGCGCTGGCGCGCCGATATACCGTATGGCTGCCCGATCTTCCTTCCTACGGCGAGTCGGGGACGTTGCCACCGCCGGGCGATTGGGACCAGCTCATTGCGACCACGGCCGCTACGTTGGACCAACTCGTCGGTGCGCATACCGAGATCCACCTAGCGGGCTTTTCCTTTGGCGGGCTGTGCGCAGCGCGCCTGGCGGCGCACCGGGGGCACGTCGACCGGCTCGCATTGCTGGGCGCTGCGGGCCACGGCACGCCCCGACGGCAGCAGACCGCCATGGTCAACTGGCGCCGGGCGTCTGGCGAGCAGGCGCTGCTCGATGACTTGCGCCACAATCTGCGCGCCCTCATGCTGCATGACGAACGCCGGATCGACGCCCTCGCCATGGCCGTGCACCGCCAAGCCTGCGAAACCACGCGCTTCCGCAGCAAGGCTTTGTCGCTGGGCAACGCGATGACCCCGCTGCTGGACCAGTTCTCCATGCCCATGCTTCTGCTTTGGGGCGAGCACGACGTCACCGCTTATCCCGATCGGGTCGGGCCGATGTGGGTCCAGGGGCGGCCTGAACGGACGTGGCGGGTCGTTGCCGACGCCGGCCATTGGGTGCAGTTCGAGCAGGCCGAGGAGGTCAACGGGCTACTGCTGGAGTTTTTCGGCTGACGGCGCCCTTCGGCCCGCTTCGGGATGCCGTGGGCGCCAGCCCCGGACCGTACGGCGGGGCGGGCACAGGCTATCCGCCCATGTCGCGACAGGACTGCAGCCCATGGCCGGGAACACCCCGGCGATGCCTCAGTGGCCGGAATGCAACAGGGCGGGCCGTGGCAATTCCCTGGGAAAAGCGTCCGCGCGATCGCCGGCCGCCGGTTTTAAAAGTACCCGCCACTTGCTCAGGCTTTTCATGCCTGCTACGATATATTTCATGAACTACGC
>NZ_JADGHH010000083.1 GCF_019689535.1 Pigmentiphaga sp.
GTAATCTTGAGGGTTTCCTAAATGAGTGAGGACAAAGTGGTAGACGCCGACCGCCGATTTTGGGTCGGAACCACCTGTGCCGTAGGGGGAGTCGCGGCTGTCGGCGTGGCCGTTCCTTTCGTCAGCACTTTCGCGCCTTCCGAGCGTGCGAAAGCGGCGGGCGCCCCGGTGGAGGTCGAAGTCGGAGATATGCAGCCCGGGGAGATGCGCACCGTCGAGTGGCGCGGCAAGCCGGTCTGGATCATCCGTCGCACGCCCGAGCAGCTCGCTTCGCTGAAGGAAGTCGAAGGCGAGCTCGCCGATCCCAAGTCTGAGCGCAATCCGGACGAAATCACCCCGGAATACGCGCGCAACGAATACCGTTCGATCAAGCCCGAGTACTTCGTCGCGGTGGGTATCTGCCCGCACCTCGGCTGCTCGCCTACCGCCCGTTTCGCTACCGGGCCACAACCCAATTTGCCGGCCGATTGGCACGGCGGTTTCCTCTGCCCTTGCCACGGTTCCACCTTCGACATGGCCGGCCGGGTGTTCAAGAACAAACCGTCGCCGGACAACCTGACGATCCCTCCGTACGAGTTCATCTCCGACACCAAGATCCTGGTCGGTGTCGACGAGAAGAACAAGGCCTGAGTTTCAGTCATCGCGGCGGCGCAGGCACGAGCCGCGCCCAGTTACAACAAGCCATCGAAAAATGTAGGCGTTGCGAGGCATGCAGCGCTGAACCCGCCGAGCAAAAGGAGCAGCAGCCATGGCTGGCGAGAAGAATGTCGAGACTACCGGCCTCCTGGGCTGGATCGACGCCCGCTTTCCGCTCACTTCGACTTGGAAAGCGCATCTGTCCGAGTATTACGCGCCGAAGAACTTCAATTTCTGGTACTTCTTCGGATCGCTGGCGCTATTGGTGCTGGTCATCCAGATCGTGACCGGGATTTTCCTGGTCATGCACTACAAGCCCGACGCCGAACGCGCCTTCCAGTCGGTCGAATACATCATGCGCGAAGTGCCCTGGGGGTGGCTGATCCGCTACATGCACTCCACCGGCGCCTCGATGTTCTTCGTCGTGGTCTACCTCCACATGCTGCGGGGGCTGTTCTACGGGTCGTACCGCAAGCCCCGCGAGCTGGTCTGGATCTTCGGCGTCGCCATATTCCTGTGCCTGATGGCCGAGGCCTTCATGGGCTACCTGTTGCCCTGGGGCCAAATGTCCTACTGGGGCGCCCAGGTCATCGTGAACCTGTTCTCGGCCATCCCCTTCATCGGCCCTGACCTCGCCATCCTGATCCGCGGCGACTACGTCGTGTCCGACGCGACGCTGAACCGTTTCTTCTCGTTCCACGTCATCGCTGTGCCGCTGGTGCTGCTTGGCCTAGTCGTTGCCCACATCATCGCGCTGCACGAAGTCGGCTCGAACAACCCCGACGGCATCGAGATCAAGGAGAAGAAAGACGCCAACGGCGTGCCGCTCGACGGTATCCCGTTCCATCCCTACTACTCGGTGCATGACCTCTTCGGCGTGGCCATTTTCCTCATGGTCTTCAGCGCCATCGTGTTCTTTGCGCCCGAGATGGGCGGCTACTTCCTGGAGTACAACAACTTCATCCCGGCCGATCCGCTCAAGACGCCGCCGCACATCGCCCCGGTCTGGTACTTCACGCCGTTCTATTCGATGCTGCGCGCCTGCACGGACGATTTCACCTGGGTCCTGGCGTTCTTCGCGGTGGTGGCGGCCCTCTGGGCGCTCTTCAAGAGCGGCCTGGGCGCAACCGGCCGGATCGTCACGGCGGTCGTGCTGGTGGCCGTGGCCGTGCTGCTGCGCGTCTGGGACGCCAAGTTCTGGGGCGTGGTCACCATGGGCGGCGCGGTGGTCATCCTGTTCTTCCTGCCCTGGCTGGACCGCTCGCCGGTCAAGTCCATCCGCTATCGGCCGGGCTGGCACAAGTGGATCTACGGCGTATTCATCGTTAACTTCCTGGTGCTGGGCTACCTGGGCACGCAACCGCCCAATGAGGTTTTCAACGTCATCTCGCAGATCGGCACGCTCCTGTACCTCGGCTTCTTCCTGCTGATGCCGCTCTGGAGCCGCCTCGGTACGTTCAAGCCGGTGCCCGAGCGCGTGACCTTTTCTGCCCACTGAGGATGCCCAACGGCGCCGGCGGCGTCCCGCCGGCCCGACAGACTAACGGATATCAAGATGAAGAAGCTGCTCGGTGTACTGATGTTGATGCTGGCCTGCACGGGGGTGCAGGCCGCCGAAGGCGGGTACCACCTGGAGAAGGCGCCCGACCGTCTGAACGATCTCGCCGCCCTGCAGAATGGGGCCAAGCTGTTCGTCAACTACTGCCTCAACTGTCATTCGGCCTCGTCCATGCGGTACAATCGCCTCCGGGACATCGGCCTGACCGACGAACAGATCAAGGACAACCTGCTGTTTACGGGCGGTAAAGTCGGCGACATGATGACCGTTGCCATGGACGCCAAAGAGGCGAAGGAATGGTTCGGCGCCGCACCCCCCGACCTATCGGTCATAGCCAGGGCGAAATCCGTCAATGCGGGTCCGTCCGGCGCCGATTACCTCTACACCTATTTGCGTACGTTCTACCGCGACGAAACCCGGCCCACCGGCTGGAACAACCTGGTGTTTCCGAACGTCGGCATGCCCCACGTCCTATGGGAGCTGCAGGGTCCGCGCGAACTCACCATGGTCGCCATGCACAAAGGCGGGCAGGGTTGGGAACGCGTGACGACTACCTACGACGTGAATGGCGTGGCGACCGTCAAGCACGAGCCAGTGGCCGGGTACCACGGCCACGAAACGGTGGAAACGCGCTTCACGCCCAAGGATCCGGCCCGGGCCGCCGCGTACGACAACGACGTGGCCGACTTGGTCGCATTCATGTCGTGGATGGCGGAACCTGTCAAGCAGCAGCGCGTGCGTCTAGGGGTGTGGGTGCTGATTTTCCTGGCATTCTTCACGGTCATCGCTTGGCGTCTGAACGCCGTGTACTGGAAGGACGTCAAGTAGTTTTTTTGAACTACCTTTCCGGGGCCAGCATCCGTTCGGATGGCTGGCCCTTTAACGTTTTTATCTCTCTCTGGAGACCCCGCCATGATGGTGCTTTACTCCGGAACCACGTGTCCGTTCTCCCAACGCTGCCGGTTCGTGCTATTCGAAAAAGGGATGGATTTCGAAATCCGCGACGTGGACCTCTACAACAAGCCCGAGGACATCGCGGTCATGAACCCCTATGGCCAGGTGCCCATCCTGGTCGAACGCGACCTGGTCCTGTACGAGTCGAACATCATCAACGAGTACATCGACGAACGTTTTCCGCATCCCCAGCTGATGCCGGCCGATCCGGTGATGCGCGCCCGGGCCCGCTTGTTCCTGTTCAACTTTGAGAAGGAACTGTTCACCCACGTCTCGACGCTGGAGGCCCGCGAAAGCCGTGCCGACGAGAAAAGCCTCGAGCAGGCCCGCCAGCAGATCCGGGACCGGCTGTCGCAGCTGGCGCCGGTATTCCTGAAGAACAAGTACATGCTGGGCGAAGAGTTCTCGATGCTCGACGTGGCCATCGCGCCGCTGCTGTGGCGCCTCGACCACTACGGCATCGAGCTGCCGAAGAACGCCGCTCCGCTGCAAAAGTACGCCGAGCGGATCTTTTCGCGCCCGGCTTATATCGAAGCGCTGACGCCGTCCGAAAAGGTCATGCGTCGCTGATGCCAGGCGGCGCGCCAAGGGCCGCCGCGGACCGGCCGGCCGCCGGCGCCGCGAGGGCGGCGAGGCGCACCGCACCAGGGGTGTAACCATGAGCGAAATATCCACCAAGCCTTACTTGATCCGTGCGCTGCACGAGTGGTGCACCGACAACGGCTATACGCCCCACATCGCGGTCACGGTCGATGAGCGGGTCATCGTGCCCCGGGAGCACGTCAAGAACGGCGAAATCGTGCTGAACATCGGGCGCCTGGCTACGCACAAGCTACAGCTGGGCAACGAATACATCGAGTTCCAGGCGCGCTTCGGCGGGGTGGCAAGGCAGATATCCGTGCCCGTGGACGCGGTCACGGCCATTTACGCGCGGGAAACCGGCCACGGCATGGCTTTCGAGGCCGGCCCACGCGTCCCGGCAGGCAGCCAGGGGCAGCCGCCTGACAGTCCGGTCGTCGACGATGCCTCGGAGCCGTCGGCGCCCGAAAGCGGGGCGGGGCGTCCGCAGCTGTCCGCGGTGCCGGGGGGCGAAGGTGCGGGCACCGAAGGCAAGCCCGAGGACACCGATCCTACGCCGTCCGGCCCGGATCGTGGCCGTCCTAAGCTGACGGTCATCAAATAAGGCCGGCCGCTGGCGTATTTCCAGGCGGGGAGGAGCGATGCTCCTCCCCGTTTTCATTTGCGGGGGCCTGGCGCCAGCCCGTGTTCACCCCAGGGTTCCTTTTCCATTGCGCCGCTGCCGCGGTGGCAAGCGCATCCATTACCCCAAGTGATTTGCATAGACGCATAAGGAAACTCGGAAATATTCGTTAGCCGAAGCGGGGCGCGTCGCTATCCTGCTCTTCTCTTTCGTGAGAAGACTGACAATGAACGCCTTGCTCAAGCCCCTGCACCGGCCCGCGGATACCGAGCTGCACCAGCCGCGCATCCTCGAGCCCGAACTCTACCGCTACGGCGACGTGCGCTACGGCGACATCCGCATCAAACCGTATTCGCCCGTCGTCGGGGGAGTGGTCGAGGGGTTTCGCTTCCAGCCCGACGCGCCCACCCCGGATGACGTCCGGACTTTTCTTTACCGCAGCCTGCTCGAATACGGGTTTCTGTCTTTCACCCCGGGTTCCATCGAGCCCGAGGACTTCGAGCGCTTCGCCTCGCTCTTCGGCACCCCGCGTTTCGCCGGCAATCCCCAGGCGCCGCGCGCCGTAGGCGAAACCAATGCCATCGACTCCGCCCGCAAGAAAACGCGGACCAATTACATCTGGCACATCGACCAGGCGTATCGCGAGCGTCCGCAGAAGTTCACCGCGCTCTATGCGCTGAAGGCGCCCCAACATGGCGGGGGCACGCTGTTTTCCAATGCGGTCGCGGCCTATCGATTGCTCGACCCCAAGTTCGCGGCCTACCTCGAGACCTTGACCATCATCCACAACGCGGACCAGATGGGGCTCGTGTCGATGTCGTACGCCGATCCCGAGCGGTTGGCGCAGGCGCGCTACGAGACGCCACCGCTGGAGGTGCCGCTGGTGCGCGTGCACCCCGAGACGGGCGCCAAGCAGCTCTTTGCTTGCGAACTCTATGCGCAGCGTGTGCTGGGCGTGCCACGCGTGGTCAGCGACCACCTGCTGGGCATTGTTTTCGAGTTCATCAAGTCGCCCGAAGTCTGCACCGAGTACCGCTGGGAGACGGGCGCCGCGCTGATCTGGGACAACCGCATCGTCCAGCATCGAGGCATCTTCAACTATGCCGGCCAGGACCGGCTGCTGCACCGCGCCGTCCTGGATTGAAGGGACAGAGATGAAAAACGTTTTGCTGAAACGCGCCGCGGCTGTATTCGCCGCGGGTTGGCTCGCCGTTGCATCGGCGCCTGCGGCACACGCTGCCGAGCCGTTGCCCAAGCTCTCGGTTACGGTATTCGCACCGCCTTCGCAGAGCATCTGGATTCCCGCGCTGATCCAGCGCGCGGGGCTGGATCGCAAGCACGGCTTCGAACTTGTGGTGACGCCCAAGCCCTCCAACGTTGCCTATACGGACTTCGCCACGGGCAGGGACCCGGTCTGCTTCTGCGCCGCGATCGCCGCGGTCAGCCGCTTCAAGCAGCAGGGCGGGAATTTCACCTTGTTGTGGAACATCTTCAATTTCGAGTCTGACATCGTCCTGCGCGACCCAGCCATCAACGATCCCAAGCAGCTCGAGGGCAAGGTGCTGCAGACAGACACCATTACCGGTAGCTGGGCGTTGTCGAAGTGGTTCCTGCAGGCCCGCGGTGTCGACCTCGGCAAAGTGAAGATCAAGTCATCGAGCGCGCGGGGTGCCGCCGGCCTGGCCGAACTTCAGCTTGGCCGCATTGACGCGCTGCTGGTGAACCCTACCGAGGGTGCGGCAGCGGTGGCGCAAGGCAAGGGCGCGCTGCATGCGCTGCCGGTATTCGACAAGGCGGTGTGGCAGAAAGCGGCAGGCACCGACTTCGTGCCGTCCATTACCTTCGGCGTGGCCAACGACTGGATTGCCCAGAAGGCCAACCAGGATCTGGCGCGCCGCTTTTACGCTGCCAACCGCGATGCGGCCGCCTTCATCCGCGACAACCCCGCGGAAGCTGCCCGCCTGGTGGCCAAGGACGCGCAGGTGGACGTCGCGGCCCTGCAAACCGTGCTCGAACGCTATCGCGACCTGATGCGCATCGAGCCGCTGCGCAAGCACATCAAGACGGTGGCCTTGCTTACGCAGAAGCTCTTGCCCGAAGGCGGCCAGCTGCCACGTCCGCTGACCGATGCCGAGCTCGATTCCCTGGTCTCGAACTTCGACGTGGAAGCCGCACATGAGTAGTCTTGCGCACTCGAACGCGCCTGCGCCGCAGCGCGCGCGCCAGGGCGCGCCCTGGGCTTCCGTGCCCTGGGAGGGCGCGCTGGCCATTGCACTCATGCTGGCCGCCTGGGAGTGGGCGTCGCGTCATTCGACGCCGATGTTTTTCCCTTCGCTGGCCCAAATCTGGGAGACGGCCGGAGAGCAGCTCTCGTCGCCCGAGGGCTGGTCCTCGATCGTCACCACCTACGGCCGCATATGGGCCTACCTGCTGGTGTCGTTCTTGGCGTCTTCACTGCTGGGTGCGGCGGTGGCGGGCAACGTGCACGTCGAGCGCTTCCTGGTGCCGCTGGTCGAACTCAAGCAGGGCATTCCGTCGCTGTGCTGGGTGTTGTTCGCGATCCTGTGGTTCCAGGATACCGAGACCCGGATCGCCTTCGTGGTGGTCACCTCGGCCTTGCCCGCATTCTTCTATCAAGCCCGCGACGCCTTGCGCGGCATTCCTCGCGACTGGGTAGACCTCGTGCAATCCATGCGGCCCACGGTCTGGCAGAAGGTGCGCATCCTGTGGTGGCCAGCCGTCCTGCCATCGTTGCTTACCGTATGGCGCATCAATATCGGCAACGCCACGCGCGTCACCATCATGGCCGAATTGCTGGGCGGCATGACGGGCATCGGCCACCAGCTGCGCGTTTCGCAAGAGATGTTCCGCATGGACCAAACCATTGTCTGGACGGCGGTGCTGGTGTTGTTCGTGATCCTCAGCAACCAGGTCTTGAGCGGCTTCGAACGGCATTTCCTGTCGTACCGGGGCCAGGACGGAGTACGCGGCGATGTCTAAGGCCATTGAATTCGTGCACGTGGAAAAGCGCTTCGCGAAGCGGCACCAGGAAGCGGCGATCGCAGACTTGAGTTTCTCCGTCGAGGCGGGCGAACACGTCTGCATCGTGGGCCGGACGGGCTGCGGCAAATCGACCACTGCCAACCTGGTACTGGGCCTGGCGCAGGCAACGGCCGGCCTGGTGCGCGTATTGGGCGTCGATCCCCACCGGGACTTCAACGAGCTACGCGGGCGCATAGGCTGCGTATTCCAGACTGACCGCCTGCTGCCGTGGCGCACCGCCCTCGAAAACGTGCTCATGCCGTTGGAAATCCTGCGCCGCCGGTCGCCCCAGACCGAGGCCAGCGCCGTCGAGATGCTGCGCAAGGTCGGGCTCGCGGGCTATGAGCACGCGCATCCCCAGCAGTTGTCCGGGGGCATGCGCCAGCGCGTGGCATTGGCGCGTGCCTTGATCACGCGGCCCGAGGTCATGATCGTGGACGAAGCCTTCGGCGCGCTCGACGAAGTCACGGCGGCCGCCCTGCGCAGCGATTTCCAGAGCATCGCCAAGGCCCACGGGCAGACCGTGCTCCAGATTACGCACTCGCTCGAAGAAGCCCTGGGCATGGCCGACCGCATCCTCGTGTTCGACCGGCCCGGCCGCGTCGCCGGCGAGTTTGCCAAGCACCAATGGGAAACGCCGGCACAGCGCCAGGCCGTCAAGCAGATGCTGCGGACCTTGATCGCCGGTGGCGCGGACGATCCCATTTCCGCGCGTGGCTTGGCCGCAGTGCCTAAGGCTGCCTGATGTCGTCCACGGTTGCTTCCGGCGAGGCGCGCGCCGCCAGTCTTTCGCCGCTCACGCGCCGCACGGCGTGGATCGTTTCCTCCATCTTCTTCGTCGAGCAGCTCGATGCCACTAGCGTGGCCTCGGCGCTGCCCGCCATGGCCGTCGATCTGGGCAGCGATGCCGTCACCTTGAGCGCGACCATCACGGCATACCTGCTGGGGCTCACGCTGCTCATTCCGCTCAGCGGCCGCTTGGCCGACCGCTATGGCGACAAGAAGGTATTTTCCGGCGCGATCTGGCTCTTCCTCCTGAGCTCGCTCGCGTGCGGCCTGGCGCCCAACGCCGCCGTCTTGATCGCATTGCGCTTCGTCCAGGGCATGGCTGGGGCCTTGATGGCGCCTGTCGGGCGCCTGATCGTGCTGCGCACCGCTGCCAAGCACGAGATCGTCGAAGCCATGGCCCTCGTCATCCTCCTGGCGATGATCGCGCCTATGGTGGGCCCATTCCTGGGCGGCCTGCTGACCACCTATGTGGGGTGGCGCTGGATATTCTGGATCAATGGCCCCCTGTGCCTGGGGGCACTGTGGTTGGTGTGGCGCTTCTTGCCGGCCACCGAGGGCAAGCCGGGCGGACGCTTCGACGTGCGCGGCGCACTGTTGACGGGCGCAGGGTTTGCCAGCCTGACATGGGGCCTGGTGACCTTGGCCGAAGGGCGGGGCACGCTGCACTGGGCACTCGTCGCGCTCGCGGCCGGGGTGGCGACGCTGGCGGTATACGTACGTCATGCGCGCCGCGTGGCCGAACCGGTGCTCGCGCTGGCGCTGCTCAGGGTGCGCAGTTTCCGCGACGCCATGGCCGGCGGTTCGGTTTTCCGCATCGCGGTGGGCGGCGTGCCGTTCCTGTTGCCCGTGACCCTGCAGCAACGCGACGGCTACAGCCCGCTCGAAGCTGGCCTGGTCGTGCTCCTGCCTGCCGTGGGAGGATTCGCCATGAAATTCTTCAGCGCGCGCATCCTGCGGCGCATGGGATATCGCAACGGGTTGCTCCTGCATGGCGTGCTCGCCGCCGCTTGCCTGGCGCTGGCGGGCATCATTCCGCCGCAGGGCGCGTTGGCGTTTTATGCGATGGCACTGTTGGGGTTCGGCTGGGCAAGGTCCCTGCAAATGAACGCGTACGGCACCTTGGCCTATGCCGACGTGGCACGCCCGCAGCTCGCCGCCGCCACGAGCTTCTTTCTCGCCATCCAAAACCTCACCGTCGCCATCGGCGTCGCTGCCGCGGCGCTGCTGCTCAAGGGCAGCGCTTCGCTCGGGAGCTTGAATCCCGGGCAAGCCTATCCATGGACCTATGCCGTGCTGGCCGCGATCGCACTGGCCAGTGTGGGCATGACGCTTGCCATGCCGCGCCAGGCCGGCGCGCACTTGCTGCAAGGCGATCGCAATCGATAAGGAGTCAACCCATGTCTGTCGCAGCCGCTTCTACCGTCGCTTCTCCCTTCATCCCTGCCGCGCGACTGGTTGTCGCGCTCGCCGCGCCGGAGCGTCGCGTCACGCCCGTGTACGTTGCGGCCGAAGCGCATGCCCAACCGCCGGCGGGATTGATTCCCGGATCGGTGGAAACCTCGTTGCCCGTGCACTATGCGGCGCCCGGCAACCCCGCTGAAGGTCGGCTGCCCCTGCCGTCCCGGGAAGCCGTGCTGGCCTGGGTTGCGCAGGCCGGGATAGACCGCGACGCCGGCATTGTGGTCTATGACGCGGCAAACGGCACGGCGGCTGCCCGCGCCTGGTGGGTATTGACCTGGGCGGGGCTGCCCAAGGTGCGCATCCTCGACGGTGGCCTGAAGGCCTGGCGTGCTGCGGGCGACGCCGTCGCCGAGACCGAGCCGGAGAGCGCAGCCGCATTGCCCGCCCTGCAGGGCATCGGCACCGAAGAGATCGCTGCCAACCCCCAAGCCTTCCGGCTCATCGATGCGCGTTCCGCGGCCAACTATGCGGGCGATGGCGTGCAGCCCTCGCACTTGCCCGGCGCGGTCAACAGCCCGGCCGGGCAATGGCAGGATGCCGAAGGGCGCCTGCTGCCGCGCGAGCGGCGCCTCGAGCTGGCTCGCGGCCTCGGCCTGCTCGACGCCGACGCCCCACCCGCCGTCGCCTACTGCGGCTCAGGCGTCGCCGCCGCATACCTCATCGCCGCCGTGCAAGACTTGGGCATCCAGCCCGCCTTGTACGCCGGGTCATGGAGCGCCTGGTCTGTCGACCCGGCGCGCCTGGCGGCCAGCGCCGCGGCCTGATGGCCGAGGCCGAGCCCGCGCATTTTCCATTACAATCCGGCCTTCTGCCGGTGTAGCTCAGTTGGTAGAGCAGCTCACTTGTAATGAGAAGGTCGAGGGTTCGATTCCTTTCACCGGCACCAATAAAATCAAGGACTTAGGTTCACGCGGGTCTGGCAGATTCGGCCAAAATTAAGCTGTGTACCCCCTGTGTACCCCTCGATGACCCATTTTTCGAGGGCTCAGCGCTACCCAGTTGCAAGCGGCGCACGAACCTAGTATTTTTTCTACAGGTCTAAACAGGCCGAGATCCAAGGCGCAGGAGTGCCTCTTTCCCATTAACTTGGGGAGGGCACGTGCGTCCCAAAGAAAGGCAGGCGCTCTCCCCCCTTCTGGGAGACGCCAACATGCGGTCGTTTACTCCTCTCGAGCACGAAACTCGTGCTGTCCTTCCTACCCGCGAAGCCGCTCTTCATTTGAACCGGCAGCCGCAAACCCTGCGGATGTGGGCGTCGTCTGGTAGGGGCCCCCTGCAGCCTAGACGCATTCATGGCCGGCTCGCCTGGCCGGTCGCTGAAATTCGGCGCGTGCTGGAAGGGGGTGCCGAATGACGTCCGTTGCCTTCATGCGCCTGCAGAAGATCAAGAGCGAGAAAAAGCTTCGTGACGCGGCGTTTCACAACAAGCGCGATTTCGATGTCCGCAGTAATCCGGCCATCCAATCACACCTCGTCGGTCTCAACTACTGCCTGGCTGGTGCCTCGCGTGCCGCCGATGTCATGGAGACCTTCCGTCAGCGCCTGGCGATAGCAGGTTGGGGTAAAGGTCCAGGGCTAAGGAGGCAGCGTTCAGACGGGGTACGCGCCATAGAGTTCGTCTTCAGTCTGCCCAAAGGGGCTTTCCGTGAGGAACGTCCATACTTCGCGGCTTGTCTGGGATGGGTTGCAGACGGATTTGGTGGCTTGGGAAACATCATGAGCGCGGACGTTCATCTCGATGAGGGCGCGCCGCATATGCATGTGCTCGTGCTGCCGCTGGTCGGAAACCGGTTGGTGGGTTCCGACCTGGTCGGTGGGCCATCCAAACTGCGGGCCTTGCAGCAGTCATTCAGGAAGCGGGTGGCAGAGCCCTTCGGGTTTGATGGAGTCGAGGTGGGGCGTCATGACGACGACAGGCGCCAGCGACTGCTAGGGGCGCTCGCGACGTGGTACCAGGGCCGGTTCGATGACGAAGAGTGGGGAGTCATCGAAAGGTTAACTCTCCGGTATCCCACCGTGTTCTACAAACTGCTCCGGCCCTTCATCGATCACGCCCCGAATCGTCGGCGTCCATCATTGTCGATGCCGCCAAATGCACGATCCCAATGCTCTGTAGGGTTTCGGGAAGCTGGGCGAACGCTTAGCAGCACTGTTCGGGATCCGAGAGGTGTCGAGCCAGTCCTGATGCTGGATGCAGGTGCTGAGGCGGGACTTAACTTTCCTAAGAATTTCGAAATCAAAGGAGCGGCTGACTGATGCGTGGGGGGCGCCGGAAGGGCGCGGGCCGGCCGGCCGTGAGGCGTTTGACCACCGCGCTCCATTCCCTGGATGTGAGGGAGCTGCGCAGAGCAGGGCGGCTTGTCGCCAATATGCGCGAGAGCGTCGAGTATGTTTACGGCGGATCCAAGGTGCACGCAGTGATCGCTACTCAGGCGACTGGTTGCCGCTTCGGTGGAGAGCGGGTTTGGTTCGTCTGCCAAGCATGCGGGCGAAGGGTGAGCAAGCTGTACCTGGGGGCCGGATTAGGATGCCGACGGTGTCTTGGGTTGGCTTATCCCAGCCAGCGTAAGAATGCGGTGCGGCGGGGTTGGGATAAGCAGCGGAAGATCGAAGCGCGACTGGCCCCTGATGGGGAGTGGAATGGCTGGCAGAAACCCAAGGGAATGCATTGGAGGACGTTCAGTAACCTGGTGCGTGAGATTCGAACGCTCGAGAGCGCGCGGGATGCGGCTTTGCTGATTGAGGCCGTTCGATCGGGTCTAGTCTGATGCTCCCTCTAGACGTGAGGTTTCACCCATGAAGCGCGATGAGCCAAGCCTCCGGGGTCGCCCCGCCGGTATGACTGCAATCTTGTGGCAAATGAATCAAAATACGCAGTCAAAAGACGCTTGGCTTAGTACGCAGGCGGTTCCGCAATTTTGTCGATGTGGACGCAGGGTTCAGGGGAACGCTCAGGGGGCATCGGTCTACGTCGGATAGGGGGGTACATGGACGTTTTCCAGTTTCGAGAAAATCTTATCAAGGACTACGCCACCTTCACTCGAAGCTTTACCCGCATCCATGCCGAAGATATAAGGGGTTTTGTCGACAAGGCCTACGCCTCAGGCAGGTACTGGCCAGCCCCCCTTGTCCAAGTTAATCCCAACTTCAAGCTAGGAAAGTCGGTCGAAGCGTTGGTCGCCGATGGGGTGCTGCATCCAGAATGCGGGCGGATATTTCGCGCCGGCAAATCAGATGGCAGCGCCGGAGTGTCGCTCGATTTATTCAAGCACCAGGAAGAGGCTATCGTTTTCGCCCAGAGTGGGGAGAGCTACGTCCTGACTATCGGAACCGGTTCGGGCAAGTCTCTGGCTTACTTCATTCCCATTGTCGATGCCATCCTGAAGGCCAAGCAATCGGCTCCGACGCCGCGCACCCGCGCGATTGTCATTTACCCCATGAACGCGCTGGCCAACAGCCAGCTTGAGGAGCTTGGCAAGTTTCTCGGTGATTACGGCGACCAGCCGCCGGTCACCTTTGGCCGCTATACCGGCCAGGAAAGTGATGAAGAGCGCCAGCGCATGGCGGCCAATCCTCCGGACATCCTGCTGACGAACTTCATGATGCTGGAACTGCTCATGACGCGTCAGGATGACAAGGACAAGGCCGTCATCCGCAATGCCCAAGGGTTGCGTTTTCTCGTCCTGGATGAACTGCATACTTATCGGGGGCGGCAGGGGGCTGATGTTGCCCTGCTGGTGCGTCGGGTACGTGAAGCCCTTTCGGAGCATCTGCAGTGCATCGGTACGTCGGCAACGATGGCCACTGAAGGTACCGAGCAGGAAAAGAACCAGAAGGTTGCCGAGGTGGCCTGCCGCCTGTTTGGTACCCGTCTGACGGCTGCCAACGTCATCACGGAAACCCTGCAGCGGATCTCTCCGGAGCACTTGTTGATCGACCATGTGCGCCCGCAGTTGGCAGAAGCCATCGAAGCGGGGGTTCCGGAATCGGCAGGTTATGAGGAGCTCGCCCGGCACCCGCTCGCGGTTTGGGTCGAACTCACGCTCGGCCTGACCCGTGACGAAGGCAAATGGCGGCGCGCGCAGCCGATGACGCTGGACGACGCGGCCAAGCGCCTGGCCGAAGACGCAGGAGTCGATTTCGGCGCAGCACGGTCGACGCTCGCCGATTTCCTGCTCCTGGCCTATCGCACCACCGACAAGCCTTCCTCCGAGGGCGGGCGCAGTCTGTTCGCCTTCAAGCTCCATCAGTTCATTTCAGGGGGGAGCAAGGTTTATGGAACCCTTGAGCCGGCTGGGCAGCGTTATCTCACCCTAGAGGGCAGCCAGTTCGTTCCTGGAGACCGCAGCCGGCGGTTGTACGCCCTGCACTTCTGTCGAGAATGTGGGCAGGAATACATGCCCGTGTGGGATGAGCGCGATGCCCAGGGGAACGTGTTCAATCCGCGTGACATCGATGAACGGGCTCACCAGGTGTCAGGCGACACCGTAAATTGACCCCCTAGCGACACGAGGAACTGACCCCCTCGTTCGCAAGGAGGCCATCGTTGGAAACGAAGCACATTGAGGT
>NZ_JADGHH010000338.1 GCF_019689535.1 Pigmentiphaga sp.
GGAGAACCTAGACGTCGTGGCCCGCCCGGGACCATGGAACAAGCAGGCTGTCTGGTCGCTTTTCCCCCGCCTCCAGGAGCGACGAGGGCATTATGGTGACCAGCTCTCCGGTGGAGAGCAGCAAATGCTGGCCATCGGCCGCGCGCTGATGACGAATCCCGCGCTGCTCTTGCTGGATGAGCCGCTGGAGGGGCTCGCACCCATCGTGGCGCAAGAGGTGGCCCAGTCCGTCCGGCAGATGATGCAGCAGGGCGGGATCACTGCCGTGGTGGTTGAGCAGCATCCCATCGTGGCCTTGCAAATGACGACGCAGGCCATTGTCTTGGAACGCGGGCGGATCTGCCTGCGCGCAGCCAGCGACGAACTGGCGCGTGACCCGAGTCGGCTGGAGTCGCTGCTGGGGGTGGTTTGAAAGTCGGTCGCGCTGTGCAGGAAGCGCCTTGCAACGGTGCAGCACGCTTTGCCACGCGATTTCCACGCAACGCCGTAGCCCATCTCCCCTCTCGCACGTCCGTGCGAAATCGTTTTTTCGCAAATTTGGAAGAATTTCCCGCTGAAAATCAGCAATACTGATGGCGTCGTTACCGGCAGAACGAAGCATACAGGGGCACCGGAATGGATCGACTTCAGGCGATGCAGGTTTTCACGCGCGTCGTCGAGGCGCACAGCTTTGGCAAGGCGGCTGAGAGCCTAGGCATGCCCGCTTCGTCGGTCACGCGAATAGTCAAGGAGCTGGAAACCTACCTAGGAGTCAGGCTGCTGCAGCGGACCACGCGGCATTTGAGCCTCACGCCGGATGGCACCCTCTATTACGACCATTGCCGTCGCTTGTTGTCGGATATCGAAATGGTCGAGGCCTCGTTTCCCGGCAGCGCGGGGAGGCCCCGGGGCAAGTTGCGCGTGGATACGACGTCCTCGATAGCGCGCTTGTTCGTGTTACCAGCCATCAAGCGTTTCCAGGAGACGTATCCCGATGTCGAACTGATCCTGACATCTGGGGATAAGACGATCGACCTTGTCCAGGAGGGGGTCGATTGCGTGATTCGCGCGGGCGTTCCCCAGGATTCGGCCACCCTCGTCGCGCGCCGCGTTGCTGGGTTTGAGTGGGTGACGTGTGCCTCGCCGGCTTATCTCGCGGCATATGGCGAACCCCGGTCGCTGGACGATTTGAAGAATCACCATGCAGTGGGGTTCATATCTAGTCGGAGCGGACGAAGCATGCACTGGACGTTCGTCGTCGATGGCGAGGAGCGTGCTATACGCGTCCCAGAGCGTATTACTGTTAACGACACGGACGCTTATGTCTGCAGCGGCCTGGAGGGTTTGGGGTTGATACGGGCGGCCAGTTACATGGTCATTCCCCATCTGCGTAGTGGCGCGCTGCGCCAGGTGTTGCCAGAGTTGAAAGCGCCGACCGTTCCCCTATCGGTGATGTATCCGAAGAACCGCCAGCTTTCTCCCACCGTTCGTGCATTCACGGATTGGTTTGGCCAATTGATGCAGGAGCTGGAGCCTCAGTGGGCGCTTTCTCGTCCGGCAATGGCTGCCGCGGCTCATGCGCCGTCCAAGAAACGGGTCTCGTCGGCGTAGCTGCCTCGAGATGGGGCAGCGCGTTCTCGCCGAACCTCGCCTTTGCACCCGCTTGGTACCCGGCGCGCATCGACCCAGTGCGCCATGTCCCGGTTTCGTGCGATCGAAATGGGGCAGGCTATCTATCTGGAAATCCGAAAAATCCACAAATACGAATGGTTTGTTGGAATAGGTGGTCGTCTCTAGGATGAGGGGCGTCGAGTCATGGCGAGATGTCACCCTTCTGGAGGCTGCAATGAAATTGATGGCTTGGAAGCTATCGCGGCGCGCCGCGGTTGCATGGCGGGCGTCATTGTCCAGCGCGCTCATCGCGACCGCGCTTCCCTGCACGGTGTCGGCCGATGAGGCTGCCGATTATCCGAACAAACCGGTCCGCCTCGTGCTGCCGTTTGCCGCGGGCGGCGTGTCGGATGTGATCTTCCGCGCGTTGGCCAATGAGCTGTCGCAGCAGCTGGGGCAACCGTTCGTGGTCGAAATC
>NZ_JADGHH010000339.1 GCF_019689535.1 Pigmentiphaga sp.
ACCCCGGCGCCCCCCAACCGCCGGAGGTCCAGGCCGAACCAAGCGCCCCCTCATCGCGCGGGGGCCAGGGGAAGCTCCACGCCGGGGATCGATTCCTTGATGGTGGACAAGGCGAAGCTGGATCGCATGTCCACCACCGACGGATGTTTCATCAAGGTGTCGAGCGCGAACTTCGAGAAGTGCGCCAGGTCCCGCACCTGGACCCGCATCAGGTAGTCCATGTCGCCGGTCATCGCGTAGCAGGCGACGACCTCCGGCCAAGACTGGACGTCCCGCGCAAACTGATCGATCGGCGCGTGCCCGCCGTCGACGTGTTTCTGCAGCCTCACGCTGACATACGCCAGTAGCCCCAGCCCAACCTTTTCCGCATCCACGACCGCGACGTATTGGCGGATGACGCCCCGCTCTTCCAGCCGCCTGACGCGCCGCAGGCAAGGACTCGGCGAAAGCGCGACGCGCTCGGCCAACTCTTGGTTGGTGAGCCGTCCGTCGCGCTGCAGTTCCGCCAGGATGCGCCAGTCCGTCCGGTCCAGTTCAGTTTCAAGCATATTCTTCCGATCAATCGATTTTTTGGGAAATTTTATTGCCTAATAGTTGAGTTAGTGGGCAACATTTGAAATCTATTGCCCCGGCTCACTTCCTACAATCTCCCTTTATCACCCTCGACGCGCTTGCACGGGAGACCGACATGAGCTCGACCTTCCAACCTTGGGACAACCCCATGGGAACCGCGGGATTCGAATTCGTCGAATACGCCGCACCCGACCCGGCCGCCCTGGGCAAAGTATTCGAAAGTCTCGGATTCAAGGCGATCGCGCGGCACCGCCACAAGAACGTGTTGCTCTACCGCCAGGGCGGCATCAATTTCATCGTCAACGCGGAACCGGACTCTTTCGCCCAGCGCTTCGCTCGCCTGCACGGGCCGTCGATATGCGCCATCGCCTTCCGGGTCGAAGACGCGGCGGCGGCCTACCGGCGCGCGCTGGAGCTTGGGGCATGGGGCTTTGACGGCCGCAGCGGCCCCATGGAGCTGAACATCCCTGCCATCAAAGGCATTGGCGACTCGCTCATCTATTTCGTGGACCGGTGGCGTGGCAAGAACGGACGCGCAGGAGGCATCGGCGACATCGACATCTACGACGTGGATTTCGAGCCGCTGGACCTCGAGAACGCCAGCCGCGACGCCACGCACCGGGGCGTAGGCCTGACCGCGATCGACCACTTGACGCACAACGTGCACCGGGGCCGCATGGCCGAATGGGCCGGGTTCTACGAACGGATCTTCAACTTCCGCGAAATCCGCTATTTCGACATCGAAGGCCAGGTGACCGGCGTCAAATCCAAAGCCATGACCTCGCCCTGCGGGCGCATCCGCATCCCCATCAACGAGGAAGGAAAGGACGAAAAAGGCCAGATCCAGGAATACCTGGACCGGTATCACGGGGAAGGCATCCAGCACATAGCCCTGGGCACCGACGACATCTACGAGACCGTCGAAGCCCTGCGCCGTTCGGGCGTCGTGTTCCTGGATACCCCGGACACTTACTATGAGCTGCTGGACCAGCGTCTGCCCGGGCACGGCGAGGACACGGCGCGACTCGCCAAGAACCGCATCCTGCTCGACGGCGCGCCAGGCGGCGGGCTGCTGCTGCAGATCTTCACGCAAACGGTCATCGGACCGATCTTCTTCGAAATCATCCAGCGCAAGGGCGACGAAGGCTTCGGCGAAGGCAACTTCAAGGCGCTGTTCGAATCGATCGAGCTGGACCAGATGCGCCGCGGCGTCCTGCCTGCCAAGGCCTGAAGCCCTGCCGGGGCCCGGTCAGCGAGAGACGGCGACGCTGCGGATCCCGTCTACCGGCGGCAGCTTGGCCGCCTGCACCTCTACGCGCTGGCCGGCCTGGTCGAGCACCACGCCCGTCCCGCGCACCTCGGCCAGCAACACCCCGGGAGCCACTTCGGCGCCGACGGGGTAAGCGCGCGCCGGGCGACCGTCCACGGCAAGCACCGCCGAACCGCGCGGGCCTGCCGCAATGAGGCCCGCAACCACCACCTGTACGCGTGCGC
>NZ_JADGHH010000084.1 GCF_019689535.1 Pigmentiphaga sp.
GGGTGGGGCGCGGGGCGGCCGAGTCCGTCTGCGTGCTGCTGTACCAAACCCCGCTGTCGCAGGTCGCCAAGGCCCGGCTTCGCACCATGCATGAAACCACGGACGGTTTCGAGATCGCCCGGCGGGACCTCGAGCTGCGCGGCCCCGGGGAGTTCCTGGGCGTGCGGCAGTCCGGCCTGGCGCTGATGCGGTTCGCCGATCTCGAAAATGACCTGGAGATCGCTGAACAAGCGCACGAGGCCGCAGCCGACCTGATGGCACGTGCCCCTGACGTGGTGTCGGCCCATCTGGCCCGGTGGATGCGCGGGCGCGAAGATTTCCTGAAAGCTTGAGAGAGGCGTGTCATGACCCTGACCGAATTGAAGTACATCGTCGCGGTAGCACGCGAACGGCATTTCGGCCGCGCCGCCGAAGCTTGCTTCGTCAGCCAGCCCACGTTGTCCGTGGCCATACGCAAATTGGAAGACGAGTTGGGCGTGACCATCTTCGAGCGGGGAGGCGCCGAGGTCGGCATCACCCCCATCGGCCAGCGGATCGTGGCGCAAGCGCAGAAAGTGCTGGAGGAAAGCGCCAACCTGAAAGAAATCGCCAAGCAGGGGCAGGATCCGCTCTCGGGAGCGTTGAGGGTGGGAGTGATCTATACCATCGGCCCGTACCTGCTGCCGCAGCTCGTGCCCAAGCTGATCGAGGTCGCGCCGCAGATGCCCCTGGTGCTGCAGGAATATTTCACCGTCCGGCTGCTGGAGCTGCTGCGGCAAGGCGAAATCGACTGCGCCATCATGGCGCTGCCGCTGCCCGATACCGGCCTGGCGATCCAGCCGCTGTATGACGAGCCGTTCATCGTCGCGGTTCCCAAGGGGCACCCCCTCGCGAACCGCAGCCGCGTCAAGGCCGAGGAGCTCAAGAGCGAAACGATGCTGCTGCTGGGTACCGGCCACTGCTTCCGGGACCAGGTGCTCGAAGTGTGCCCGGAGCTGTCGCGGTTTTCCGCCACCAACGAGGGCATCCAGCGGACTTTCGAAGGCTCTTCGCTGGAGACGATTCGGCACATGGTGGCCTCTGGCATAGGCATTACCGTGCTGCCCATGTCATCGGTGCCGGCCGAGCCCGACCCGCGGGACCTCCTGCGGTACATCCCGTTCGAAGAGCCGGTGCCCGACCGGCGCGTCGTGCTGGCATGGCGCAAGAGCTTCCCGCGCACCGCCGCGATCGAGACCCTCATTGCCACCATCCGGTCATGCCGGCTGAACGGCGTGACCATGCTCGAAGCCGAGACGGCGTCGTGACGTATTTTTGCGCTTGAGCTATAGCGATCCGCCCCGATCTAGTATCCTGTAGGCCGCTCCGGCTTTTTCTCACCCACACCCAAGGGAGTCCACAATGGCAACAAAGAAGACAAGCACCAAGACGGGTACCGCCCGTTCGTCCGTCGGTGCGCCGCGCATCGACATCGGCATCTCGGACAAGGATCGTGCCGCAGTCGCCGCGGGCTTGTCCAAGCTGCTGGCTGATACGTACACGCTGTACCTGATGACGCACAACTTCCACTGGAACGTGACGGGGCCGATGTTCAACACCCTGCACGAAATGTTCATGACCCAGTACACCGACCTGTGGAACTCCATCGACGACGTCGCCGAGCGCATCCGCGCCCTGGGCCACTTTGCTCCGGGTACCTACCGCGAGTTCAGCAAGCTTTCCACCATCAAGGAGCCGACCGACGTGCCTGAGGCGCTCGAGATGGTGCGCCAGCTGGTGATCGGCCACGAAGCCGTGGCCAAGACCGCGCGCGCGACGCTGAAAGTGGCCGACGCCGCCAACGACGAGCCCACGGCCGACCTGCTTACCCAGCGCCTGGAATACCACGAAAAAGCCGCGTGGATGCTGCGCAGCTTGCTGCAATAGGCGTTTTGCTCCGAAAACCGCCGGGGCAGGGGCTGGGTGCTTCGAACCGGCGGCTCCTCCTGGAAATCCCTGTATCGCCCGTGTCGCGATGCAGGGATTTTTTCTATTTCCCTTTCCGGCAGACCGCTCGACAATTATTTGAGGTTTAAAAATTTTAGGCTAAATTAATTCTGTTCCGTCACTGCGCGGCCGCTTGCCGTGCGCATCGCTGGAGAGCCACACCATGGAACGCTCGGGACACCTCGATACGTTTGCGCGCGATCATCTTCCCCCGCCCGAGTCCATGCCGACGTTCTTGCTGGATCATCCCGCCGTCCGCTACCCGGCCCGGTTCAACTGTGCCGCGGAGCTCGTGGACGGGGCAATTGCCGCGGGGCATGGCGAGCGGCCGGCGATCTGGACCATCGAGGCCGGAGAGCGCCGGTGCATCACTTACCGCGAGCTGCAGGATCGGGTCGACCGCCTGGCTCGCGTGCTGACCGAAGACATGGGGCTGGTCCCGGGCAATCGGGTCCTCTTGCGGGGGCCAAACAATCCCGCCATGGCCGCCGCGCTCCTCGCAACCATCAAGGCGGGCCTGGTGGCGGTGCCGACCATGCCGCTGCTGCGCGCGGCCGAGCTCAAGCCCATTCTGGACAAGGCGCAGGTGAGCGCGGCGCTGTGCGACGCGCGCTTGCGGGACGAATTGGAGGCGTGCATGCGGCCCGGGCCCATGCACTGTCCGACACTTGCCCAAGTGCGATATTTCAACGACGAAGGCAGCGAATCGCTGGAAAGCCTGGCGCGCGCCAAGTCGGCGTCGTTCGCCCCGTGCGACACCGCGGCCGACGACGTGTGCCTGATCGCGTTCACCAGTGGCACGACGGGCAGCCCGAAGGGCTGCATGCACTTCCACCGCGACGTGCTCGCCATGTGCGATCTTTTCCCGCGTTCGATTCTCGACATGCGCCCGGACGACGTCGTTTGCGGCACGCCGCCCCTGGCCTTCACTTTCGGGCTGGGCGGCATGCTGTGCTTCCCGTTGCGGGCCGGTGCCTCTACCGTGCTGGCCGAGAAGCTGACTCCGGCCGGACTGCTGGACATCATCCAGTCTGCGCGGGCGACCATCGTATTCACCGCGCCGACGTTTTACCGCCAGATGGCAGCCCTGGCCGGGAGTTACGACGTTTCCAGCCTCCGCCATACGGTTTCCGCTGGCGAGGCCCTGCCGGACGCCACGCGCCAGCTTTGGAAGCAGGCGACCGGGATCGAGATGACCGATGGCATCGGCAGCACCGAGATGATCCATATCTTCATTTCCAGCGCCGGCGACCAGGTGCGCAGAGGAGCGATCGGCAAGGTGGTGCCGGGCTATGAGGTGTGCATCGTCGACGAGTCGATGCGTTCCCTGCCTCCTGGCACGGTGGGGCGCCTGGCCGTGCGGGGGCCGACCGGGTGCAAATACCTGGCCGACGAGCGCCAGGCAAACGTCGTCAGGAACGGCTGGAACTTGACCGGCGATTCTTTCCTGATGGACGAAGACGGTTACCTCTATTACCAAGCGCGCACCGACGACATGATCATCTCGGCCGGCTACAACATTGCCGGTCCGGAAGTGGAGGGTGCGCTGCTGCAGCATGAAGCCGTGGCCGAATGCGGCGTGGTGGGGATGCCGGACGAGGAACGGGGCCAGGTGGTGGCGGCCTTCGTCGTCCTGCGCCCCGGGTTCGAGCCGGGAGACGAGCTGGTCAAGACCCTGCAGGAGCACGTCAAGCAAACCATCGCCCCGTACAAGTACCCGCGCGTCATCCGCTTCGTCGACGCCTTGCCCCGGACGGAGACGGGCAAGCTCAAACGCTTTGCCCTGCGCAGCCTGTAGGGGCGGGATGGCCGCCGGGAAATCCGGCGGCTTGTTACCATATGGGGATGAACAGTTCGCTTTCCCCGACGGTATTCCAGCGCCTCGCCCTGTACGCTCGGCTGGTGCGCATCGACAAGCCCATCGGCATACTGCTGCTCGTCTGGCCCACGCTCTGGGCGCTTTGGGCGGCCAGCCAGGGGCGGCCCTCGCTGTATTACGTGTTCGCCTTCGTGGCCGGTACCGCCCTGATGCGGTCGGCGGGCTGTGCCATCAATGACTATTTCGACCGGGATGTCGACCGCTACGTCGAGCGCACGCGCGACCGGGTCCTCACCTCCGGGTTGATCACCGCCAACGAGGCCCTGGGCGTGTCCATCGCGCTCGCGCTCGTCTCATTGGTGTTGATCCTCCCGATGAACAAGCTGGTGTGGGCCTTGTCGGTGGTGGCTGTCTTCCTGGCGGCGACTTATCCCAAGTTCAAGCGTTTTTTTGCCATCCCCCAGGCTTACCTGGGCATCGCCTTCGGCTTTGGGATTCCGATGGCCTATGCCGCCGTGTTGGAGACCATCCCGCTGGAGGGATGGATCATGTTGGCGGCCAATATTTTCTGGGCCGTGGCCTACGACACCGAGTACGCCATGGTCGATCGTCCGGACGACCTCAAGCTCGGGTTGCGCACCTCGGCCATCACTTTTGGCCGATGGGACGTCGCAGCGGTAGGCTTCTGCTATGTCGCAACGTTGGCGCTGCTGGGCGTCGTCGGCGCCATGCTCGACTACGGCTGGGCCTATGCGGCGGGCCTCGCCTGCGCGGCGGGAGTCGCGGCCAGGCACCTCTGGTGGATACGGAACCGCGACCGCGCAGCGTGCTTCCGGGCTTTCTTGCACAACACCTGGTTCGGCTTTTCGGTGTTCGCCGGGATTTTCGTGCAGACCTCGGTCCTGGGCTAAAACGGGTTGTCATTCCATGTCGTCTATTGCCGATCACCTTCTCGCGGTTCGCGCCCGCCTCGAGCGTGCCGTCCTGGATTGCGGGCGCGATCCGAAACAGGTGCGATTGATCGCCGTTTCCAAGACCTTCCCGGCGGAGGCGGTGCGGGAGGCCTATCGCGCCGGCCAGCGTGCCTTTGGCGAGAGCTACGTCCAAGAGGCGGTCGAGAAACTGTCCAGGCTCCAGGACCTGAGGCCTGATACTGAGTGGCACTTCATCGGCCCTTTGCAGAGCAACAAGGCCAAGCATGTGGCCGCCCATTTCGACTGGGTGCATAGCATCGATCGCCTCAAGATCGCGCAGCGGCTCTCGGATCTCCGGCCGGCGGGTGCGGCGGCGTTGCAACTGTGCATACAGGTCAACATCGACGCCCAGCCTACCAAGAGCGGCGTGGCGCCGGAAGATGCGCTTGACCTGGCGCTTGCCGTCCAGGCACTGCCCCGGCTGCGCCTGCGGGGGCTGATGTGCATTCCCGCACCCCAGAAAGACCCGCGCGAACAGCGTGAGGTCTTCGCCCGCCTGGCGAATCTGATGCATGATTTGAACCGCGCCGGGCTGCAGCTCGATACGCTGTCCATGGGCATGTCGGACGACTTGGAGGCCGCGGTGGCGGCCGGCGCCACGGTCGTACGAGTCGGCACCGCCATTTTCGGCGCTCGCCCACCCGTGAGCGCGCAACCGCATTCATCGCCTTCATCGGAACTGACATGACTCCAGATCTTTCCATCGCGTTCATCGGCGGCGGCAATATGGCCGCCGCGCTGATTTCCGGCCTCGCCGGCAAGCTGTGCCCCATGGCGAACATCCACGTCGTCGAGGTGAACGACTCGGTTCGCCAGTCCTGGGCCGAGCGGGGGGCGAGCGTCTCGGCCGCGCCCGACGAGGCACTGTCGCGCTGCAAGGTCTGGGTCTACGCAGTGAAGCCGCAAGTCATGAAGGAGGTGGCCGCATCCACCCGGCCGTGGCTGAAAGATAGCCTGGTGATCAGCATCGCCGCGGGAATCCGCATGGTCGACCTCGCGCGCTGGCTCGGCACGGAGGCGGCCCCCTGGCAGCGGCTCGTGCGCTGCATGCCGAATACGCCGGCGCTGATCGGGCAGGGCGTGACGGGCTTGGCGGCGTCCGATGGCGTCGGCGAGGCCGATCGGGCCCAGGCCGAAGCCATTCTCCAAGCGGTCGGACAAACCGTCTGGGTCGGGCGCGAAGATGACCTGGACGGCGTGACGGCCCTGTCGGGCAGCGGGCCGGCGTACGTTTTCTTGTTCATCGAGGCGCTGATCGAAGGCGGGCTCGCCGTGGGGCTCGATGCGGAACAGTCGCGCAAACTGGCCTTGGCCACCCTGGCGGGCGCCGCCAACCTCGCCGCGTCGTCGTCCGACCCGCCGGCCGTCTTGCGCGAACGCGTCACGTCCAAAGGCGGGACCACCGCTGCCGCCCTCGATGTGTTGGCTCAGGCAGGTTTCCGGCAAGCCCTGGTCCGCGCCATGCAGGCCGCCGCCCAACGTGCGCGAGAGATGGGCGATGCGTTCGGGAAGTGATGCCGGACAGGTCACTTCGGTTGCACGGCATCCTCCCTTCATTCTGTTCTGGTTCGGCAGGGTCATGTCGACGCTGTCGTTCCAGATGCTGTCGGTGGCCGTCGGCTGGCAAGTCTATGAGATCACGGGCAGCGCGTTTGATTTAGGGCTCGTCGGGCTCGCGCAGTTCGTACCGATGGTGTTGCTGACTTTCGTGGTCGGACAGGTGGCCGATCGCTATGACAGGCGGGCCATCGCAAGCATCTGCATGCTCGTGGAGTCGCTTGCCGCCGGCGCATTGGCGCTCGGCACGTATTACGGCTGGCTCACGCGCGATGCCATTCTTGTGCTGGTCGCCCTGGGCGGCGCTGCGCGGGCATTCGAATCGCCGACCATGGCGGCCCTGGTGCAGGGGGTCGTGCCGCGGGAGCTCATTCCCCAGGCTGCGGCCTGGTCTACCTCGGCGACGCAGACGGCGCACATCCTGGGCCCAGCCCTGGGGGGGCTGCTCTACGGGCTCGGTTCCATGACGGCCTACGTCGTCGCCTGCCTATTCTTCTTCCTAGGCGGCGTGCTGGTGGCGCTCATTCGCGCCGAAAAGGTGGCTGCCCCGAGAGAGCCCGTTACGCTGAAATCCGTTTTCTCGGGCATTTCGTTCATCCGCAGCCGGCCCGTCATCCTGGGCACCCTGTCGCTCGACTTGTTCGCCGTGCTACTGGGCGGCGCGACGGCGTTGCTGCCGATTTACGCGCGCGACATCCTAGAGACCGGGCCCTGGGGGTTGGGACTGTTGCGGACGTCTCCGGCTGTGGGCGCTTTGGTCATGTCTGTCGTGCTGGCGCATTATCCGATCAAGCGCAATGTCGGCCCGGTGCTGTTTGCGTCCTTGGGCGTGTTCGGCTTGGCCACGATCGTATTTGGCCTGTCGTCGAATCTGATCGTGTCCGTGGCAGCGCTGTTCGTTTTGGGCGCTTCGGATGTCGTCAGCGTCGTGATCCGCTTCACGCTGGTGCAACTGCAGACCCCGCCCGAAATGCTGGGCAGGGTGAGCGCCGTGAACTCTTTGTTCATCGGCACCTCGAACCAGCTGGGCGAGTTCGAGTCTGGCGTCACCGCAGCGCTGTTTGGCGTGGTGCCCGCCGTGCTGATCGGCGGGGCGGGCACGATCGCGGTTGCGCTGCTATGGATGATATGGTTTCCGCAATTGCGGCGACTCAAGACGCTGGAAGGCTAGCCCCGGGTCGGGCGCGATATTTGCGGCGCCGCTCCGGCGCGCCGGCCGCGCCCGCCCGTCGAGATTCCGGAGGAAGCACGCCATGTCTTTGCATCCCGTAGTGCAAGAGGTCACCGAGCGCATCGTCGCCCGGGGAGGCGATCGGCGCCGGAGGTGGTTGGAGGAAACCCGCGCCCGAGCCGGGTCCAAAGTCCAGCGCAGTGGCCTTTCCTGTACGAATCTGGCCCACGGCTTTGCGGCCATGCCCGAGCAGGCCAAGGTATGGCTGAAAGTCCAGGACCGGCCCAATGTGGCCATCGTTTCCTCGTATAACGACATGCTATCGGCACACCAGCCGCTGGGTGAGTTTCCCGCGTGGCTGAAAGAGGCTGCGATGGAAGCGGGCGCTACCGCGCAGTTCGCCGGCGGGGTGCCCGCCATGTGCGACGGCGTGACCCAGGGCCAGGCGGGCATGGAGCTGTCGCTGTTTTCCCGCGACGTGATCGCGATGTCTACCGCCGTTGCGCTGTCTCACCAAATGTTCGATGCGGCGCTGTACCTAGGGGTGTGCGATAAGATCGTGCCAGGCTTGGTCATGGGCGCGCTGGCCTTCGGCCATTTGCCAGCGGTGTTCGTTCCGGCCGGGCCGATGACTACCGGGGTCGGGAACGATGACAAGGCCAGGGTGAGGCAGCTTTATGCGCAGGGCAAGGTCGGGCGCGAGGAGTTGCTCGAAGCCGAGAGCCGGGCTTACCACGGGCCGGGTACCTGTACGTTCTACGGGACGGCCAACTCCAACCAGATGCTGATGGAGTTCATGGGCCTGCACCTGCCGGGCACCTCTTTCGTCAATCCCCATACCCCGCTGCGCGAAGCGCTGACGCGCGAAGCGGCCAGGCTGGCCGTCTCGCTTTGGCACGGGGGCGCCCGATATACCCCGATATGCGACGTGCTGGATGAGCGCGCCTTCGTCAACGGTATCGTTGGCCTGATGGCCACGGGCGGGTCGACCAACCACACGCTGCATCTGATCGCGATGGCGCGGGCGGCATGCATAGAGCTCAATTGGGACGATTTCCAGGCCATCTCCGACGTGGTGCCCCTCTTGGCCCGCGTCTACCCCAACGGAAGCGCGGACGTCAACGGTTTCCGCGAAGCGGGCGGCCTCCAGTTCGTCATCCGCCAATTGCTCCAGGCGGGGTTGCTCCATGCCGACGTCAACACCATCGTGGGGCCGGGACTTGCCGCCTATTGCCGCGAACCTTACCTGGACGGCGGCAGGCTGGCCTGGCGGGAGGGTGCTTCCGTTTCGAGGAACGAGGATATCGTGCGCCCCATCGACCGCCCCTTCCTGCCCAGTGGCGGCCTGCGGGTCCTCTCCGGCAATATTGGTCGGGCCGTCGTCAAGACGTCTGCGGTGGACCCGGCACACTTCAAGGTCGAAGCGCCCGCCATCGTTTTCAACGACCAGGATGAGGTATTGGCAGCCTTCCAGCGGGGTGAGCTGGAGCGCGACTTCGTCGCCGTCGTGCCGTGGCAAGGCCCAGCAGCCAACGGCATGCCCGAGTTGCACAAGCTGACGCCGACCCTGTCGGTATTGCAGGGGCGGGGATTCCGCGTTGCGCTCGTGACGGACGGACGCATGTCGGGGGCCTCAGGCAAGGTGCCCGCGGCCATTCACGTGACGCCGGAGGCGCTCAAGGGCGGCGCCATCGGAAAAGTCCGCACCGGGGACATGGTCCGGCTCGATGCCGAAAAAGGGGTATTGGAGGTCTTGGCGGACCTGGAGGCGCGCCCCCCGGCCTTGGCACCTGACTTGCGGGCGCACCACCGGGGGGTGGGGCGCGAATTGTTCGGCGCCATGCGCCGGGTGGTGAGCGCAGCCGAGGAAGGCGCGTGTACGTTATTTGTCGATGAAGACGAAGCCTGAACCGGCCCGCGGCGGCCTGTCGGCGGCCGCGGTGGTTCTTTGGCAGGGCGTGGTGATCAACCGCCGGCGAAGAACGCGAAGCGGATGAGGAACAGGACGGCGATCAGCCAGCTTGCAGGATGGATTTCGCGGACGCGGCCCGTGCAGGCCTTGAGTATGACGTAGCTGATGAAGCCGAAGGCCAGGCCCGTGGCGATCGAGTAGGTGAAGGGCATGGCCAGGGCGGTGAGCGCGGCCGGGATCGCCTCGGTGACGTCCTCCCATTTCACGTCGATCAGTTCGCGCATCATCAAACCGGCCACGTACAGCAGGGCCGGCGCCGTGGCATAGGCTGGGACCGACCCGGCCAGCGGCGAGATGAACAACGCAGCCAGGAACAGCACGCCCACGACCAGAGCCGTCAGGCCGGTGCGACCGCCTGCCTGGACGCCGGCAGCGCTTTCCACGTAGGCGGTGGTGCTGCTCGTCCCGAGCAACGAGCCGGCGGTGATGGCGGTGCTGTCGGCGAACAGCGCGCGCCCGATGCGGTTCTTGCCTTCGACGAGCAGTCCGGCGCGCTTGGCCACTCCCATCAACGTACCCGTGGCGTCGAACACTTCGACCAACACGAATACCAGCACGACGTGCAGGAAACCGGCGTGCAGCGCGCCGAGGATGTCCAGTTGGAGGAAGGTGGGGGCAAGGCTCGGAGGCGCCGAGACGACGCCTTGGAATTCATTGATGCCGAGCAGCATGCTCAACACCGTGATGACCAGGATGCCCAGCAAAATCGCACCCCGCACCTTGAGCGCGTCCAATACCGCAATGATGAAAAAGCCCAGTATGGCCAGCAGCGGGCCGGGCTTGTGCAGGTCGCCCAGCGTGACCAGGGTGGCGGGACTGTCTACGACGATGCCGGAGCTGCTCAGCGCGATGATGGCGAGGAAGAGCCCGATGCCGGCAGCGATGGCGCTGCGCAGGGAGGGTGCGATGCCGGCGATCAGCCATGTCCGGATGCCGGTGACCGTCAGCAGGATGAAAATGACGCCGGAAATGAATACGGCGCCGAGCGCCTGCTGCCAGGTGAATCCGAGGGCGCCTACCACCGTGAAGGCGAAGAATGCGTTCAGCCCCATCCCCGGCGCCATGCCTATCGGGTAATTGGCAACGAAGGCCATGATGAGCGAGCCGATGGCTGCTGCCAGGCAGGTCGCCGCGAAGACCGCTCCACGATCCATGCCGGTAGACGACAGGATCTGGGGGTTCACGAAGATGATGTAGGACATGGTCAGGAACGTCGTGATTCCCGCCAGCAATTCGGTACGCGCGTTGGTACCGTGTTCGGTCAGTTTGAAGAAGCGCTCTAGCATGGTGGATTCCAGGTCGGGTGCTTGACAGTGGCGGGATGCCATGCGAAGTGCCCGGCCCGGAGCCGCGTGGGCGCGGTTCGCGCGTTCCGGATTGCGGCCCATCCATGGTCCGTTCCCCCAGGCGCATATTAGGGGCGGCGCTGCAAAATGAAAAGCACAGAGATGGGGCATTTCTTCCCGTTGCAACGGTGTGCGAAAGGGGGCCGGGGCAGCCGGAAGCGGCCCCGGGGCCACGGGCGGCTAGGGCTTGTCCTTGCCCTGGGGCTTGAGCTGGATGTCGTTCCTGACGTCCTGCACGCCATCGATGCCGCGCGCCACGCGTACCGCGGAGTCGATCTGCGCTTCGTCGTCTGCCGTGCCGCTGAGCCGGACGACGCCGTCCTGCGTCGTGACCTTGATGCTGAGGGACTGGGTGGATTGCTCCTTGAGCAGTGCCGCCTTGACCTTGGTGGTGATCAGCGCGTCGCTTGCGAACTCGCCCGCAGAGCGCTTTGCCTCCGCGGCGTCGGAGGCGGCCATGACCAATGGTGGCGCCGCCGTGCTGGCGGCGGCGATCGCTACGATCATGAGTTTGCGTAGGGTCATCGATCTCTCCTGGAATCGGCCTGGCGTGGGCCGAGCGGGTGCTCGGCAAGATGCGCCGGTGCGGCCGGACCGTGTCACCATAAGGCCACCCCGCGGCGGATGCCTGTCGGCGTGTGTGGATTTGTAAGATGGATGCGCGCCGGTGCGGGAGAACGCGGGGCAAGGGTGCAAGCGGTCACGTTTGCAAGGGATGGGTGGCAGTTGTAACCATCGCGGCCAACGGCCGCGCGAGGCCCCCTACAATGAGCGCTCTTCTGGAAATCCCATGTTCAGCTACCGCCATGCCTTTCACGCCGGCAACCACGCCGACGTGCTCAAACATATCGTCCTGGTCCAATTGCTGCGTTACTTCGCGCAGAAAGACGGTCCTTATTGGTACATCGACACACACGCCGGTGCCGGCGCCTATGCGCTGGATGGCGAGTGGGCCGACAAGACGGCGGAGTTCGAAACGGGCATCGCCCGCCTGTGGACGCGCGAAGACTTGCCGCCGGCGGCGGCAGACTACGTGGAGGAGGTCGAAGCGTTCAACGGCAGCGAGTTCTTGCGCAGTTATCCCGGTTCGCCGTTTCTCGCGGCGCAGGCGATGCGCGAGCGGGACAGGCTGCGCCTGTTCGAGCTGCATCCGACCGAGATCGACGTATTGCGCCGCAACGTCGGACAGTTGGGCAAGGAGGTCGCCCGCCACGCCATGGTCTATGCGGCGGACGGCTTCGAAGGCCTAAAGGCGTTGCTGCCCCCCCCGACGCGACGCGGCATCATCCTCATCGACCCTTCTTATGAAGACAAGCGCGACTACGCGCGCGTGGTTCATTGCTTGCAGGAGGGGGTGAAGCGGTTCGCCACGGGCTGCTATGCGATCTGGTATCCGCTCGTGCAGCGGCGCGAGGCACAGCAACTGCCGTCGCGCCTGGCGCGCGTGCCTGCGGGCTCTTGGCTGCATGTCAGCCTGGCGGTGCGCAAACCCGCGCGGGACGGCCTGGGCCTGCACGGCAGTGGCATGTTCGTGGTCAATCCTCCCTGGGTGCTGGCATCGGCCTTGAAAGAGACCATGCCCTGGCTCACCAGCGTGCTGGCGCAGGACGAAAGCGCCGCCTTCACGCTGGAGAGCCGGGAGGCATAGCCACGCGAGGGCATTAGTCGCCGCGTATGTTGTTGCTTCGGATAATGTTGCCCCACAGCTTGATTTCACTGTCGACGTAGGCGGCGAAGTCGACGCTGTTCTTGTAGTCGATCTGCACGCCCGTCTTGCGCATGACCTCTACCACGGTGGGATCTTCCAGGGCTTTGCGCGTTGCTTCCTCCAGCCGTTGCACGACCGGCGCCGGCGTGCCGGTCGGCGCGAAGATGCCGGCCCAAGTGGCGGAGACCACCGAGGGATACCCTTTTTCGGCGAACGTGGGAACGTCCGGCAACGCGAAATGCCGCGTCTTGGCTGCAACAGCGAGGGCCCGCGTCTTGCCGGCGCGCAAATTGGGCAGCGACACCGCCACCGTGTCGAACATCATGGTGATGTTGCCTGCGAGCAGGTCCAGGGACGCCGGCGCGCCGCCGCGATAGGGCACGTGGACGAGATCGACCTGGGCGGCTTGCTTGAAGAGCTCCCCGGCCAAGTGCAGCGAGGTTCCGTTGCCCGCCGAACCGAAAGTCAGCTTGCCCGGCTCGCGCTTGGCTTGGGCGACGAGATCTTCCACGGATTGGAAGTCCGAGGTCGCGAGTACGGCGAGTACATTGGGCACGGAACCCCAGTGGGCGACGGCGATGAAATCCTTGACCGCGTCGTAAGGCAATTGGGAATACAGGGAGGGATTGACGCCGTGCGTGGCCGAGGTGCCGACCAGCAATGTGTACCCGGTCGGTGCGGCCTTGGCCACTTGCGCGGCCCCGATGTTGCCGCCGGCGCCCGGCTTGTTCTCGATCACGACCGGCTGACCTAGTTCACGGCTCAAGGCCGAGCCTACGGCGCGCGCCATCTGGTCGATGGCGCCGCCGGCGGCGAACGGCACGATCAGCTGCAGGGGGCGGTTGGGATAATCCTGGGCAGCCGAGGGCAGGGGCCAGCTTCCCAACGAAAGGACGGCCGCGACCGCGAGTGCGCCGGCCGTCTGCCGACGGCGCAAGGTAGAAATCATGGGTGTCTCCCGGAGATGGTTTTTTATGTGCCGGAACCCGGCTCAGCCTTGCGGCTGCGTTTCCTGCTTGGCTTCGTGTTCGGCAATGTTGGCCAATAGCTCGGCTCCGCGATTGGCGGCCGACAGACCGCGGAACAGGAAGCACAGGCTCACTACCGCCTGCATCTCCTCCCAGGTCGCGCCTGCACGCCGGGCCGCGATGCCATGGAGAACCGCGGCATCGCTCATGTCCATCAATAACATGCCGAAGAGCATCAGCTGCGCGGTTTTCACGTCGAAGCACTTCGGATACATCGCGTGCTCGCGCATTTTCTCCTGCAGGTCCACGAGCGTGGGATCGAGCGCTCCCGTCACTGACAGCCGCGCCTCGATGCGAGGCGGCACGAATCCGATCAGTTCCTTGTAAATGGCCGCCCGATCGTCGAGCGAACGGTTCGGGTCTGCATATTCGCCGATCTTGGCGTTGACGACCGCGCGGTCAATGCGTTTGGGCAGCATAGGGGATCTCCTGGCTTGTAGATTTTCGTTTATATTTATTTAAATCGATTTTATAGTCAATATCGATTTTTTTAGTCCGGTGCCGCGGCCTCCCATGAGCACATCCCTGACTTCTCAACTGACTGCCGCTTTGCGCGATGAGTTGTTG
>NZ_JADGHH010000340.1 GCF_019689535.1 Pigmentiphaga sp.
GCCAATGAACTGCCCGACCCCGTTCCGGATGAGGTGCGCCAGGAGAGACAGGCTCGCTTCATGGAGGTCCAGCAGGCCATCTCCCGCAAGCGCCTGACCCGCAAGGTCGGCAAAGTACTCAAGTGCCTCGTCGACGAAGTCACGCCCGAGGGTGGCGTGGCGCGTTCCATGGCCGATGCGCCGGACATCGACGGCAAGGTTTACGTCGCACCCGCCGACAAGCCATGGAAACGGTACAAAGTCGGCGACATCATCTCCGTGCGCATCGCGCGCTCGGACGACTACGACCTGTGGGGGACGGTGGCGTAGGGCAGGGCGCCCACGCCACAGGCGCTTCTCTTCCCAAAGCATCCGATGCGCCGCCGCAATGCCGCTGCGGCGCCTGCTCCCGGCTTCGCCCGAATTGTCTTATTGACAGAACAATAGATCATAAATACAGTTCCTCGAGAGAAACCGAAAGCACGAGGGCGCGCATGTCAGAAACCGAGCTAGACCCAGTTACGCTGGCAGTCTTGAAAGGGCGGCTCGAACAAATCGCCGATGAAATGGATGCCACGCTCTATCGAAGCGCCTTCAATCCCATCATCGCAGAAGCACACGACGCCTGCCATGGCCTCTACGATGGCTCGACGGGAGATACGCTCGTGCAAGGGAAATCGGGCCTGCCGGTGTTCGTGGGCGCCATGGCCTTCGCCGTGCGCGCTGCCATGGCCACGGCCCAGCCGCTCGGCGGCATGCACGAGGGGGAGGTTTGGCTTTTCAACGATCCATACGAAGGCGGCACCCACGCCAACGACTTCAAGCTCGTCAAGCCTTTCTTCCGCGGCGGCCGCCTGCTGTGCTTCCTCGCCTCGGCTGCGCATTGGCACGACGTGGGCGGCAACGTCCCAGGCAACTACAACCCCGCCGCGACCGAATGCTGGCAGGAAGCCGTCCAGATCCCGCCCGTGCGCATCGTGACGGCAGGAGACGTCAATCCCGATGTGCTCGCCATTCTGCGCGCCAACACTCGCATGCCGGACAGTCTGTGGGGTGACCTGAACGGGCAGCTGGCAGCCTTGGAACTGGGCGAGCGCCGCTTGCACGAGCTGCTGAATGCCTACGGCGAAGACCGGATCTTGGCCGCCATGCAGGCGCTGCGCGCCCGCGCACGCAAACTCATGCAGGCACACATCGCGTCGCTGCCGGATGGCCGCTATGCGTTCGAGGACTACCTCGACAATGACGGGATACGGGACGAGCCGCTCCGGATCGCCCTGGACATGACGATAGAAGGCGAGCGCATGGTGCTCGACTTTTCCCGTACTTCGGGACAGTGCGCTGGCGCCGTCAATATTTCACGGGCCACGGCCGTAGCCGCATGTTACGTCGCGCTCAAGCATTTATTCCCCGACGTGCCGGCCAATGCCGGCGTCCTCGACGCCGTCGAGTTCGTGATGCCGGACGGCTTGCTGATCACGGCGCAGCGGCCGCGCCCGGTGGGTGGTTATACCGAAACCATCCTGCGCATGATCGACGTGGTGTTCGGCGCCGCGGCGCTTGCCGACCCGACGCGGTCCGTCGCGCAGGCCTATGGCACGATTAACGCGCTGTCCTTGACCGGGCTGCGCACCGACGACAAGCGCAAGGGACAGCGCTGGGTCATGTTCAGTTTCTTCGGCGGCGGACACGGTGCGCATGCCGGCGGCGACGGGCTCAGCCATGGCAATGCCCCGATATCGACAGCAACGATCCCGCCGCTGGAAATCCTGGAGGCGGCCTATCCGGTGCGCTTTACCCAATGGGCGCTGCGTCCGGACTCGGGGGGCGACGGTACTTACCGCGGCGGCTTGGGTGCCATCTACGAAATCGAATTACTCGAAGAGAGCGCCCAGGCGTTTATTTTTGGCGAGCGGGGCAAGTCGCCCCCAAAAGGGATCGCCGGCGGCGGCAATGCCGCCCTGAACCGCTTCAGCTATCGCGTGAACGGCGAGTGGCATGTGCCGCCCATGGTTTCGAAGATGCTCGGCATATCGCTGTCGCGGGGCGACCGCGTACGCCTGGAAACACC
>NZ_JADGHH010000085.1 GCF_019689535.1 Pigmentiphaga sp.
GTGCAGCAGGTCGATCGTATCGTGGGTAACCTTGTCGGCCTTTTTCTCCAGCGTCTCGATGCTCTTGACGCGCTCCTCGGCTTGGTCCAGGTCGGCCATCAGTGCGGCCAATTCCCGGCTGCCTTGGCGGGACAAGTCGGCATGCGCCGTGAAGAGATCGAAAAAGCGGCCCTCTTTGGGCATCAAGCGTCCAAACATCACGTCCTCACGATACGTCACATGACAGCTACATGACGTGTTCAAAACCGCGCGCAGTTTAGCACTATATGCGTGCTGCCCTGCCCGCTGGGGAGCCCCTTTTTGGGGCGGCGGAGGCGGGCCGTGGGCGTCGGCTCGCCCGTTCATGCACGAGACGACGGGCTCTGCGCGGGCCGGTCGCAGTGTGTGCGGGATCAGTATTCAGAATCGACGTAGGCGTTGCCGGAGAAATTCTGGAACTTGGTGTACATGCCCTGCCAGGTCAGCCGGACGGTGCCGATCGGCCCGTTGCGCTGCTTGCCGATGATGACTTCGGCCGTGCCTTTGTCCGGCGTATCCGGATTGTAGACCTCATCGCGGTAGAGGAAGATGATGACGTCTGCGTCTTGCTCGATGGCGCCTGATTCCCGCAGGTCGCTCATTACCGGGCGTTTATTCGGACGTTGCTCCAGGCTACGGTTGAGCTGCGAGAGCGCGATGAGGGGGCAGTTCAATTCCTTGGCGAGGCCTTTCATCGAGCGGCTGATCTCGGACAGTTCCGATGCCCGGTTCTCGCTGCTCGAGCCGCTGTTGCCCGACATCAGCTGCAGGTAATCGATGATGATCAGCCCGAGCTGGCCGCATTGGCGGGCCAGGCGGCGCGCGCGCGAACGCAGCTCCATGGGGCTCAGCGCCGGGGTCTCGTCGATGTAGAGCTGCGTGTCTTGCATTTTCTGGATGGCATGCGTGAGCTTGGGCCAGTCTTCATCGAGCAGCCGGCCCGTGCGTAGGCGCTGCTGGTCCAGTCGCCCCACCGACCCGAGTATCCGCATGGCCAGCTGCGCCGCGCCCATTTCCATGGAGAAGACGGCAACGGGCAGGCCCTCCTCCACGGCCACGTGCTCGCCGATGTTCATCGAGAAAGCGGTCTTACCCATCGAGGGCCGGCCGGCCACGACGATCATGTCGCCCGGCTGCAGGCCCGACGTCATTTTGTCGAGGTCGGTGAAGCCCGTCGGCACGCCGGTGATTTCCGAAGTCGAGTCGCGATGGTAGAGCTCGTCGATGCGCTCGACCACCTGCGTGAGGAGCGGCTGCAGCGACTGGAAGCCGGCGGTCCCGCGCGCGCCCTCCTCGGCGATCTTGAAGATCTTGGACTCGGCATCGTCCAGCAGTTGGCGCGTGTCCCGGCCCTGGGGGTTGAAGGCCGCGTCCGCGATCTCGTCCGAGATCGTGACGAGCCGGCGTAGTACCGCCCTGTCCCTCACGATCTCCGCGTAGCGCCTGATGTTGGCCGCCGATGGCGTGTTCTGGGCCAGCGAGTTGAGATAGGCGAGCCCGCCTGCATCTTCCGCCTTGCCCGCCGTCTGCAGCGCTTCGTGGGTGGTCACGACATCCGCCGGACGGCCCAGCCCGATGAGCTTGGCGATCTGTTGCCAGATGAGGCGATGATCGTAACGGTAGAAGTCATCCTCCTTGAGGATGTCGGCGATGCGATCCCAGGCTGCATTGTCCAGCAGCAAACCTCCCAGCACGGACTGCTCCGCTTCGACCGAGTGGGGGGGGATGCGCAGGGACTCTAGCTGAGGATCGGCTGGCGAATTCATAGAGCGACAAAAACCTGGAATGGATGCGCGGCCGGCGGTATGCCGGACCACGACAGTTTATAGCGTGGCGAGCGATGGCGGGCGCAGTTGTCGAGGAGGCCCCGCCGCGTGCGTGGTGCACGGTGCCGGCCTTGGGAAAAAAAACCCTCCATTTCGCGGAGAAAATGGAGGGTTTTCATTGCCGGGCCTGCCGCCAGGCAGGCCGGATGGGTGGTGCGGCCGGTTGCCCCCGCGCCGCGGAGTACCAAGGCTCGCTTAGGCAGTTTCGCCGACCACCACGACCGTGATGTTGGCCACCACGTCGGTATGCAGGCCGATTTCGATCGGGAACTCGCCGATGGTCTTGAGCGGGCCGTTGGGCAGGCGGACCATGCCCTTTTCCACCGACTCGAAACCGGCGCTCTTGAGCGCGCTGGCGATGTCGAAGTTGGTGACCGAACCGAACAGGCGGCCGTCGACGCCGGCCTTCTGCGTGATGGATACCGTGTAGCCTTCCAGGCGCTGGGCCATGGCTTGCGCGGCGGCCAGCTTCTCGGCCTGGATTTTCTCGAGCTCGGCGCGGCGCGCTTCGAACTCTTGCAGGGCGGCCTGCGTGGCGCGCTTGGCCTTCTTCTGCGGGATCAGGTAGTTACGCGCGTAACCGTTCTTCACGCGAACGACGTCGCCCAGGTTGCCGAGGTTGACGACTTTTTCGAGCAAGATGATTTGCATGATTAGACTCTCCCGGCAATCAATTGTGGTTGTCGGTGTAGGGCAAGAGCGCCAGGAAGCGGGCGCGCTTGATCGCCGTATCGAGTTGGCGCTGGTAATGCGCCTTGGTGCCGGTCAGGCGAGCGGGGATGATCTTGCCGTTTTCCTGGATGAAGTCGCGCAGGACTTCGATGTCCTTGTAGTCGATCTGTTCGACGCCGGCTGCCGTGAAGCGGCAGAACTTGCGCCGCTTGAACAGCGGGTTCTGTTGACCGAACTTCTTCTTTTCCTTGCGTTTGCCGAATGCGGCCATGATGTACCTCTTGGGTATTCAATCCGTTTCACACCTGAGCGCTGCCCTGCCCGCTTCGTCCATCACCCGCCTGGGCGACGGTGGCCTGCTGGATATGCAGCCTCAGTCTGCTTGAACCTTTCCGGGTCGGTGCCAAAAAACCCTCGATCCGCAGCGATCGGCCCAGCGCTTCGCGCTCGAGCCTGCTGGCGAGATCGCCGATCGCCACCGCGTTGACGAGCATTTCCACCCGGCGGGGCCTACCGCCTTCGAGCAGCTCGGATTCATGGGCAAGCGTCAGTTCCAGCACCGGTATGCCGGCGGGGGTGTACCTGAGCGGCTTGCACTCGACCACCTGGGCGGTCAGAAGAACCTGGTTCAACGCCGTGTCGTCCGGGGCATCGTCAAGCTGCCGCGGGAGCGGCCTGGGATGCGGGCGGTCGGCAACGACCTGTCATGCCAGCCGGGCCGGGGCTCAGCCCTCGGCTTGCGTGGCCTCGGTGGACACCTTGCGGGCCTCCTCGCGCTCGACGATCTTCATCATCGGCGACGGGGCGGTCTCGGCCTTCTTCATCTTGACGACGAGATGGCGCAGCACGGCGTCGTTATAGCGGAAGGCGTGCTCGAGTTCGTCCAGCGTGGCTTGGCTGCACTCGATGTTCATGCACACGTAGTGAGCCTTGACGAGCTTCTGGATCGGATATGCCAATTGGCGGCGACCCCAGTCTTCCAGGCGGTGTACTGCGCCGCCCTGGCTGGTGATCAGCGTCTTGTAACGCTCGACCATGGCCGGAACCTGCTCGCTCTGGTCCGGATGAACGATGAAAACTATTTCGTAGTGACGCATTTACGCTCCTTATGGATGGTCCTGGAGGCGACTCGAAAGGCCGCCCCGAAAGGCGCAAGTCCGCTCAAGCGTCTAGAGTCGGACAAGGGTTCTCAAATCCGGCAGGAGGTCTGCGCATAACACAATGCGCAATGCCTGCCAAAAATTAAGCCAGCTATTATCGCTTGCAAACGCGGAAAAATCAAGGCGCGCCTCGTGGCCGGCCATGATCGCCCCCCGACCGGGGTACGGCAGCCCGGGAGGGCGAACCGCGGGACGGGCTCCCCACCCCGCCGCGCTCAATGACGGCCGGCGTGGATCGGCCTTGGCATGCTTGGCGCGACCCCGGCAGGGCCGTTGCGGCCTGCCTGCGCTAGTAGGTGTCGAAGGCTGCCTGCACGGCCTCCGGGCCCGAGGCGCCCGCCCCCAGCGCCAGCATCAGCAGGACCCGCGCCTTCCAGGGCGACAGGGTGCCGGCCCCGGGCAGGCTGCAGGCTGCGGTGACGCGTCCGCTCCCCGTGCGGCTGGTTCGCACGACGGCCAGGCCCGCGCCAGCAAGGCGCTCGAGCGCCGCCATGGCTTCGGCGCTCGCCGAGCCGTTGCCGGGGCCCGCCCAGACAAGGCCGCGCGCGCCCGTTGCGGGTACGGCATCGATCAGGGCAGTCGAGGCACCCGCATAGCCAGCCAGGATTTCCACCGGGACGAGCGGCGTTGCAGGGGTGAATGGCGTCGCGCGGGTGTGCGGCCGCTCGGGACGCGCGAGCCAGGTGACCCGCCCGTCTTGGACCAGCCCGAGCGGACCGGCGTTGGGCGCGGCGAAGGCGTCGGGCCGGTTGGCATTGACCTTGCCCACCTCTCGCGCGCCGAAGACCTGGTGGTTCAGTACCACCAGCACGCCGCGCCCCGCCGCGCCGGAGGTGGCGGCCACGGTGGCGGCGTCGAGCAGGTTCAGCGGCCCATCCGCCGACAGCGCCGTCGACGGGCGCATCGCGCCCACCAAGACGACAGGCTTGTCGCTCTTGAGCACCAGATGGAGATAGTAGGCCGTCTCCTCGAGGGTGTCGGTGCCGTGCGTGACGACGGCGCCATCGACTTGCGGATCGTCCAGCGCCTGCTGCAGCCGGCTGGCGAGCGACTGCCAGAAGGCGGGCGTGGCGTCCTTGCTGTCGATGGATGCGAACTGTTCGGCGCTGATGCGGGCGACCTGGTCGAGCCCGGGTGTTTGCGCGCATAGCGCCGCCACGTCGAGCACGCCCGCCGTATAGGCTTCGACGGATTGGGGCTCGACGCCGGCTCCGGCGATGGTGCCACCGGTGGCGAGAAGGCAGAGGTGCGGAAGAGGCATGGGAATCAATGTGCTTGCCGGAGCCCGATGATACCCGCCCCGCGCATGGTGGCGCGGCCGCGACACCTGGCGATTATGCTTGCGCCGCCCATCGGTACTGTATAAAAATACAGTTACTGGATAAAACCACAGAAGCGTCTGTCGCACCTCCCACCCCGGGCGGCCGCGCAAAACCGGAGCCAGACATGCCCAAGCTGACCGCACGCCAGCAGGAGATCCTCGATCTCATCCGCCGGACCATCGTCGAAACCGGCTTTCCCCCCACGCGCGCCGAAATCGCGCAGGCGCTCGGTTTTCGTTCCCCGAACGCGGCGGAAGAACACCTGAAGGCGCTCGCGCGCAAGGGGGTGTTGGAGTTGTCGGCCGGTACCTCGCGCGGCATACGGCTCAAAGACGCCACTGCCGCCGATTCCCCTTCCCTGCAGCTCACGCATCCGGCGCTGGCGCAGCTCGTGCTACCGCTCGTGGGCCGGGTCGCGGCTGGCAGCCCCATCCTTGCCGCCGAGCACATCGAGAAGGAGGTGGGCGTGGACCAAGCGCTGTTTTCGCAACGTCCCGACTATCTGCTGAAGGTGCGCGGGGAAAGCATGCGGGATGCCGGCATCCTCGACGGCGACCTGCTGGCCGTCAAGAAGGCGGCCCAGGCCCGCGACGGGCAGATCGTCGTGGCACGCCTCGGCGACGAAGTCACCGTCAAGCAACTGCGTTATACCGAAAGCGGCCTGAGCCTCTTGCCCGCCAATCCCGATTTCAAGCCCATCGAGATCAGCCGTAACCGCGACGACTTCGCCCTCGAGGGCATCGCGGTTGGCCTGATCCGGGCCGGACTCCTGCACTGAAAGCATCCGACGGACGATCTCCATGAAACACCATACGCAAGTCCCCAGTCTTTCCAGCGGATATCCCGGGCTCGATGCGGCGCTGCCGCAAGCTGGGTGGCCTGTCGGCGCACTGACGGAAATCCTGGTTTCGCGCGTCGGGCATGGCGAATTGAACCTGCTCGGTCCGCTGCTCGCCCGTCTCACCCGCGCAGGCCGCACGGTGGCGCTGCTGGTGCCGCCGTACTTGTCATATGCGCCGGCGCTGATCCAGCACGGGGTGGCGCTCGAGTGCGTCAAGCTGGTCCGCTCGGCCCGTCCGCTGGACGACGGCCTGGACCAGATCGAGACGGCGGTGCGATCCGGCGAATTTGCCGCGTTGGTCGCGATCCTTCCTCCCGACGAGGCCGCGGTGCGGTCCGAAGGCACGGTAAGGCGCCTGCTGCTGGCGGCAAGGCTCTCGGGGTGCCCCGCCTTCCTGTTCCATACTTGCAGCACGCCTGCCACGACGTCGGTTTCCCAGTTGCGCCTGTTGGCAGACATGAGTCAGGCAGGTGAGCTCCGCCTGCAACGCATCGCCCCGGACGACGAAGCCGGCCGCGGCGCGGTCACATTGGAAATCGGCCAACGCGAGCCCCGGGCAGGATTCCGCCGCGTGGCCGGCCTTGCCCTGGCGGGCACCCGTTTCTGCTCGGCCGCACAATTGAACGAACCGGACGAAACGGCCGCCGTGGCGAATGCCCGGCCGGTCCAGGCGCCCCCAGAACAAGGCGCCCCCCGGGCCAAGCCGGCTTCGCCGGGCCGCAGCCGGTGGCCGTTCAAACAGCGCGGCAGCTCGGGCGGTGCGGGGAGCTCTCCAGCGGGCCTGGCGTTCTGGCTCGCCCGCAGCTGGAACGCCTGACGATGGCCAGCCGCTGTGGCGCTACACCGCGCGTTGCCGCACGGTTTCGTACAAGCACACGGCGGACGCCACGCTCACGTTCAGGCTTTCCACCGAGCCCATCATGGGAATGCGGACCAGTTGGTCGCAGGTTTCGCGGGTCAAACGCCGCATGCCCTCGCCTTCCGCACCCATGACCCATGCGATGGGTTGGCGGGCGTCAACCTGGTGGATGGTTTCGGTGGCCTCGTCATCGGTTCCCACCACCCATATGCCCCGTTCCTTGAGGCTGCGCAAGGTCCGCGCGAGGTTGGTCACCGTGAGATAGGGAACGGTGTCGGCAGCGCCGCAGGCGACGCGCTGTACCGTGGCATTCAAGCCCACGGCTCGGTCGCGCGGTGCGATCACGGCATGCACGCCGGCTCCGTCTGCAGTTCGCAAGCAGGCGCCGAGATTGTGCGGGTCCGTCACCCCGTCCAGCACGAGTAAAAAGGCTGGCCCGGACGCCTCGTCGAGCACTTCGTCTATGTCCATGGCCAGTTGCAGGCTCGTGGCCAATGCCACGACGCCCTGATGGCGCTGGCCCTTGGCGAGTCCGTCCAGGCGTGATTGCGGGACGGGATGCACTTTGCGCCCCGCGGCCTGTGCCTGCTCGATCAGCGTCAACATGCGGCGATCGCGGCGCGCCTCTTCGACGTAGATATCCTTGATCGATTCCGGCGCATGGCGCAACCGCGCCGCGACTGCGTGAAATCCGACCAAAACCTGGCTCGCTGCCATTTTTCACCCCATTGATGCATGCCGCGCACGGCAAAAAACGATACGGCGCTGCTCCTGGCAGCGCCGCAATGCCGTTATTAGACCAGAGATTCAGTGATGCTTGCGCCCGCGCTTGGCAGCTGCCCGCTTGCCGCTTCGGGTGCTGGCCGGTTTCTCCGCCGTGGCGGACTTCTTGGCCGGGATGCCCTTCTTGTCTTTCGGAGGCTTGGCCGTTTCGGTCATGAGCGGGGTCTTGGCCGCGCTTTTTTCCGGTTTGCGAGGCGCTGGCGCGCTTTCGCGTTTGATCGCCTTGCGCAGGCCTTCATAGCTTACGCCTTTGACGAGCTTGAAATCGATCCGCCTGGCCTCGAGGTCCACCCGGGCGACTTGCACCTGTACCTTGTCGGTGAGGCGATAGCGCATGCCCGTGCGCTCTCCGCGCAGTTCGTGCAAGCCATCGTTGAACTGGAAGTATTCTGCGCCCAATTCCGAGACGTGCACCAGGCCTTCGACGTGCAATTCATCGAGCGTGACGAAGATGCCGAACGCCGCGACGCCCGTCACGGTGCCGCTGAAAATGTCGCCCACCCGCTCACGCATGTACCAGCACTTGAGCCATGCCTCGACGTCGCGCGATGCATCGTCGGCCCGGCGTTCGTTGGCCGAGCAGAACAGGCCGAGCTTCTCCCAGAGGGCGTGTTCCTGCTCTTTGGCCGAACCGGGCACCACCGGCGTGTCTTCCGGCGGGTTGGGTACGAAACGCTTGCCCTGCAGCAAAGCCTTGATGACACGGTGCGTCAGCAGATCGGGATAGCGTCGGATGGGCGACGTGAAGTGTGCGTAGGCGGGGTATGCGAGCCCGAAGTGGCCCACGTTGTCCGGGCTGTACATGGCCTGTTGCATCGAGCGCAGCGCCATGGTTTGCAGCAGCGGCGCGTCGGGCCGGTGCTTGGTGCTTTCCAGCAGCGCCGAGTAGTCGGCCGCCGTGGGCTTGTCGCCCCCGCCGAGCGACAAGCCCAGCGTCTTCAGAAAGTCGCGTAGCGCCTGCAGTTTCTCCGGCGTGGGACCTTCGTGTATGCGGTACAGGCCCGGGTGCTTGCTGCGTTGCATGAAGTCGGCGGCACAGGTATTGGCCGCGAGCATGCATTCCTCGATCATCTTGTGCGCGTCGTTGCGCACGTAGGGCACGATGCTCTGGATGCGTCCGAGCTCGTTGCAAATGATCTTGGTCTCTATGGTGTCGAAATCGATGGCGCCCCGCTTCTGCCGCGCTTGCGCAAGAAGCTTGAACAGCTCGTACAAGTCCTGGATCTGGGGCAGGACGTGCGCGTACTTGCGCGCGGCCGGGCCATCGGGCTGCTGGAGTGCTGCCCACACTTCGTTATAGGTGGTGCGCGCATGGGAATGGATGACGGCGTTGTAGAACTGGTACGCCTGCACCGTGCCCGCCTTGGCTCCGGTGGCGGGGATCACCATGTCGCACACCAGCACCAGGCGGTCGACGTTGGGATTCAGCGAGCACAGCCCGTTGGACAGCTTTTCCGGCAGCATGGGGATGACCTTGCGCGGAAAGTAGACGCTGGTGCTGCGTTCCAGCGCATCGGCGTCCAGGGCGTCGCCAGGCCTGACGTAGTGGGCGACGTCGGCGATGGCGACGATCAGGCGCCAGCCCGCGCGCTTGCGGGCTCCTGTGCCCAGCTCCACCCGTTCGCAATACACGGCGTCATCGAAGTCCCGGGCATCCTCGCCGTCGATGGTGATCAGCGGTACGTCGCGCAGGTCGAAGCGTTCGACGAGGTCGCTGTCGCGAACCTCGGACGGAAGGCGTTCGGCCTGCGCCAACGCCTTGGGGGAAAACTCGTGCGGGACGTCGAACTTGCGGACCGCAATTTCGATTTCCATGCCCGGGTCGTCGATTTCGCCCAGGATCTCCACCACGCGGCCCAGCGGCTGCGTGTGGCGGGTCGGCTGTTCGATGATTTCCACGGTGACGACCTGGCCGTGCTGGGCTTCGGCGGTTTCGCCGGGCGGCACCAAGATGTCGTGCTTGATGCGCTGGTCTTCGGGTACGACGAGGAATAATCCGCGTTCGTTCAGGAAGCGTCCGACCAGCTTGTTGGTGCGGCGCTCCAGCACCTCGACGATGGTGGCTTCCGGCTTGCCCCGGTAATCGGTGCCCGTCAGCCGGACGAGCACGCGGTCGCCGTGGAGCACCTTGAGCATTTCCTTCGGCGGCAAGAAGATGTCGGGCTGGCCGTCGTCACGAATGAGGAAGCCGAAGCCGTCGCGGTGCCCCTGCACGCGACCGGCGATGAAATCGAGTTTGGTCGACAACAGAAGCGCGCCCTTGCGGTTCTGCATCAGCTGGCCATCGCGTTCCATGGCCGCGATGCGCCGTTCGAACCCCACGCTGCCCGGGGCGACGCCCAGACGCCTTGCGAGTTCGGCGGGGGCGATGGGCGCGTTGGCCTCTCGCAGCACCCTCAGGATTTGCTCTCGGCTAGGTACGTCGGGGTCGAAATCCGGGGGCGTGGAAGGATGGTTGTTATGGGATCGAGTTGTCAAAGTCTAAGGATCTCTTTATAATGCGCAGCTCTGTTGCTACTGCCTGCATGCAACGGTGACGCAAGCATAACTTGAGTTTACCGCAGCAAATGCACGGTGGTTGCGGCAAATGCCCAGATGGCGGAATTGGTAGACGCACTAGTTTCAGGTACTAGCGCTTAGCGGCGTGGAGGTTCGAGTCCTCTTCTGGGCACCAATCGAAATGGCAGCGTTGGCGGCCATGGTTGGGCAACCCGTTTGAACGGGTGTTGAGGTTTACGCAGTGCCCAGGTGGCGGAATTGGTAGACGCACTAGTTTCAGGTACTAGCGCTTAACGGCGTGGAGGTTCGAGTCCTCTCCTGGGCACCACGGTTAGATACCACGTAATTCAGTTAGATTGGATGCAAGCCCCGTAACGTCAGTTCCGGGGTTTTTTGTTTTGGGGGGGCGCTCCCTGCTTGCCCGATGTCTCGCCACCCACCCTGCCTTGCCGCGCGAGGCGTTCCTGCCCGGCGGCGGGCGGATCCCCCGCCTGGACTTCCTGCGGCAAATCGTCGATGCCGGCGCCTGGGGCGCGGCCCGGCCCGGCTTGCCGGACCGGGGTTTAGTCGCTCTTACCCTTGCGGATCCAGGCTTCGAGCTGGTATGGGCGCAGGCTGTCGTACTCTTCGAAGGGTTGGTGAATCCACGGGTTGGTCGGCAGTTTTTGTACGTAGTAATCGGGCACCACTTTCGAGTGGCCCTTGAACCACAATACGGCCGTGCGCATTTCGGTGATCGAGGAGAATTGGGCGAGCAGGTGCTGGTGCACCTTGTCGAAGGTGACCCCGGTGTCGACCATGTCATCCACCAGCAGCACCTTGCCTTCCAGGGTTCCCCGGGTAATGGTGATGAACTGGGCGATGTCCAGCCGCCCTTGTTGCGTGCCCGCCGCCTCACGGTAGCTGCTGGTCGCGAGGATGCCCAGCGGGACGTCGAAAATGCGGGACAGCACATCGCCCACGCGCATCCCGCCCCGCGCCAGGCACACGATCTGGTCGAACTTCCAGCCGGATTGATGGACTTGCAGGGCCAGTTGCTCGATGAGTTGGTGATAGCGTTCCCAGCTGACCCAGAGGTCTTTGTCGGTGTCTTGCTGCATGGCGTAGGCGTATTGCAAAAAAGCCCCGGGGGACCGGGGCGCTTGATTGGCTCCTGGATCAGGCCTTGAATGGATGACGCAGCACGATGGTTTCGGTGCGGTCAGGGCCGGTCGAGACCAGATCGATGGGCACGCCGCAGACTTCGGACATGCGCTCGAGGTAGCGGCGCGCATTGACCGGAAGTTTATCGTATTCGGTTACGCCCACGGTGGATTCACGCCAGCCGGGCATCTCTTCCAGCACGGGTTCACTGTTGGCCACCGCCGCGGCTCCATAGGGCAGCACGTCGCGGAATTCGCCGTTGACGCGATAGCCCACGCCCAGCTTGATGGTTTCCAGGCCGTCCAACACGTCCAGTTTCGTGATGCACAGGCCGGAAATGCCGTTCAGGCGGATCGAGCGCTTGAGCGCCGCGCCGTCGAACCAGCCACAGCGGCGCGCACGGCCGGTGACCGAGCCGAATTCTTTGCCGACCGAAGCCAGGTGGGCACCGATCTCGTCGTCCAGTTCCGTCGGGAACGGCCCGGATCCGACGCGGGTGGCGTAGGCCTTGGTGATGCCCAGGACGTATTCGAGCTTTTGCGGACCGACCCCGGCGCCGGCAGAGGCGGCGCCCGCTACGCAGTTGCTGCTGGTGACGTAGGGATACGTGCCGTGGTCGACGTCGAGCAGCGCTCCCTGCGCGCCTTCGAACAACAGCTTGTGCCCGGCCGCGGAGGCTTCATAGAGCGCGGAGGCGACGTCTGCGACCATGGGCTTGAGTACCGGCGCCAGTGCCATGGCCTGGTCGCGCACCTGGGCCGGGTCCACGGCCTGCGCGCCCAGGTAGTTGGTCAGCACGAAGTTGTGGTAGTCCAGCGCCTCTTCCAGCTTGGCGTCGAAAGTGGCCGGGTCGTAGAGATCCTGCACCCGGATGGCGCGGCGCGCGACTTTGTCTTCGTACGCCGGGCCGATGCCGCGCCCGGTGGTGCCGATCTTGCCCGCGCCCTTGCGCGCTTCGCGCGCCTGGTCCACCGCCACGTGGTACGGCAGGATCAGCGGGCAGGCTTCCGAGACGCGCAGCCGCGCGCGGACTTCGACGCCGGCGGCCTCGAGCTCCTCGATTTCGCGCAGCAGCGCCTCGGGCGACAGCACCACGCCGTTGCCGATGTAGCAGATCATCCCGGGATGCATGATGCCGGAGGGGATCAGGCGAAGAATGGTCTTCTTGCCGGCGATCCAGAGCGTGTGGCCGGCATTGTGGCCCCCTTGGAAACGCACGACGCCCTGGGCCGACTCGGCCAGCCAGTCCACGATCTTGCCCTTGCCTTCATCACCCCACTGGGTGCCGATAACCACGACGTTGTTAGCCATGTTGCTTCTGCTTCTCTACTAAGTCCGCCCGCGACGGGCGTCAGATTGCGGTGGATGAGGATGCCGGATTGGACGCCGGGGTTCCGGCCAGCGATTCGACCTGCCAGGTGCCGTTGCGCTGTACCAGCTCGCGGTCGAACACGAACTCCTGCTGGTCGTGCTCGTGTCCGGGCAGGATTTGGACGACGATGTGGCCGGCTGCCCGCAGCGCGCGCACGGCTTCCATCAGCGCGGGGTCCAAGCCCCACGGCGCACGTACGGCTGGACTCGGCTTGGCGGGGGCGAGCAGTCCGGCGAGCTCGCGCAGGTCCAGGCTGAAGCCCGTGGCCGGCCGGGCGCGGCCGAACACCCGGCCGATGTCGTCGTAGCGGCCGCCGCGTACGACGGCATTCGGCCAGCCGCCGCAATAGACGGCGAACACCACCCCGGTGTGGTAGTGGAAGCTGCGCACGTCTGCCAGGTCGACGCCGATCTCCACGCCGGGGAGCGCGCCGGCAAGGCCGGCCAGCATGTCGAGCGCCTGCTCGACGCGCGGCAGCGCGGGCAATACCTTGCGCGCCTCGTCGAGCACGTCCAAGTCTCCGTACAAGGTGGGCAGCACTTGCAGCGCCTGGGCCGTTTCCGGCGCGAGCTCGGGCGCCAGCAAGGCGAGCCCGGGCACGTCTTTGTCGCGCAGCAGGCCGAAGATTTCGTCCGCACGCGCCGACGCAGCCGGATCGGTTTCCAGCAGCGCGCGAACCACTCCGAGGTGGCTCAGGTCGATGCGGTAGTCGGCTACGCCGGCCCGCCGCACGCTTTCGAGCGCGAGCTGCACGACTTCGATGTCGGCCTCGGGGCCGGCATGTCCATAGAGTTCGGCGCCGATCTGCAGCGGTTCGCGCGTCGCCCACAGGCCGCGCGGCAAAGTGTGCAGCACGCTGCCGCAATAGCATAGGCGCGCGGTGCCTGCACGGTTGAGCAGGTGCGCATCGATGCGCGTGACCTGCGGCGTCATGTCGGCACGGATGCCCAGGGAGCGGCCCGACATCTGGTCGACCAGCTTGAAGGTGTGCAGGTCCAGGTCTCCCCCGCTCGCCGACAGCAGCGAGTCGAGGTATTCCACCAGCGGCGGCATTACGAGCTCGTAGCCGTAGGTGCGGTACAGGTCCAGCAACAAGCGGCGCAGCTCTTCGATGCGCCGGGCCTCGGCCGGCAGGATGTCTGCCAGGCTTTCGGGCAACAACCATTTGCCCATGCAGGGATCTCGCAATGATTCAGACAAACGATGGACGAAAAAAAAGCGGCTGCGGGTATGCACACGGTGCAAGCCCTTCAACCGCTTCTTCCAAGCTTGGGCAACCCAGTTCGCACCTCTTTGGTGCGTGCAAAAATTCGGGCGTACCTCTTGGCTTACACGCTATTGTCTACTCGAACGCCCGCAAAATCAAGTCGCCGTCGCATCCCGCCCACGGACAACGCCCCCGTGCCCCTATTGTTCAGCTTCTTCTATCACGTCATACAAATGTTTTGCTTATGCGGGCCGGCATGGTGCATTTA
>NZ_JADGHH010000003.1 GCF_019689535.1 Pigmentiphaga sp.
ATTCCGTTATAGGCGCGATGGCCACTGCCGAGATCCACCACCACTTGGTCAATGCCTGGTCCGTGGCTTGGGCGCTCTACATCGGCAGCGTCACCGTCTGGATCGTCTGGCAGCGGCGATCGCCCCTGTCTACCGTGCTATGGATCCTGGTGCTGGCATTCATGCCCTACGTGGGCTATGCGGTCTACTATTTTCTTGGCCCCCAACGCTTGAAGCGGCGCCGCATCAAGCGACTGCGGACCCGCCTGCTGATCGCCAGCCAGACCGAGCGTGCGTTCTTGCGCGAACAACAGTACGAAGCCCCTGCGGCGGTGGCGCGCATCGCCGCGCTGGGCCGCGCCACCTGCGACATTCCGCCCTCCTCGGCCACCAACGTGCAGCTGCTCGTCGGCGGTGCGCAAACTTATGACGCGTTCGTCGAGGCGATCTCTGCGGCCCGTCATCACATCCACGTCGAGTTCTACATTTTCGACCCCGACCGCATCGGCACCCTCATCCGCGACCTCCTCGTGCGCAAGGCACGCGAAGGGGTGACCGTCCGCCTGCTGGTCGACGCGCTCGGGTCCGACGCGCTGAGTCGAAGATTTCTGACCCCGCTGCGCGAGGCGGGCGTCCAGATCGGCTTTTTCCACAATATCCGCATCGGCCGCCGCCTGCGGCCGGTCACGAATTACCGCAATCACCGCAAGATCCTCATCTGCGACGGCAAGCTGGGATTCACCGGCGGGCTGAACGTCACCGACGACGAGGACGAACGCATTCGCCCGGACGCCTACCACGACGTGCACCTGCGCATCGAAGGCGGTGCCGTGCGCTGGCTGCAGATGACCTTCCTCGAAGACTGGGCCTACGCCACCCACCAAAGGACCGAGGAGCGCGACTTGGACGCGCTCCTGCCCGACATGCCAGCGGGCGAACATTATGTCCAGATACTCACCTCGGGCCCTGACGATCCGCGCCAAGCCATCCACCGCACGCAAATCGCCGCCATCCACGCCGCCACCGAGCGGGTGTGGCTGACCACGGCTTATTTCGTACCCAGCGAGCCGGCGCTGCTAAGCCTGGTCACTGCCGCGCAGAAAGGCGTGGACGTGCGCCTGCTGGTACCCCAACGCAGCGACTCCCTGGTGGTTACCGCAGCCGCCCGATCTTATTTCGATGAACTGCTCGAAGCGGGCGTCAAGATTTGGGAATACCGTGATCGGATGCTCCACTCCAAGACGCTGCTGGTCGACGATACGTATTCCTTCATCGGCACCGCCAACTTCGACCAGCGTAGCTTCGAACTGAACTTCGAAGTCACCGCCCTCGTCTATGGCGAGGCGATGGCACGCCAGCTGGGCCGGCAATTCGAACTAGACCTGCGCCACGCCGCCCGAGTCACCAAGGACCGGAAAACGACGTTCGCCCGCAGGTTGTTCGACTCCTTTGCGCGCCTGTTCTCCCCCATGCTCTAGTGCATCGGATTGCGCTTGCTGACCAGCGAGCCCGTCAGCCAGCTCTCCGCTAGATCCACGTCCCGGAGCAGCGAGAGATACACGTCGTCGTCGATCTCGCGGCTGTCCCGCATTCGACGCAGCTCGGCGCGCTGGGAGTAAATCGCCGCCATGCGCAGATCCCGTTCGAAATTGCGGTGCAAGTCGGCCCGCGCGGCGACTTCGCGCGTATCGCTCTCGGCATCGATGCGATTGCGGAAGATCTTGGCCAGGCCCGCGCTAACCTCGGTCAACACCGCCTCGGCATCGTCGTCCAAGCCATCGCGCATGCGGTTCTGGGCCCGCTCCAGGCCTTCCAACGCGGCTTGGGCAAGCCGCAGCCTGGCGGCGCGCTCCTCCCGTTCCCGCATGCTTTCGACCGGCGAGGGCACTCTGGGCAGCACCAGGGGCAGCAAGATGCTGCCGAGCAGCAGCGAACACAGGATCACCCCCGTCGCCAGGAAGATCAGCAGGTCACGCCCGGGAAACGGGGTGCCGGCCGCGATCTCCAGCGGCACGGTCAGCACGCCGGCCATCGTGATCGATCCCCGCACGCCGGACAGCGAGGTCACCAGCAGCACCCAGGTATTGACCGGCTTGACCGTCGACCCTTGCAACAGCAACTTGAAGCTCTTTAGGTGATAGGCCAGCCAAACCCACAAGAAGCGCAGCAGGATGAGAACGAGCGTGATGGCCGCCACGTAGGCGAACAGATGCCAGACCGGCACGTCGCCGGCCTGTTGCGCATCGGCCCGCGCCAAGCCGATGACGCTGGGGAGCTGCAGGCCCAGCAGGATGAAGGTCATGCCGTTGAAGACGAATTCGAGCATGGACCAGACGCTGTTGCTCTGCAGCCGCATGGCGGAGGAGCCCGGCCCCGAATCGGTATAGGTCATGGCGATGCCCGCCGCCACGGCGGACAATATGCCGGACACGCCAATGTGCTCGGCCACCAGGTAGGCGGCAAATGGTGTCAGCATCAACAGCACGACCTGGATGGCGGGTTCGTCGTCCGTCCATTGGGCGACCAGCTTGCGCCCCAGGCTGAGCAGCCAGGCGAGCGCAGCACCCACCGCGAGGCCACCCACGGCGATGACGACGAAGCTCAGGCTGGCCTCCCAGAGCGAGAACGAGCCGGTGAGCACGGCCGCGATCGCGAACTTGAAGGCCACGAGGCCGGAGGCGTCGTTCAACAGGCTTTCGCCTTCGAGCACGTGCTGCAGCTTGGGCGGTAGCCGGTTCTTGCCAACGATGGCCGACACCGCCACCGCGTCAGTGGGGGAAAGCACTGCTCCCAGTGCAAAGGCGACCGGCAGCGAGATGGCCGGAATCAGCCAATGGATGAAGTACCCGACGCAGACCACCGTGAACAGCACCAGGCCCAAGGCCAGCGCAAGGATGGGCCCGCGCAGCTGGTACAGCTGGCGCTTGGGGATGCGCCAGCCGTCGACGAACAGGAGCGGCGGAATAAAAAGCAACAGGAACAGTTCGGGGTCGAAGCTGACCTTCAGGCCAAAGACGGGGGCCGCCAGCAGCGCGCCGATCGCAATCTGGAACAGCGGCAAGGGCAGGCGCACCGGCGACATCTTGGAGGCCACCCCGGACATCGCCACCGCCAACAACAACACAAGGACGGTAAAAACAATGTGCATGGGCGGCGCCTTCCCGGGTTAGTCCACCGTGCCGAGCGAAAGGCCTGCCTGGTACGCGGCGACGAATTCGGCGAAATCGCCTGTCTGCTCCCTCTCCAGCGCTTGCTGTTCCGCATGCGACTGCTCCGCGAGGCGCCGGAACTTCGCAAGCAACTCCCCGGAACAGGGATTGCCGCGGAAATATTCGGCATGGCGCCGGCTGAGCTCGAACATGAAAGCCTGGAACGTCATGCCGCTCGAACGCAAGGCCTCGAGCACCCGCGCCGAAGGGGTCAGCTCCGGCGCCTCCACCTTCGCCCGCTGCGGCGCGATCGACGCCGAATAACCTGTCTCGCCATGGACGCGGTCCAGCAGCGCGGCACAGGCGGTGATCCGGTCGAGCAATTCCATCGCCCAAGTCTTGAGCGCGATGGGCTTGCCATCGCGATTCAGCTGCAAGCCCGGCTCGCGGCCGCGCTTGACCACCGTGAGGAAATTATTGGCGCTGCGCGAGCAGTGCCCGCCTTCGGGGAACAACGGACTGTCTTCCAGGGCGCAGTACAACAGGAACGCGTCCAAGAACCGGCTGGTGGTTTCGTCTATGCCCACGGGCAGGAAAGGATCGATGTCCATGCAGCGTACTTCGACGTACTGCACTCCCCGCTCGGCGAGCGCGCGCAGCGGCCGCTCGCCCGTGCGGGCGACGCGCTTGGGCCGGATGCTCGAATAGTATTCATTCTCGATCTGGAGAATGTTGGTATTGAGCTGTACCCATTCCCCGTCGCGGATAGTCCCGAATTTCTCGTATTCCGGCCAGGGCGTGCTGACGGCCTCGTACAAACGCGCAAGATAAGTGGGCAAATCGTTATAGCAAGGCTTCAAGCCCGCCTGCGCCTTGTTCTGGTAGCCAAGATCGCTCATGCGCAGGCTGGTGGCATACGGCAGGTAAAGGGTGCGCTCGTCGAGGCGTTCGAGCTCGTGGGGCCGCCCTTGCAGAAAATCCTCGGACAGCGCGGGGGAGGCGCCGAACAGGTACATCAGCAGCCAGCTGTATCGGTTGAAGTTGCGTATCAGCGCGACATACCGCGCCGATTGCCGGTCCTGGCGCGACATGTCGGGCGGTTCGCCCGCCTCGGGGACCAGTGGCCAGAATGCCTCGTCGAACGAAAAGTTGTAATGAATGCCGGCGATGCACTGCATGGCCTTGCCATAGCGGTACGCCAACCCCCGCCGATACACATGCTTGAGCATGCCGATATTGGACGAACCGAACCATGCGATCGGTATGTCCTTTTCAGGGGGCAGCCCGCACGGCATGGACTGGTTCCACAGCACTTCACTGCCGATTTCGCCATAGACGAACCGATGAATGTCGCGCAGTTCCTCCAGCAGCGGCTCGTGGCCGGTATGGGGTGCCGTGATCAGCTCGAGCAGGGCTTCGGAATAATCGGTCGTAATGCTGGAATGCGTCAGGGCGGCCCCGAGGCCGGCAGGATGTGGCGTCAACGCCAGGCGCCCCTCGCCATCCACCCGCAGGCTTTCTTTTTCTATGCCATGCAGTCGGCGGCCAAGCACCTCTCGGTGCGCGGGCTGATCGAGCAACGCCAGGCGGCTGTCTAACAGATCACTCACGGATATCCTTGAATTCGCGCGGCGGCACCAAGTGCGCACCAATGGGCATGTTTATATCCCAACTGCGGCCAAACTCGCGTACGCCGCACGGCGGCACATTATAAGGACGGGAGGTTCCGGAACCGGAATTCCCTGACGTGACATCGATCACGCTCCCGGATATGCCCTACAGCATACCGCGCGGCACCGATGCCCAGCCGGGACATGACCGCGCGCCGAGTCTGGGCCACAATTAGGCTTTCCGCACGATGGGAAGCTCCTATGCCAGCCTCTCCGTTCACGCCCGCCCCCGTCCGAGGCCGTCATGCCATGGCGGTCGCCCCGCACGCGCTCGCCTCGCAGAGCGCGCTGGCAATCATGCGTGAGGGCGGCAATGCCGTCGAAGCGATGATCGCGGCCGCCGCCACCATCGCCGTTGTCTACCCCCACATGAACAGCATAGGCGGGGATGGTTTCTGGCTGGTGAGCCGTCCGGGGCATCCCCCGGCTGCGCTCGAGGCCTGCGGCGCAGCGGCGGCAGCTGCCGACATCGACGGCTACCGGCGCCAGGGGCTGGACGCGATTCCCTTCCGCGGCGGGCTCGCGGCCAACACGGTTGCCGGCACGGTGTCAGGCTGGAGCGCCGCCTACGATTGGTCCCGCGAACACCTGGGCGGGCGTCTTCCGCTGGAGCGGCTGCTGGAAGACGCCATCGCCTACGCCCGGCACGGCATGCCGGTCACGACCAGCCAAGCCGCCTGCACGGCCGCGAAACTGGAAGAACTGCGCTCCATCCCGGGCTTTGCGGAAACCTTCCTCGACAACGGAGGGCCACCCGCACCCGGCGCCCTATTCCGCCAACCGAGGCTCGCCGCCACGCTCGAGCAGCTCGCCAGCGCGGGCCTGGAGGATTTCTACCGGGGCGACCTCGCCCGGGTCATCGCGCGGGATCTCGCGGCCGTGGGCAGCCCCCTCGCCGCGGCCGACCTGGAACGGCATCGGCCCGTGTGGAAAAAAGCCCTGGTGCTACATCACTCCCAGGGCAAGGTCTACAACGTCCCGCCCCCCACCCAGGGCCTGGTGTCGCTGCTGATACTTGGGCAGCTCGATCGCGTGCTGGATGGCTCGGCCGACCCCTTCGGGGCAGACTACGTGCATCTTTGCGTCGAGGCGACGAAGCTCGCCTTCAGGGTCCGCGATAGCCACATCACCGATCCGGCGTACATGGACGTGGATCCTCAGGCACTACTGGAACCGGAGCGGCTCGACGCCATGGCGCGGGAGATTTCTCCGTCGCGCGCCGCACTTTGGGGCAAAGGCAGGGGGCCAGCCGACACGATCTGGATGGGCGTCGTGGACCCGCAAGGCGTGGCGGTCAGCTTCATCCAAAGCATTTATCACGAATTCGGCAGCGGGGTCGTCCTGGCGGAATCGGGCATCAACTGGCAAAACCGGGGCTGTAGTTTCTCGCTCGACCCGCGCAGCCGCAATCCGCTCATGCCCGGCCGCAAGCCTTTCCATACCCTCAACCCCGCCATGGCGCAGCTGGACGACGGGCGCACGCTGGTCTACGGCAATATGGGCGGCGACGGCCAGCCGCAGACGCAAAGCGCCGTATTCACGCGCATCGTGCAGTTCGGCATGGACCCGCAGGCAGCAGTGGCTGCGCCGCGCTGGCTGCTCGGCCGCACCTGGGGCCAGACCTCGGACACGCTCAAGCTGGAGTCGCGCTTCGCACCCTCCGTGGCCGAAGCGCTGCGCTCCCGCGGCCATGAGGTGGAAATCCTGCGCCCCTACGACGAAACCATGGGGCATGCGGGAGCGATACTGCGGCATCCCGACGGTACGCTCGAGGGTGGCGCCGATCCGCGCAGCGATGGCGGGGTTGCGGCCTGGTGAGCATTACCAAACGACAAGATTCCACGTAAAACATTACAAACGCGGGGCACCAAGCCGACTAGATTGAAAGACGTAGCTGTCTACTGAGGAGTATGCAATGAAGAAGCTCGTCTTGGCCCTCGGGCTGGCCGGCTGTTGCGCCGCCGTCTACGCGCAGGAAGTCCCAACCCGGGAACAGGCTACCCAGGCATTGCAGAATGCCATGCAGCGTGAAATCCAGGCGATGAACAACCAACAGGGTTTCGACGCTCCTTCCGCGACCAACATGGCCCGCTCGTTGGAGGTCAAGTCCGTGGAAAACTGCACCGCCGCGGGGCAGGGCGTAACGTGCGACGTCACGACCAGCGCCGACGTGAGGGGTAACCGCCGCGAAGGCAAACATCGCTACGAGTTTTACCGGCAAGGCGGACGCTGGGAGGCCAGGTTGCCCGCCTCGTGACCCGATCGGCCGGCCCCCCGGGCCGGCCCCAACTCATGCCTGGCGCCGCCCCGCCAACAAGGCATTGAGCAAGATCGCCCCGAAGGTGGCCGTCCCAATGCCGCCGAGCGCGAATCCGCCGAAGTGCAGCGTGAAGTCGCCCGCCCCCAGCACCAAGGTCACCGCCGCCACGATCAGGTTCCGGTTGTCGGAGAAATCGACCCGGTTTTCCACCCAGATGCGTGCCCCCGCGATTGCGATCAACCCGAACACGACGATGGAGACGCCCCCGAGCACGGCCGAGGGAATGGTTAGGATCACGGCCCCGAACTTGGGCGAAAATCCAAGCAGGATGGCAAACAGCGCAGCGATGACGAATACCAGCGTCGAATAAATGCGCGTGACCGCCATGACGCCGATGTTTTCGGCATAGGTGGTCAAGCCTGTCCCCCCGACGCTGCCCGACAACATGGTGGCCAAGCCGTCGCCGACGAATGCGCGGCCGACGTATGGATCCAGGTTCCGGCCGGTCATTGCGCCGACAGCCTTGAGGTGCCCCAGGTTCTCGGCCACGAGAATCACGGCGACCGGGGCGATGAGCACCATCGCGTCGAGCTGGAAAACCGGCGCGGTGAATGTGGGCAATCCAAACCATGCGGCTTGCGCCACGGGCGTGAAATCAATCGGCTTGCCCAACCCCATGCCATTCGTCAGCACCGCGTACAGCGCATAGGCCAGCAACAGGCCGATGAGAATCAGCAGGCGTTGCAACATGCCCCGGGTGAAGACGGCCACGCCTCCCACGCACAGCACCGTTGCGAGTGCCATCCAGCCGTCGAAGCCGTTGGTGGACACGCCTTTGACGGCAATGGGGGCCAGGTTCAACCCAATGACCGCCACCACGGCGCCCGTGACGACGGGCGGCATGAGCCGCTCGATCCAGCCGGTGCCCACGGCCATCACGATCAGCCCGATCAAGGCATACACCACGCCGCACGCGATAATGCCCCCCAGCGCCACGGCAATGTTTCCGTTCAAGCCGCTCCCGCCGTAGCCGGTCACGGCAATGACCAGGCCGATGAATGCAAAGCTCGACCCCAGGTAGCTCGGGACCCTGCCTCCGACGACTAGGAAAAAGAGCAGCGTCCCGATGCCAGACATGAAAATCGCCAGGTTCGGATCGAAGCCCATCAGGAGGGGCGCCAGTACGGTGGACCCGAACATGGCGACCACATGCTGTACGCCCATGGCCAGCATCTGGGGCCATGGCAATCGCTCATCGGGTGCGATGACCTGCCCCTGCTGCACGCCGCCGGCCTGCTCGCGCCAAGCCGGGAAATAAGAATCCGCCATAGATCACTCCCTCTCTTTATTTATTCGATTTCGCCCACTCGAGGCAGCGCAAGTTTAGAGGTTCCGGCTCAGTGGCGGGAGGCGCCCGTGCAACAGGAGCGCAAAGAGGGAGAAAAGAAAGGCGCCTGGCGCTCGTCGCGTCAGGCGTGCAGCAAAGCGACCGGGAAGTCGGCCAGGGCCTCGGCGAGCCGGACCGCGCCGCCCTCGACCTGGCATTCCCCGCCTGTGAGCGCGTTGCGCAGCATGCCTTGGGAGATCACGCCGGACACGTCCACCTCGGTCGCGCCCCAGGCCTGCGGTGCGACATGCGGCACGGGCGAAGCGCCCCCGGACGCGAGCACGAGCGCTGCAGCGCATCGCGGCACCACGATGAGCGCGATCCTGTCCTCATGGCGGCGGGCGAAGGCCAATATCGAATCCTCGGCCTCGCCGCGTGCCGGGAGCGGCAGGTAATCCCCGCGGCGGAAAAGCTCGGGGTCTCGGCGCCGCAACGCCAATGCGCGACGTATCAACTCGAATTTGATGCCTCCGTCGCGCCAGCGGGCGACCAGGGCCGCATCGTCGTGGCCGGCCTGCAGCGCGGCGCGACGCTGCGCATAGTCCACCGGCCTGCGGTTGTCCGGGTCGACGAGGCTGAAATCCCAGAATTCCGTGCCCTGGTATAGGTCCGGCACGCCCGGCACGGTCAATCGCAATAAGGCCTGGACCAGGCCGTTCAGCGCGCCCGCCGCCCCCGCGCGCGCCACGAAGGCCGACAACTCCAGAAGTGTGCGGCCGTTGCGGCGTGGGTCCAGCACGGTGCGCAAGAAGGCTTCGCACACCTGTTCGTATTCGTCAGCAGGCGCCACCCAGCTCGAACGCAGCTTGGCCTCGCGCAGGGACTTGGTCTGCCATGCCGCCACGCGGTCCGCGAACGCCCGCACGCCAGCTTCGTCGCTGAGTGACAAATCGAGAGGCCAAGCGCTGAACAGTGTCTGGTACAGCATGTATTCGTCCGCCGGCGCGGGCCTTAACCCCTCCTTCGGCTTGAGGGCCTCATGCCGGCGCATCCATGCTTCCACCACCCTGCGCCACTCCTCCGGCAATTCGGTCAGGACGGCCAAGCGCGCACGCGCATCCTCGCCGCGCTTGTGATCATGCGTTGCCGTCGCCAGCATCGCGTCAGGCAGCCGCGACGCGCGCGCGAGGACCTTGCGGTGGAACCCCTCCGGATCGAGTGAAAACATGCCTGGATCGCCGCCTACCTCGTTGCGCGACAGCAGGCGACCGTAGCGATAAAACCCGGTGTCCTCGACGGACTTGGCCGCCAACGGCGCAGTCAGTTGCTGGAAGCGCCGTATCGCCTGCAAACGCCAGGCACGCAGCGCCGGCGCCGTCATGGGATCGGGAGTTTGCCCCAGCCACTGCACCAGTAAATCCAGCAGGCCGAAATCAGCCGGGCGCAAGCTACTGCGGGCTCCCTTGCACGCGACTCTCATGGCCACGTCGTCGGCAGCCAGCGGCGTGGCCGCGCCGACGTAGGTCCGATAAACGGGAAAGTGCACCAAGAGCTCGGTCAGCACGCGGCGAATGGCGGGCAGGCCCCAATCACGCGTCGAGAGATCCGCGCGCGCGATACGGTGAAGCACGCCGACCAATGCTTCCCTTTCCCCGGCGAAATTCTGCGCGAGCAACTTGCGCCGGACATCCGCGACCAGCGTGCGGAACCCTCGTGTCTCGCCGGAAACCGTTTTCCACAGTTCCGTGAGGGGAAGCTCACCTTGCGGATCGTGAAGCAGCGCGCCCACGTCGTTCATGAAGTCATACCCGGTCGTGCCGTGGACGCGCCATGAGGCGGGTAAGTGTTCATCCCCCGCAAGTATCTTCTCGACCACGATGTAGGGCACATCTTTCGGGCATCCGGGAGGTCGCCCGTCATTGAGGGCGCACAGGCTTTCGCGCAGATAGCGGCAATATCCCTCGGGATCGGCCAGCCCGTCGATGTGATCCACGCGCGCGCCGTCGATGAGTCCTTCGGCATAAAGCCGGAAGGGCAGCCGATGGATCGCCTCGCGGGTGTCCTCGCGCTCGACCCGCACGCCGATCAGATCGCTGACCTCGAAAAAGCGCCGCCAATTGATTTCCTCGGCGGCACTGCGCCACCAGGCAAGCCGGTAATGCTGGCGTTCGAGAAGCGCATGCAGCCGAACCCTACCCTCTAACCGCGAAGCATCGTAGGCCTCGATCCCATTTGCGGCGATCTCGTCCGAACATTCCGGCGCTAGCGGAAAACGCGCATCGAAATAGGCGACGAGATACTCGCCGCGCGCCTCGTCCCACTCCAATGAGAGCTCGCCAGCCGCCAGCACGTTGCCGTACTGGTCGCCGAGATACGGAGCCAGCATTTTTCCGCACAATGCCGCATCGGCCGGCTCCCAATCGATGTCGAAATATTCGGCATAAGGGCTGGCGCGCCCGAGCCGAAGCACGCTCCACAGCCAGGCATTTTGCCGGCTCACGCCCATGTGGTTGGGCACCACATCGACGATCAACCCCATGCCGCGCGCGCGCAGCCCCGCCACGAAGCGGCGCAGGCCCTCCTCGCCGCCCAATTCGGGGTTGACCGTTTCATAGTCCACCGTGTCGTAGCCGTGCAGAGAGCCGGGCCGAGCGCTCGTGATGGGCGAGGCATACACGTGGCTAATGCCCAGTTGGGCGAAATAATCAAGCTGGTCCAGCGCCGATTCGAAGGTGAAGTCGGCATGGAATTGCAGGCGTATCGTGGCGCGCGGCACACCCGGCGCAACGGTGGAGGCCCCCTCCTTCGAGGCGGTGGCATGCGTCATGGCGCCCTCCTCGCACGGTCCAGCACGGCTGCCCGGTCCGCCACGTCCGGCCGGGAGAAAAGAGACTCCACGGAAACCGGCAGGCGCCGGCGCCAGTTCGGGTGAGCATCGACCGTCCCGGGAAGGTTGGGCTGCTCTTCCAACGCGAGCAGGTCTTCCAGCGGCACCAACATCAACGGAGCGGGAGTCGCGGCAAGAAAGCCGAGAATCGACGCCACAGGTGCCCGGTCGGGCACGGGCGCATTCGCCGCTGCGAGCCCCGCCAGGCCGAGGTCTTGCCACAGCCGCGCGCGATCCTGGATGCGCGCATCCATTTCGGCGGCCCCATTGCTGTGCTCGGCAAGCAGGCCCAATCGTTCGCGCCAGCGAATGTCCGTGCCTTGCCACCATCCGGCCACCGTAGGCAAATCGTGCGTGGTCGTCGTGGCGAGCGCGCAAGGCGACCAGTGCTGCGGCTGCCTGAACGGCGCGCCCGCACCGTGCCCCTCGCGCGTGAACCAGAGCACGTTCATGCCGAGCATGCCTGCGCCTTCGATCCGCGCGTTGAAACCTTCGGGCACCGTACCCAGGTTCTCGCCCACCACGATTGCCCGATAGCGCCACGACTCCAAAGCGATCAGGCGCATCAGGTCCTGGAAGGGATAACTCACGTAAGCACCTTCGGCCGGAGATGCCCCTTCCGGGACCAGCCACATCCGGGCGAGCCCCAGGGCATGGTCGATGCGTACGCCGCCCGCGTGAGCCAGGCTCGCGCGCAACAGCTCAATGAACGCCCGATAACCCCTCGCCCGCAGGGCACGCGGCGAGAACGCCGTCAGGCCCCAGTCCTGTCCCTTGGGATTGAAGATGTCTGGTGGTGCGCCGGGCGACAACCTCGCGAGCACTTCTTCCTGCCTCGTCCACGCATGGCTCCCCGAGGGGTCGGTGCCGACTGCCAGATCGGAGATCAGGCCGATAGGCATGCCTGCGGCCCGCGCCGCCGATTGCGCGCCCGCCAGCCCCCGAGCGGCGAGCCATTGCAAGAATGCGTGGAAAGTCACTTCGCGCCTGTGATGCTGGGCGAAGCGATCCACCTCCGCGCTGGTCGCCGACTGGAACGCCTCCGGCCAATGGCGCCACCCGGCCCGAAGACCAGTTTCCGCCACGCGCCAGGCGTGGATGGCCTCAAAGCGCGCATGCGCCTCGAGCGGCGCCCCGCCTTGCCGCTGGAATGCCTGGAAGTCTTCATAGGCCTTGGCGTCGACGTTGCGCGGGAAATCGTCGAACAAGGCGCGCAAGATGCCTAGCTTGGCCTGGGCGGCAGCAGGCCAGTCAATCAAATCCAGCGATTCGAGGCGCGACAGCTCGCGATCCAGGCCCCGGGCCGACACCGCCGCCAGCGCCTGCGTACCGAACATCGCGGCCGGATCGATGCACAGCACATTCAGGAACAAGCGGCTCGACGGCGCATAAGGGCTATAGCGCCAGGGATCTGCGCTGAACATCGCATGCACGGGGCTGACCGCCACCGCAGCCGCGCCTTGCTGCGCGGCCCGTTCGGCCAGGCTGCCCAACGCCGTGAAATCCCCGAACCCCGACTGGATGGCCGCGGACTCCCGCCGGAGGCTATAAAGCTGGGCTCCCAAGGCCCAGATGCGGACATCGTTGCGATGCAGGGCATCGCAAACGGTAAAGCAGCGCCGTGGGGCAACGGCAATCGTGCAGCTACCTTCACCGATCAGCAAGGTGTGGTAGCCGGGACGATCAATGCCAGGAACGACAAACGCACCCGAAGCCGAACGGCGCGCAATGCCGTCACATCCCTGCCCTGTGCCCTCGAACTCGATGCGAAACGGCATTTCCGCCTCGTTCCCGGGCCATGGCAGCTCGAACGCTTGCCCTTGCTCTGCCGTTCTCAACGGAGACGGTTGGCTGCGTTCCACCCTGGCCAGGTACGCGAGGCTCTCCGCGACGCCCGCAGGCGTATCGGCATCCAGCCCGAACTCCGCGAGCATGCGCCGCAACACATCCGGCGAGACGATATGGGACTGCCCCATCGCGTCCTCCCAGCGCACGGCGATGCCCGCTGCCTCGGCCAGCCGCTCGAGATCTTCGTCGGACGCACTCATGGCGATCCTGCCTCCATCCATGCGACCGTAGAGGCCGCTTCGAGCACCCCTTCCCGCAAGCGGCGTGCCACGTCCGCACGGCTCTCGAACAGCGGCTGCGCTGATTCGGCCGGGGCGGTGCAGACCACCGCATCGTCCCCGAGGTTCGCATGAATGGCAAGCACGCGCCCATCTCCCAAGCTCCAACGCGCCTCGACGGCGTGGGATCCCAGCGCGCTGGCGTGTAGCGCCCGGGCCGCATCCAATTGCGGCATAAGCACGTCCCGGCGGCAACGCAAGAGCGCCTGGTAATACGCCCACCAATCGCCCGCGTCTTCCCATAACCCGGCGCATGATGCATCGAAGGTCCGGGCATCGTTGGGGTCGGGAATATTCGCGCCGGCGGTGTCCTGCGCGAAGGCCTCGAAGCCGGCGAACTCCTGGCACCGGCCTTCCCGGACTGCTTGCGCCAATTCTGGGCCATGGCTGGTGAAATAGAGGAACGGCGTCTCGGATCCATATTCCTCGCCCATGAAGATCAAGGGGATCTGCGGGCAAAGCAGCACCAGCGCGACGGCGGCCTTCAACGCCTCCATGCGCCCCCGCTCGCGCATGAGCTGGGTCAGGCGCTCGCCGAAAGCACGGTTCCCGATCTGGTCATGGTTCTGCAAGAACAAGACGAAGCTCGTCGGAGGTAGATGCGCCGACGGCCGCCCGCGCGGCTGGCCTTCCCGATGCACGGACGGCTCGCCCTGGTACACAAAGCCCTCGGCCATGCACCTCGCAAGCAAGGCTGCGGGACGCTCGTCATAGTCCCGGTAATACCCCTGGTTCTCACCAGTCAGCAGCCTATGCAGGACGTGGTGTCCGTCGTCATTCCACTGTGCATCGAATTCATGCTCCAGCAAGGAAACGGCGTTGCCGTCGTGTTCGATCACCAAGTGCACATGGCGCTGGCTGTCCAGCGCCTGGCGGACTTCGCTCGCCATTTCCTCCAGCCAGTCCTGCTCCGAGATGGCATGTACCGCATCGAGACGCAGGCCGTCGAAGCGAAATTCATGCAGCCAATACATGGCATTGCCGGTAAAAAATTCCCGCACCTGCCTGCGGCGGAAATCGATGGCCGGCCCCCAGGGGGTTTGCACGTCCTCGCGGAAGAACGACGGCGCGTAGGCATGCAGGTAATTACCGTCGGAGCCGAAGTGGTTGTAGACCACGTCCAGGAACACCATCAGCCCCAGGCCGTGCGCCTCGTCGATGAGCGCCTTGAGCGCGTCCGGCGTGCCGTAGGCGCGGTCCGGTGCATAAGGCAAGACGCCGTCGTAGCCCCAATTCCTACCCCCGGGAAAATCGGCAATGGGCATGAGTTCGACCGCCGTAATGCCAAGATTGGCAAGACGCGGCAATTGCGCCCGCACGGCATCGAAGCCGCCCAGCGCGCCCACGTGCAGCTCGTAGAGGACGGCTTCGCTCCAGGGACGCCCCCGCCAGCGGGCATTGCGCCAACGATAGGCGGAGGGATCCACGACCACGCTGGCATCGTGCACGTCGCCATCCTGCATCCGCGAGGCGGGGTCGGGAACCGATAATCCGTCCTCGAAGCGGTACCGATAACGCGTCCCGGCGCCGCAATCGATTTCGGCCTCGAACCAGCCATCCTTCTTCGGCTGCATGGGAAACTCCCTCGCTGCCGGCCGTCCCGGCTCGAGCTCCACGCATGCCTGCATGCGGCCGGGCGCCCAAATCCTGAAGCGCGTGCGACCGGGTCGGGTCAAGCGCGCACCAAACTTTTCGGCAAGCAAGGGCTTCTTCATGGTGTCCTCATCCTGCATCCCAGCAATACCGCGCTGCGTGGTTCGAGTTCGAGGGACGGACTAGACAGGACCGACTCCGGCTCCTCCGGCCGGGCAGTGTCAATCAGCACGCGCCAGGGTACCGATGAGGGGGGTAGCACGAAAGTCACGGCGTATCCGTGTCCGTTGACAAGGAATAGCGTCACTTCAAGCTCGTCGCCTTGCCTCACTGCCCGGCGCAAGCCGAGCGTGCGGCGCTGCGGATCGTTCCAAGCGTCGTCCCAAATAGGCTCGCCCAGCTCATCAAACCAGGCAATCTCAGGCAGCCCTTCCGCGACGAAATGGTCGTTCACCATGAAGCGCTCATGGCGCAATGATGCGTACTCGTGCCGCAGGGCGGCCAGCCTCGATACGAAAGCAATCAGCGCCCGTCCTTCTTCCGAATTGGCTTGCCGCCAATCCAGCCAGGAAATCTCGTTGTCCTGGCAGTAGGCATTGTTGTTGCCGAACTGCGTGCGTCCGAACTCATCTCCCGCAAGCAGCATCGGCGTGCCGTGAGAGCAAAACAAAGTCGCCAGCATGGCGCGCGCCACCGCTGCCCGAGTCGCCAGGATGTCCGGATCGGAGGTTGGCCCTTCTACGCCCCAATTGCTGCTGTAGTTCTCGTTGTGGCCGTCCCGCCCGTCTTCCCCGTTCGCCTCGTTGTGCTTGTGCGAATAACTCACCAGGTCGGCGAGCGTGAACCCATCGTGCGCGGTGACATAGTTCACAGACGCCCAAGTCTTGCGATGGCGCCGGTTGAAAAGATCGGCCGACCCGGCCAGCCGCGTGGCCAAGTCCGGCCGCATGCCTTCGTCGCCGCGCCAGAAGCGGCGCACCCCGTCGCGGAAGCGATCGTTCCACTCGGCCAGGCCAGGGGGATGGCGGCCGACGTGGTAACCGTCGGGCCCGATATCCCAGGGTTCGGAAATCAGTTTCAGCCGGGACAGGACGGGATCCTGCAACAGGGCGTCGAAGAATCCCGCGCCCGGATCAAAACCGCCCTCTTCCCTCCCCAGCGTAACCCCGAGATCGAAGCGAAACCCGTCCACGCGGAACGCCTCGGCCCAGTAGCGCAGCGAGTCCATCACCATTTGCAGGACGCGCGGATGGGTCAAGTCGAGCGTGTTACCGCAGCCGGTGTCATTGATATAGTGGCGCTCGTCTCCGGGGACGAGACGGTAATAACTGGCATTGTCGAGCCCACGCCAGCACAGCGTCGGGCCCGTCTCCCCCGCTTCGCAGGTGTGGTTGTAGACCACGTCCAGAATCACCTCGATGCCCGCGACATGGAGACTGCGCACTGCGACGCGGATTTCATCCAACTGGTCGCGCGACAGATAAGAGGGCTCGGGCGCGAAGAAACCCAGCGGACTGTAGCCCCAGTAATTGCGCAGCCCTCGCTCGACGAGGAAACGATCATTGACGTGGGCGTGGATGGGCATCAATTCGATCGAGGTCACGCCGAGGGTCAACAAGTGATCGATGAAGGCCGGATCGGAGAGGGCCCGGAAGGTGCCGCGTTCGATCGGCCTCAGGTCCTCGCGCAGCATGGAGAGGCCCCGCACGTGCGCCTCGTAGATCACCGTCTGCCCCCAGGGCCATTCCGGCCGCTGGTCCCCGTGCCAATTGAAGGCGTCGTCCACCACGACGCACTTGGGCATGGCTGCGGCGCTATCCCTTCGATCCATGCCGCGATCTTCTTTCCGGTAACCGTGCAGGGCATCGGTCCAGCGCACGGCACCGACCAGTTTGCGGGCGTACGGGTCCAGTAGCAGCTTGTGTGGATTGAACCGGTGGCCGTGTTGCGGCTCATACGGGCCGTATGCCCGGTAACCGTAGACCAAGCCGGGACCAGCGCGCGGCAGATAGCCGTGCCAGACTTCATCAGTGCACTCGGGTAGGGGCATGCGCGCGATCTCCCTGCGCCCCGACTCGTCGAACAAACACAGGTCTATCCGGGTGGCGTGGGCTGAGAAAACGGCGAAATTCACCCCGAGCCCGTCGCATTGCGCACCCAACGGATAAGGCCGGCCGGGCAGCAGACGATCGGCAAGCATCCGCATGCGCTAGCCCTCGGGTTCGAGCAACAGCGTCGAGAGCGGCGGCAGCGTCAACACCAACGAATGCGGCAGGCCGTGAAACGGGCCATGCCGGGCCTCGGCGCCACCGCCGTTGCCCATGCCGGAACCGCCGTAATCGGCCGCATCGGTATTGACGACCTCCCTCCACCATCCGCCCGTTGGAACGCCCACCTGATACCCCTGCCGCGGCACCGGCGTCATGTTGCAGACGGCGAGGACGTACCGCTCGCCGTCGCTGCGCAGGAATGCATAAACGCTGTTACGGTCATCGTCGCCAACGACCCACCGGAATCCCGCCGGGTCGGCGTCCCGCTTGTGCAACGCGCGAAGGCCGACATACGCGCGATTCAGGTCCCGCACCAGGTGCTGCACGCCGGCATGCAATGGATCGGCGAGCACGTCCCAGTCGAGCTGCCGGTCGTGGTTCCACTCACGCTCCTGGGCCATCTCGCCCCCCATGAACAGGAGTTTCTTTCCGGGATGGCTCCACATGAACCCGAAATACGCGCGCAGGTTGGCGAAACGCTGCCAGCGATCGCCGGGCATCTTCCCGATCAGCGATCCTTTGCCGTGCACGACTTCGTCGTGCGAGAGGGGCAACATGAATTTTTCGGAATAGGCGTACACCAAGCCGAAGGTCATGTCGTGGTGGTGGTAGCGCCGATACAGCGGGTCCTCGCGAAGATAGCGCAACGTATCGTGCATCCATCCCATGTTCCACTTGTAGTGGAAACCCAACCCACCCTCGGCCACCGGCGCCGTCACGCCGGGCCACGCAGTCGACTCCTCGGCAATCATCATCGCCCCGGGAACCTGCTGGCGCACCCGTTCATTCAACTCCCGCAGAAAGGAAATGGACTCCAGATTCTCCCGCCCCCCATAGTAGTTCGGGATCCATTCGCCCTCGCCGCGGCTATAGTCACGGTACAGCATGGAAGCGACCGCATCCACGCGCAATCCGTCTATGTGGTAGCGCCGCAGCCAGGCCAGGCCGCTCGCCATGACGAAATTGCGTACTTCATTGCGTCCGAGGTTGTAGATGTAGGTGTTCCAATCCTGGTGGAAGCCTTCCCGCGGGTCTTCGTATTCGTACAAAGCCGTGCCATCGAAGCGCGCCAGGCCGTGCCCGTCTGTTGGAAAGTGGGCCGGTACCCAATCCAGGATTACGCCGAGGCCCGCGCCGTGGCAACGATCCACGAAGGCGGCGAAGTCCCGCGGCGAACCGTAACGCGCCGTCGGCGCGAATAGGCCCAGGGGTTGGTAGCCCCACGAACCGCCGAATGGATATTCCATGATCGGCATCAATTCGATATGGGTGAATCCCATGTCGCGCACATACGGGATGAGGCGGTCAGACAGCTCGTGCCAATTCAGCGTGCTGCCGTCCTCGCGTCGAAGCCACGAGCCGACGTGCACCTCGTATACGGAAATCGGAGCATCGGGCGCGTGCCGCCCGGCGCGGCCAGCCATCCACCCATCATCCGTCCATCGGAAGGGTTCGGGATCGGCCACGATGGACGCCGTGGCGGGCGCCGGCTCGGCCTGCCTGGCGTAAGGGTCAGCCTTTTGCGGCAGCAAAGTGCCGTCGGCACCGACCAGTTCGTACTTATATGGCTCCCCATGTTGCAGCCGGGGCACGAACAGCTCCCAGACTCCCGCCGCGTGGCGCAGCCGCATGGGATGGCGCCGACCGTCCCAGGCATTGAAATTCCCTACCACCGAGACGCGCCTTGCATTGGGCGCCCAGACTGCAAAGCGCACGCCCGGCACGCCGTCCACCTCCACGCAATGGCTGCCCAGGCATTCGTCTGCGCGCTCGTGGCACCCGCGGCTGAGAAGGACCAGGTCCTCTTCGGGCAAGAGCAGGCCGAAGGAGTAAGGATCCTCCGTCTCCTGCTGGCCTCCCGGCCATTGGATGCGCAATCGGTACCCCGTCATGCGGGATAGGAAGCCGGCATCGGCCTGCCCTTCGAAAACACCGTCGCGCAACGCCTGCAGGGCCAGCACGCGTCCGGCATCCGAAACGGCCTCGACGGAGGCGGCGCCGGGTAGGAAAGCTCGGATGCAAAGCGCTTCCCCGACCGGATGCGGGCCCAGGACGGCGAAAGGGTCCGGATGCTGGCCGGCCGCCAGCGCATCGATGTCCTCGGCGAGGATTCCTCGTTCACGACTGTCCGTCAAGATCGTCTTCCTTCCGAATTTCCGGATCCAAGCGCCGCGCCAAAGCCGCCAGGCCGCGCAGCGGTACGCCTATCCAGGCCGGTCGATTGGCCGCTTCGTAGCTCACTTCATAAGCTGCCTTCTCGATCAGGAACAACAGCAGCAAGGCCTGCTCCGCTTCCGCATCCATCCACGGCTGCGGCGCAGCGGCCGCGGTCTCTCGGTACGTGGCGAGGAACGCGTCTGAAGCTTCTGCGCGGAACCGGTCGAGCAAGGCGTTGCGTCGTTGGGCCACGGTATCGATGGATGGACCCGCGATGGGGCTCGGCCCCGTCGCAGGGGCACTCGCATCCGGGGCGTGCGCCGCCACCGCGGCCGCGTAGTCGAACGAGCGAAGCAGGCCGGCCACGTCTCGCATCGGATGGCTCTTGCGACGCCTCTCCTCCATGGTGCGGGCGGGCTCGCCCTCGAAATCAATGATGTAGGCGTCGTTCTGCGCCACGAGGACTTGGCCGAGATGGAAATCGCCATGGACCCGAGTCAGGAGAGCGTTCTTTACGCCCTCGCACAGCCCATCGACCGCCGCTTCGAGCCGTCGGCGATGATCCAGCAACAGCCGCACCTCGTCCGACAACTCACCCCACTCCCGTCGCGCCGCCAGTATGTCGAGCGAGCGATCGAGGCTGTGCCGTGCCTCGGCCACCATGCGCGCGCAATCGTCCGCGGTCGCCCTGGCCGGGGCGAAGGCCGGATCGTCGCACGGAAGGGCCAACGCGGCATGCAGCTCCGCCAGGCGGCGTCCCATGGCGGCCGCGAGCGTCGCATACCCGCGCAACTCCTTGCCGTAATCCTCCAGGCTCTCGTCCGTCAGCGCCGCATCGTCGAGCGTGCGGCGCAGGTATTCCAGCGTCCAGTTCCAGGCGTCCCCCTGGTTGTCTACATACTGCTGCACGAGCATCAGGGTGTGGGGCGTGCCGTCTTCGTCCACCCGCACGACCTCGCCCAACAGCGCGGCGGTATTGCGAAAACCGAGCTGCGTCAGTCGACGGGTCATCTCGCTCTCGGGATGGATACCCGCCGTCACGCGCCTGACGATTTTCAGGACAGCGTGCGTCCCGATCACCAAGGAGCTGTTCGATTGCTCGGCCGACATCCATTGAATGGGCGTCTCCGCATCGACGGTCACGGCCTCGAGCCCGGCTTCGGGCAGGAACCGGATGCGCGCGCTACGACCGCCGTCTCCGGCGGATCGCGCTTCGAGCTCGACGCCGTGGCGCAGGCTGTCGATCACCGCGATGGCGAAGCTCTGTAAGCTGAATGCATCGGTGACCATGCCCACCATGGGACCGCGGCGCACCCGGGCCAGCGCCAGCTGCTGCTGCAACGGCGGCAGCGTTTCTTCCCAGATCAGCCCCAGCGGAACCACGTAGCGCTCGCTCCGGCCGCCCAGCACGGCTTCGATCTCGGTCAGATAAAGCTCGTCCTGGGCAGGTAGCTTGACGCCATAGACGATGTGGCCCGAGACGATGCGCTCGTTCTTCGAGGCAAACCACCGCCGCAGCGACAGGTATTCGGGCAAGACCGATTGCTCGAGCGTACGCCGGGACTCCGCGGTCAGCTCGTAGCCGGTCTTGCCGCGCAGCACCAAGGTCCTGAACTCCCGCAGCTGGTCCGCGGTGGCCAGGTGCCAGCTTGGCGGCGAGGCCGACGGGCTCAGTTCGAACCAATAAAATCCGTAAGGAGGAAGCGTCAGCAGATACGTCAGGCGCCCGATGGCCGGGAAAGACGTCCCGCCCATCAGCTCGACGGGCACCCGCCCCTCGAATTCGGCGAGATCGAGCTCAACCGCTTGGGGCGTATGTGAAAGATTCGCGACGCAGAGTATGGTGGTCTCTTCGTATTCGCGCAGATAGGCAAGGATCTTGCGGTTTCCGGGATACAAGAAGCGCAGGGTTCCGCGGCCGAACACCCGATACTGCCTGCGCTTGCCGAGCATGCGGCGCATCCAGTTCAGCAGCGAGTGGGCATCGCGCGATTGTGCTTCGACATTGACGGCCTCGTACCCGTACAGGTTGCCCATCAGCGGCGGCAACACAAGGCGTTCCGGGTCTGCCCGGGAGAAGCCGCCGTTGCGATCCGCCGACCATTGCATGGGAGTGCGCACGCCGTCGCGGTCTCCCAGGTGGATGTTGTCGCCCATGCCGATTTCGTCGCCGTAGTAAATGACGGGCGTGCCGGGCATGGTGAGCAGGAGGCTATTCATCAACTCGATGCGACGCCGGTCCCGCTCCATCAGCGGTGCTAGGCGCCGCCGGATTCCGAGGTTGAGCCGGGCCCGGGGGTCCGCCGCATAAACTTCCCACAGATAGTCCCGCTCGCTGCTGGTGACCATCTCCAGCGTCAGTTCGTCATGATTGCGCAGGAAAATCGCCCACTGGCAGTTGGGCGGAATATCCGGCGTCTGCTGCATGATGTCGGTGATGGGGAATCTATCCTCCCGCGCGATGGCCATGTACATGCGCGGCATCAGCGGGAAGTGGAAGCACATGTGGCACTCATCCCCCTGGCCGAAATACTCTTGCGCATCCTCCGGCCACTGGTTGGCTTCGGCGAGCAGCATGCGCCCTTCGTAATGCTCATCCAGGTCTTGCCTGATCTTGCGCAGGATGGCGTGGGTCTCGGGGAGGTTCTCGTTGTTCGTGCCCTCGCGCTCGACCAGATACGGCACGGCATCCAGCCTCAACCCGTCCACCCCGAGGTCTAGCCAGAAGTGCATGACGCTGAGGATCGCCTTGAGCACCCGCGGATTGTCGTAGTTCAGGTCCGGCTGGTGGGAGTAGAACCGGTGCCAGAAATACGCACCCGCCACCGGATCCCAGGTCCAATTCGATTTCTCGGTGTCGAGGAAGATGATGCGCGTGCCTGCATAGGCCTGGTCGTTGTCCGACCAGACATAGAAATTGCGTGCCGCCGAGCCGGGCTTGGCGCGCCTGGCCCGCTGAAACCACGGGTGCTGGTCTGACGTATGGTTGACCACCAGTTCGGTGATCACGCGCATGCCTCGGTCGTGTGCTGCCGAAATGAAGCGCCTGACGTCCGACAGATCACCGTAGTCCGGGTGCACGCCGCGATATTCGGCGATGTCGTATCCATCATCACGGCGCGGCGAGGGATAGAACGGCAAGAGCCAGATCGTGTCCACGCCCAATTCGGCAATGTAATCGAGCTTGGCCAGCAGCCCCGCAAAGTCGCCTATTCCGTCGTTATTTGCATCGAAGAAGGACTTGACGTGCAGTTGGTAGATGACCGCATCTTTGTACCAGAGCGGGTCTCCCCGGTTGACGGCGTTCACCGATGTCGCGCGCTTGCTGTTCATGCGTCCTCGCTGCCGATGTGTCTAGAAGCGCCGAGCGATCCGCCACACTCTATAGGGTGCGTCCGGTTCCAGATAGACATACTGCATCTTTCCATGCCAGTCGAAACGGTGGCCATACAGCAGGTCTTCGACGCCCAATACCCCGTCGTCCGGCAATCCAAAATCCCAAAGGGGCAATTCCACGTGGGCGCCATGCGCCCCATGGGGATCGAGATTGACGACCACGAGCACCACGTTGTCGCGTTCCGGCGTAAACCGGGTATAGGCGAGAACCTGGTCATGGTCGGTCCTGAGAAAAGCAATGCCCGTATGGCAATGCAGGGCCGGGTTGTCCCGCCGGATGCGGTTGAGCATGCCGATCTCGGCCACGATGTTGCCGGGGCGGTCCCAGTCCCAGGCCCGGATTTCGTACTTCTCCGAATCGAGATACTCCTCCTTGCCCGGGACCGGCGTCGCCTCGCACAATTCGAATCCGTTGTACATGCCCCATGAGCCGGCCATGGTCGTCGCGAGCGCCGCCCGGATCAGGAAGCCGGGGCGTCCTGAATCGTGGAGGTGACGGGGGTTGATGTCCGGCGTGTTGACGAAGAAATTGGGGCGGAAGAAATCCGAGACCGGCGGGCGGGAGATTTCCTCCAGGTACGACGTCAGCTCCGCCTTGGTTTCGCGCCACGTAAAGTAGGTGTACGACTGCGAGAATCCCAGCTTGGCGAGCCGATACATCATCTTGGGGCGGGTGAAGGCTTCCGACAGGAACACCACGTCGGGATGGCGGGCATGCACTTGCGAAATGAGCCACTCCCAGAAAGGCAGCGGCTTGGTGTGGGGGTTGTCCACGCGGAATATCCGCACGCCTTGGCCCACCCAGAACAACACCACGTCCAGCAAAGCCAGCCATAGCCCGGACGCCGCGTCGCGGCCTCCCGGCCGCGCATAGAAGTCGACGTTGACGATGTCTTCGTACTTCTTGGGCGGATTTTCTGCGTAACGAAGCGAACCGTCCGAACGCCAGGCAAACCATTCGGGATGCTCTCTCAACCAGGGATGGTCCGGCGAGCATTGAACGGCAAAATCGAGCGCGATCTCGAGCCCATGCCGGGCCGCCTCATCGACCAATCGCCGGAAATCGTCCAGCGTTCCAAGTTCGGGATGGATGGCGTCGTGCCCCCCCTCTTCCGAGCCAATGGCATAGGGGCTTCCGGGATCGCCGGGGCCCGCCACCAAGCCGTTGTTGCGTCCCTTGCGGTTCTTGCGCCCGATGGGATGAATGGGCGGAAAATACAGGACGTCGAACCCCATCTCGCGTATCGCCGGCAGCCTGGCAATCACGTCGTCAAACGTGCCGTGGCGGCCCGGGTCTCCGCTTTGGGACCGGGGAAAAAGCTCATACCAGCTGCCGAATTGCGCAACTCGACGCTCGACCCGAACGGGAAACTCCGGCGAACGCGACGCGAACTCCCGTGGATCGAGGGCCCGCATCAGCGCTGCCGCCTCGGGCGATTGCAGCCATTGGAGGCAATCCTCCGGGGAGAGCCCCGGCAAGCGCTGCGCAGCCTCGCCCGCCCGGGCGCGTACGTCATCCTGGCGGTCCGTGCCGGGCGCACTGAGCACATTCATCACCCAGTCCCTGGCCTCGTCGACCTCGACGCTCACGTCCAACCCTGCGGCAGATTTCTTGCCCAGCTCGTCCACATAAGTCGAGAACGTGTCGCGCCATGCCTCGATCGCAAACCAACCCATGCCTATCCGTTCCGGGCGGCACATCGCTTCCCACCGGTCGTTGTCCACCAGCCGCATGGGAATGCGCGTCCACGAGCTTTCGTCCGCGGCCCGCCAGAGCAAGTCCGCGGCGAGCTTGTCGTGGCCATCCATGAATATGTCGGCCTGCACGCGCAGCGCTTCCCCCGGGGTGCGCTTGACCGCGAAACGGCCTCCCTCGATCACTGGCGAAACGGCTTCGATCGCCACGCGCGGGGCAGCCAGGGCCGCCGTCAGCGAGCGGCGGCGCGGCGCGCCGCCGAGCACGGGTGGCGCAGACCCCATTTCGAGGATGGCCGCGGCCCCCGGTTCGAGACGCACGGGCAGGCTGGCAGGCAACGAAGGATGGCCTGCGCCCCGTGCGCGCAAGACGCGTTGTGCACCATCGGGTAGCCGAGCTTGGAGTGCAGCCCAGTCGACCTCGGCATGCGCAAGCAAATTCGCGTTGAAAAGCAGCAAATGGAGCCGCTTGCCCCGCGGCGAGAACGTCCGGCGCAGCAGTGCCGCCGTCCAGCCGGGGCCGGCGCCAGCCAGTTGCACCAACTCGAGGCCGTCGGTGGATGCACTGGCCAGCCACCGATTGGCCGCCTTGACGTCCTCGGTCAGGTCGAGCTGGTCGTGCGGGGCGCCATCCAAGCCGTAACGTTCAAATCCCATTGGGGCCAGCCATCCCGCACCGGTGGCCACCGCACCCCATAAAGCCCGCACGGCCGCCCGGCGGCGGACCTGCGGATCCGGGACGCCCACGCCTACGGCACCGGGCCGGTACGGATCGACCGGAAACGCCAGCACCGAGCCGACTTCCTCGAGCGCATAGCGCTCGTCCATCAGCCACGCGCTGCGAAAATCCCACCAAGCGAACGAGGAGAAAACGTAAGAAAATCCCAGGCCCTTGAGACTGCGGACGGCAGCCCGCGAAAGGCCGGGTGTCCAGGCAAGCAAGTCAAGGCCGGCCGCCGCGTCGGACACCTGGCCCAACTGGCTGCGCAGCGCATCCGGCGGCACGTTTCCCAGCCCGCGCAGCAATAAACCGCCTATGCCCAGCTCGCGCCAAGCGGCAGCGCGCGCGGCCCAGTCGACCGTCGTGGCCGATTCGCCCGTCGTCACCGGACGCATGGCGCGCGGATCGAGCACATCGGAGCCGGCCTGCGCGGTTGCGCCGCCAAGCTTCCCGCAATCCAGGTAAAGCGCCAAGCGCCGCCGGGCGGCGGCGCGGACCAACGCACTGGCAGCCTGGGGATCCTCTGCCCGGTCAGCCTCGACCAACACCTGCCCGAAGCCGAGCGACGCTGCCTTCTCGATCAAGCTGCGCCACGCGGCGGCCAACTGCCCGGATTCGTCAAGCACCGGGCCCAGGTCCGCGCCGCGCGCCTGGTAGATACGAAGCGGAGTGCGCTGGGCGGCTGCCATCAAGCCCGTTTCCGGACGTCCGGAGCGGCCTGCGGGGCGATCACCCCGGAGCGCCTCGCCACCATCGGCGCCCCCACCGGCGCGACCGGAGCCAGCGAGCGGTACAGATTGAGGTACTGCGCGGCCGGAGCCTCCCAACCGAAATGCGTGGTCATGCCGTTCTTTTGCAAAGCCGTCCATTTGTGCGGTTGTGCAAATATGCTCAATGCATGCTCCACTGCCCGCAGCATGTCGTCGGGGGTCTGGCCATCGAACAAGATGCCCGTGGCAGCTCCCACTTCTGCCCCCGGCTCGGACGATAGCCCGGTGATGCTATCGGCCAGGCCGCCCACCCGCGAGGCGATGGGCACGGTTCCATACAACATCGAATAGAGCGGCGTCAGGCCGAAAGGTTCGAACCGGCTCCCGTGCAATAGCATGTCCGCCCCGGCATGCAATAGATGCCCGCGCCGCTCGTCATAACCGATATGCACGCCAAGATTGCGCGGATGCTGCTCGGCCAGCGCCCGCAGTTTCTCCTCGACCGACCGTTCGCCGCAACCCAGCACCGCGACCTGCAGCCGCGGATGCGCTGCAAGCAACCTGGGGAATATTTCGACCGCCACGTCCGCCATCTTCTGCGCCGTCAGGCGGCTGCCCATGGCCAGGACCGGCGCCTCGGGATCGGTCGGCAACCCGAAGGCGCGCTGCATCTCCAGCTTGTTGCGCACTTTGCCGCGCATGTCGAGGGCCGAGAAGTGCTCCGGCAAGAACGGGTCGATGCTGGGATCCCAGATTTCGGCGTCGATCCCATTGGGAATGGCCTTCAGTTCATGGGTACGCTGGCACAGCACGCCCTCTAGCCCGTTGCCGAAATCGGGCGTCAGAATTTCGCGCGCATAGGTAGCGCTCACGGTAGTAAGCCGGTCCGCATAGCGCAGTCCCGCCTTCATGAAGTTCAGCTGCCCCCAGAATTCCACCCCGTCGCTGCCGCGGTACGCCGGCGGAATGCCCAGTTCGTCTGCCAGGGACAAGGGGAAATTGCCCTGGAAAGCCAAATTATGGATCGTCAGCACGGTTTTGGGGCGTTTTACGCCTGCGGCGTGCAAATACAGTGGCGTCAAAGCCGCATGCCAGTCGTGGGCGTGCACGATATGGGGAACACGTATGGGCGTCGCCCCCATGGAAATCCGCTGTGCCGCCTGCGCCAGCGCGGCAAAGCGTATCGCGTTGTCGGGGAATTCCCGGCCGTCCGGGTCGACGTATGGATTGCCAGGGCGCATGTAAAGCGCATCGTTCCGTAGCAGCAGCACCGGGATTTCAGCATCCGCGGCCCAGCCGGCCCAGACTGTGGCATCCCCGCCCACCAAGCCGGGCAGTTCCGCAACCATTTCGAGTTCGATGGCCGCATCCAGGGCGCTTGGGTAGGCGGGCATCAAGATCGTGGCGTCGACGCTCGCGTCGCGCAACGCTCGCGCCAATCCGCTCACGGCGTCGGCCAACCCTCCGGTTTTTGCGAGCGGCAAAGCCTCTGATGTAACAAGCAAGACTCTCGGCAGCAAGATTTTTCTCCGGCAAAGATGCTTCCCCATGGGCAGCGGGATGAGTGAGAATCAAGGGGGCCCTCGGGGGTTCTGCCGAAGCGCGCATGGTGCAAGGCGCCACAGGCACCGATAAAAATTACCGCCATGAGCAAGATGTACACGTCCGGCCGACGCTTTCCCCGGGATTTGCATCCCTTGGTGCTCAAGGGGCAATATGCGTGCCATGGCCGGAGGGCCACGCCCATCCGAGTTTCAATGACTGCTTCCTGGGAGACCGGGTGGAGTCTGCTATCTCAGGAAGACATGATATGGTTCCGAACGAATACCAACCCAGCGCGTCCGTGCTCGCCCTGGCCGGCAAGCTCTTTCAATTGGCCAGGGAAGGCCGGGCCGAGGAACTCGGGGCTTACCTGGAGGCGGGTGCTCCCGCCGATCTCACGAATGAAAAAGGCGATAGCCTCATCATGCTGGCGGCCTATTACGGGCATGCCGAAATAGTAAAAAAACTACTGCAACACGGCGCCGACCCCAACCGCGTCAATGATCGGGGCCAAAGCCCGTTGGCGGGAGCCGTGTTCAAGGGCAGCGAAGACGTCGTGCAAGCGCTGCTTGCCGGGGGGGCGGACCCGGACCTCGGCACCCCTTCGGCGCGCACTACGGCGCACATGTTCGGCCGTTCCGAACTGCTCGGCAAAGCTTGAAGCGGCCTGTCAGGCAGCCTGGCCGCGTGCGGAGCGTCCCCACTGCCAAAGCAATGGAACCAGCACCACGGCCACCGCCGGATACAGCAGCCAATTGATGGTTTCCCAACCCGCGGCATTGAACAGCTTGCCGGAAGAAAACGACGCAAGGGCAACCGACCCGAACACCAGCAGATCGTTGAAGGCCTGGACTTTGGTCCGCTCCTCAGGCCGGTAGCAATCGGTGACCATGGCCGTCGCGCCAATGAACCCGAGGTTCCATCCCACGCCAAGGAACACCAGGGACAGCCAGAAGTGCGCCACGGAGAGGCCAGACAGCGCGACCGTGCCCGATACCGCCATCAGCACCAGCCCCGCCATGGTCACGCGCTCCTTCCCGTAACGGTTGATCAGGCGCCCGGTGAAGAAACTCGGCGCGAACATCGCGAGCACATGCCATTGAATGCCCAGCGCGGCCTGGCCGACCGTATGCCCGCAGGCGACCATCGCGATCGGGGCCGCGGTCATGACGAAGCTCATCATCCCGAACGACACGATGCCAGCCATCACGGCCACGACGAAGCGGCCCGACGACACGATCTCGAGAAGCGGCCGCCCCCCGCTGCGCTCGGCCGCCGGCTTGACGGTCCCCCGCAACATCATCAGGATGGGAATCGAAAGCAAGGCCAGCACGGCCTGCCCGAGGAAACTCCCGGCGAAAGGCATGCCGGCGACGGCGTCGCGCGTCCAGATGACGGTCTGAGGACCGACGACCGCCCCCACGAGGCCGCCGACCATGACCCACGAAATCGCGCGCGGACGAAAGGCGGGATCGGCCCCGTCGGTGGCCCCGAAGCGATAACTTTGCACGCAGGCGCCATAGATGCCCGCAATTGCGGTGGCCAGGCAAAAGAGTGCGAACACCCCCGACGCAATGCCGTGGGCCCCCAGCAAGCCCGCCACGGCCCCGATGGCGGCCCCCAGCATGTACGCCGCGCGGCGACCGTATCGGCGCATCAACATCGCTGCAGGAACAGTGCCCAAGGCGACCCCGAGGTTGTAGAGGCTGACCGGCAAGGTTGCCAGCGCTTTGTCTTCCGCAAGCATTTGGCCCACGAGGCCGCCCAGGGAAATGACGATGGCCGGATTGGCCCCGCCCAGCACTTGCGCACAACTGAGCACGAGCGCGTTGCGCCGCACCGTGCTATCTGTCCGTTCTTGCATGTTCTGCTTGTCGCCGCGGGGGCCTGGGTTCTTGGTCTTTCGTGATTCTAGGTGATTTGCGCCGCGGGGAGACCGGACGATGATCCCGCCAGCCTGTAACAGAGGCGATATACTGCCCGCGCGCTTTCCGGCACGGATGCCCAGCGCCGTTTCATGACCACTGCCCAGCCGAAGAAACTCAACGTCATCTGGCTCATCGTCGCCGCCGCCTTCTTCATGGAGACGCTGGACGGCACCGTCATTGCCACTGCACTGCCGCAGATGGCGGCGACTTTCGGCACCAACCCCGTCCACCTCAGCATCGGGATGACGTCGTACTTGGTGACGCTGGCCGTATTCATCCCGGTCAGCGGCTGGGTCGCGGACAGGCTGGGCACCCGCCGCGTGTTCGCCTGGGCCGTCGCTGCCTTCACCCTGGCCTCGGTGCTGTGCGCCCTCAGCACCAGCGTCGTCCAATTCACCGCGGCCCGGATCTTCCAAGGCATGGCCGGCGCGATGATGGTCCCGGTCGGCAGGCTGGCGGTCCTGCGCAATACGGGCAAGGAGGATCTAGTCCGCGCCATGGCGTTCATCGTCTGGCCGGGACTGATTGCTCCTGTCATTGGGCCGCCGCTGGGCGGCTTTCTGGCTACGTATTTGAGCTGGCAATGGATTTTTCTGCTGAACGTGCCATTCGGCATAGCGGGCATTTTCCTGATACGCGTTTACGTCCCCGAGTCACCGCCGCAGCCGCGGCGACCGCTCGACACAGTCGGCTTTGCCCTCTGCGGGCTGGCGTTGAGTGCGCTCATGGTAGGCGTCGAAATGCTGGGATACGGTGGTCGTTGGCTACTGTCTGCCGGGTTGATCGCCGCCAGCGTCATGCTCGGAATCGCGCTCGCGCTGCACCTGCGCCGCCATCCGCATCCGCTGATCGACCCGACCGTCATGGGCGTGGCCTCGTTCCGCTCCGTCATGATAGGAGGCACCATTTCCCGCACGGCCATCAGCGCCATGCCCTTCCTGCTGCCGCTCCTGTTTCAGGTGGGCTTCGGACTGAACGCCTTCGAGGCCGGCATGCTGTATCTGGCGAGCATGCTGGGCAACCTGGGCATGAAGTTGGGCACGACGCAAGCACTGCGGCGCTTTGGCTTCCGGAACGTACTGGTATTCAACGGGGCACTGGCCGCGGCGTCCATCGCCCTATGTGCCGCGCTGTCGCGGGAAACACCCGTGCCGCTCATCGTGCTCATCATGCTGGTGTGCGGCATGACCCGCTCCATGCAGTTCACCGGGCTGACGACGATGGCTTTCGCCGAAGTACCCCAACCGCAAATGAGCACGGCCAACACCTTGTTCAGCACGACGCAGCAAATGTCGATGGGACTGGGCATCGCGGTCGGTGCCGTCGCGCTCCACGCGGCTGCCGCGGCGCGAGGCGCGGGGGATGGGTCATACCAGGTTGGCGATTTCCGCATCGCATTCATGCTCGTCGCCCTGCTGGCCTTGAGCGCGCTGCTCAGCTTCACGCGGCTGCGCCGCGACGCCGGTGCGGAAGTCAGCGGCCATAAGGGAGCCAGCGAGCGGACCTGACGGATCCGTTTGTGGCGAATCAATACACGTCGCGCCGATAACGCCCCTGCTCGGCCAGTTCGTCGAGGCGGTCACGGCCCAGGATGCGCTCCAGCTCGGCGCCGACGCCCGCGGCCATGCCCTGCAGGCTGCCGCAGACATAGATGGCAGCCCCCTGCTCGACCCAGGCGGCGAGCTCGGGTTCGGCGCCCCGCAGGCAGTCTTGCACATAGCGGGGCCAGCCCGGCTCCCGGGAAAAAGCCAAATCCACTCGGGTCAACAAGCCTCCGGCGCGCCAAGCCTCGATTTCGTCGCGAAAGAAAAAATCCGCGCCCGGCGTGCGTTCGCCGAACAAAAGCCAATTGCGCCCAGCGCCCGCCGCCACCCGCGCCTTCAGGTGAGCGCGCAGCCCTGCCATGCCCGTGCCATTGCCGATCAGGATCAAGGGACGACTCGGGGGGGGAGGATGAAAACCTCCATTGCTGCGCAGCCTGACGGCTATGGATGCGCCCAGCTCCGCATGCCGGGTCAGCCAGCCAGACCCCAACCCGAGCCTGCCGTCCGGATATCGCACCTGGCGCACCAGCAGCTCCAGGCTTCCGTCCGAAGGGAGCGACGCGATGGAATACTCGCGATGGGGAATGGCAGGCAGGGCATCGACGAGCCGGTCGGCCGGCAAACCGCGCAGCGCGGCGAGCCCGGCCGCATCGTGGGGTAGCAGGCGGTCGGCCAGCGCCTCGCGCAGCGGCTGCTCGCCTTCCTGGCTGCTGGCCACTTTCTGCCCTCCGTCCATGCCAAGCTCGCGCAGGAACGCCTCGACCGCCATTGGATCATTGCGCGGCCCAACCTCTGCGATGTCGCCCGCCATCCACTCGGCTTTGCTGCCGGAAGCGGGCGACAGGCACACATGGTACGCTGGCCCGCCTGGGCTGCCCGGGTTCAGCAGGCGGCGCCCGGTCAGCGTCCACGCCTGATAGCTAGGCGGAGCCCAGTCCTCCATTTCCACGCTCGCACCCAACACGCTCAAGTAATGCTGCCAGTGCCGCAGCGCACCCGCGTCCCCGTCGTCCACGCAGAGGGTGTCGAACATCGGCTCGGCGCCCTGCCTGTGCAGCCAGGCAGCCAGCAGTTTGCCGAAGGCACAGTATTCCCTGTAGCTGCTGTCGCCCAACGCCAGGACGCCGTATGCCAGGTTCGGCAGGGGCAGGTTCCCGGAAAGAGTCTTGCGCGCAAACCTCGCTGCACTGTCGGGGACATCGCCCTCGCCGGTCGTACTGACCACGAACAACGCCTTGCGGAAGCGCTGCAGGGCCGGTCCGCCCAGTTCCCCCAGGCTCGCCAGGCACACAGGTACCCCGGCAGCCTCGAGCGCACGCGCACTTCGGCGCGCGATCTGCTCCGCAAAGCCGGTCTGGCTGGCATACGCCACCAGCAACGCATCCGGCGCCCAAGGTAAAGGAACAGGAGCCGCCGCTCCGCGGTGACGCGCGGCAACCCAGAAGCAAAACAGAACATAGCAGGCCGCCACGAGCGCTCCCGCGACGATCCGCCGGACCTCCGGCTCGACGGGTCGGCCGGTGCCGATGACCACGATCAATGCGGTCAGCGTCAACAACGTCGCCGCGGCAGCGGCAGTGGCATGCCACCTTTGGCGAAATATCCCATTCATTCCATCATCGCCGCGAAATTGGGCGTCATCGCTTCCTGGTAGCCGCCTGCGGCGCGCCACGCGATATAGGCGGCCAAGCCCCGCCGCGAAGCCCAGGCCAAGCCCTCCTCGGGCCCCATGACCGTGAGGGCCGTGGCCATGGCGTCGGCAACCATGCATTCCGGATGCAGCACCGTCACGGACGCCACGCCGTTGTCGATCGGCCGCCCGGTGCGCGGATCGATGGTGTGGCTGTATTCGCCGCGGCCGTCGGCCGCATAGCGGCGGTAATCACCCGAGGTGGCGACCGCCAATCCATGCAACGCGACCCGTGTGAGGGGCAGCGCCTCCCCCGCATCCGGGGGACGCTCCAGATCGACCCACCAGGGCTGGCCATCCGGCTTGACGCCATGGCCGTACAGCTCGCCCCCGATCTCCACCAAATAACTCGTCACCCCAGCACGCCGCAATGCGCGGCCAACCGCATCCACGGCGTACCCCTTGGCGATGCCGGACAGGTCGACATATGCGCCTCCGGGCTGGCGCGCCCGCTTGCGGGAAGCGTCTAGCTCGATGCGATGCCAGCCTACGCGCGCCCGCAAGGCGGCCACCTCTGCATGGGACGGGCGGCCCCGCGCGCCCTGCGGGCCGAATCCCCAGAGGTTGACCAGCGGACCGACGGTCGGGTCGTAGGCCCCACCGCTTTCACGCGCAACGTGCATCGCGTGCTCAAGAACGACGAACAGCGCCTCCGGCAGCACCTGCCACGAATCGGCCGGCGCAGCATTGAAACGGCTCAAATGGGAATCTTCGCGCCATGTGCTCATCTGCTCGATGACGAGATCGAGCTCTGCCAGCACGAGCGCTTCCAGATCCGCCGGCGGCGAGCCGCCGGCGACGAACTTGGCCGACCAGCCCGTCCCCATCGTCAGGCCGCCCATCGTGCGCACGCGCGCGTGCGCCGCTGGCAGCCTCAGCGCCTCCTGGGACAAGGCCGGGGGGATGAGCACGCGCGGCGCGGCGTCTTGGGAGCCGTGCGGCGGCGCGGGCGTCGAGGGCGCGCGTGCCCCCGCCCCGCTTCCCTCGCTCGCGCCCTCCTGTCGTTTGGCCCGCATGGGGACGTACGCCACAAGCGGATTATTCAGGCAGCACCTCGAACGTCGCCACGTAAGTCGCTCGCCGCTCCTTGGCCGCACTGAACGAGGCCTTGTCGTCGCGAACCTCGGCTTCCATCCAATACATGCCGGGAGCCGGCCACGTCACGGAAAACTTCCCTTCCGCGTCGGTTTTCGTCTTGATTTCGTTCAGCTGGTCGCGGTAGCGAATGCCACCCGGCACGATGGACACTTCGATGCCGGCAGCCGGCTTGCCGTCGAGCAGCAGTTGGAAGGTTGCGGTTTCCTTGGCGAACAAGTCGTTCGGGTGCGTGACGGGGGCCAGTTCCAGCCCTTGGCCAGTGGGACGCAACGCCGTATCGGTGGGCTTGCCGACGGTCACGAAAGTCTCGACTCGACCTTGTGTTTGGGTCACCCGCAAATCCTGGGCGTTGGCCGGCACATCCTGGGCGAACTTTTCCGGGGAGCCGCGCCAACGCTTCGGTTTGCCATCTTCCTTGTAGGAAGCGAACAGCCCCGAATTGACCACGGCCAGCCTATACGTCCCCGGCTGCGTCAGGTGTACGTCGAAGGTGCTGCGATAACGGCCGGTCGACTGGTTCTCGGCCTTGGCCGGCGTGCCGTCGGGCGCAGTGACCGTCAGGTTGTGCAGTTGCAGGGGGAAGTGCTCGAAATAGAACAAGTCGTTCGATACCGCGGCATCCACCGTCACCCACGGATCCGCCCCCGACAGCACGGTCGCGGAAGGCAGCATCCACATCCGGTGCGCCTGTACCGACAGTGGAAGACTGAACGCAAGGGCCAGTGCCACCCACTTCAAGGATTTCTTCATCTTCTTTCCTGTTTTGAAACCATGAGGACTCGGATAGGGTTCGATCAGGGCTTGATTTGCAGCGCGACCCGACCGAGCTCGTGCTGCCCGCGCGCTTCCGCCTGCTCTGGACCCTTGGGCGGCCAGTGGAACGGGATGCGCAGCAGTTCACGGCCGCCGACTTCGCGCGCGGCTTCGACCACGAGCTCGTATTTCCCCTCGGCCAGCTTGCCGAGCGGCGCCTTGCCCTCGCTAAACGACAATTGATGCTCGCCGACCGGCCTCGTCGCGCCACTGACGCCATCCACGGGCATGGTCAACTCCCGTCCGCTGCGACGCCACCACTGGCGCAAATCCTTGAGCCATTTGGTGCCCTCGTCGTTCTTGAGCTTGAGGTCATACCAAACGGCCAAATTGGCGGCCACCTTCTGGTCCGGACCTTCGATCCATACCGCCACGTAAGGACGGTGGTACTCCGCGACGTTCAGCCGCGGAATCTCGATCCGGACTGCCATATCGGCAGCTTGGGCCTGCCCGACCAGCAGCCCGGTGACGGCTGCCGGGATCAGCGTACGCATAGACAAAACCTCTTCAGTGGATGAAAACGAGGGCCAGGAACAAGGGTACGGCCACGCCTAGCGCCACCATGGGCCAGGTGACTGGCCGGTTGCGCGCGTGCATATGCAGCAGGAAAAAGCCCGTCACGCAAAAAACGAGGCAGGCGATCGCAAAAACGTCGATAAACCACTTCCAGGCTTCGCCGGTGTTGCGCCCCTTGTGCAAATCATTGAAGTAGGAAATCCACCCGCGGTCGGTGCTCTCGTAACGCACGGCGCCATCGGGCAAGTCGACGCTCAGCCAGGCGTCGCCACCCGGCCGGGGAAGAGAAAGATAGATTTCGTCCGCAGACCATTCCGCTGGCTGCTCGCCTACCGGGACGGAAAATTCGCTAAGCAACCATTGCCGAACCGCTGCAGGCAACGGCGCCTTTTCCGCTCCGCCCCCCTGCTCCAGCTCGCGGATGAGGTCGGGCGGCAATTGCCCTTCTTTGGAAACGACGTGCGGGCGCGCCTCGATCTGGGCGGCGTGATTGAGCGTGATGCCGGTGGCGGCAAACAAGAGCATGCCTACCAGACAAATCGCCGAACTGATCCAGTGCCACTGATGCAGATGCTTTAACCAGAATGAGCGACGCTTCTGTTCCAGAAAGCGATCCGACGATTTGTCCATACGAAGCGGTGCGCAGCACTGCTAGAGAATTGATCCAATTATGAATGATAACAATTCTCAAGCACTGCTTCCACCACACTATTTCGCGAGCGGCCAGGGCGTCCGAGCCAGGCTGGGAGGACGAGCTGGCACGGCCGCCCGCGACCGCGCCGCCCTGCCTCACTTGTCTTTGGCATCTTCCAAGCGCACGCCGACTTTCAGGCAAACCTGCCAATGCGCAACTTTCCCGTCCTCGATGTGTCCCCGCATTTGCGTGACCTCGAACCACTCCAGGTGGCGCATCGTGCTGGCCGCCCGGTCCACGGCATTGCGGATGGCATCGTCGCTGGACGTCGTGGAAGAACCGACCAATTCAAGCTGCTTATATACGTGTGCCGACATCGTCGTCTCCTAGCTGGGGAACCCTCGCGGCCAGCAAGGAGCATGCCCGTGCCACGTGCGCCGGGCGTGGCCGACTCCCTCCCGGGGCGCCTGGCCGGGGAATCACGCTATGCTTATGCCACTCCCTGAAGGGCCTAGACCGGCGCATACCCGTGGAAACGAAAAAGACGCTCAACGTCACCCTCTGGCTGGTGGCCATTGGCCTTTTCATGCAGACGCTGGATACCACCATCGTCAATACCGCGCTGCCAGCCATGGCCCAGAGCCTGGGGGAGAGTCCGCTGCGGATGCAGTCGGTGGTGATTTCGTACGCCCTGACCATGGCCGTGCTGATTCCGGCTTCCGGTTGGCTCGCGGACCGCTTCGGGACGCGCAAGGTCTACTTCACCGCCATCGTATTCTTCACCCTCGGCTCGCTGCTGTGTGCAGCCTCACAGAGCCTCGGCCAGCTTGTCGCGTCGCGAGTCATCCAGGGAGCCGGAGGCGCCATGCTGATGCCCGTCGGCCGTCTCACCATCTTGCGCAGCTTTCCGCAGCATCGCCTGCTCCCCGCGCTAAGCTTCGTCGCGATTCCGGCCATGGTCGGCCCCATGATCGGCCCCGTCCTGGGAGGGTGGCTTTCCGAGCAGCTCTCCTGGCACTGGGTGTTCCTGATCAACATTCCCGTCGGCATCGTTGGCGCCATCGCCACGCGCACTTACCTGATCGACAAACGCAATGACGAGCGCGCGCCGTTCGACGGTGTCGGGTACGGCTTGCTGGCCTTCGGCATGGCGGCCATATCACTTGCCCTCGATGGGCTGTCGCACCGGGCGATGAGCCATGCCCCTATCGTGCTGATGCTGGTGTTCGGGCTCATCAGCATCGTCACCTACTGGATCCGCGCGACGCGCCAGGCCAACCCGCTGTTCTCCCCGGCCCTATTCCGGATCCATACCTTCTCCATCGGCCTGCTCGGCAGCCTCTTCGCGCGTCTGGGCAGCAGCGGCATGCCGTTTCTCCTGCCCTTGCTGCTGCAGGTCAGCCTGGGTTACTCGCCCACGCATGCCGGCCTCATGATGCTGCCGGTCGCGGCGGCCGGAATGATGAGCAAGCGCATTGCCACCTCGCTCATCAACCGCTACGGCTACCGCCACGTGCTCGTGGTGAACACGGTGTTGGTCGGATTGACGATCGCAAGCTTTTCCCTGATCACGCCGTCTCATCCGGTCTGGACGCAGGTGCTGATGATGGCTTTCTTCGGCGGCGTCAATTCCCTCCAATTCACGGCCATGAACACCTTGACGCTCAAAGACCTGGGTCAGCAGGGCGCGAGCAGCGGCAACAGCCTCCTTTCGATGATGCAAATGCTCGGCATCAGCCTGAGCGCGACCGTGGCCGGTGGCATCCTGGACGCCTTCAGCCGCCTCATCGACCAGGGTAGCCCCACTGACACGCTCTCTGCTTTCCACGCGACCTTCATTTGCATAGGCCTGCTCACAGCGGCATCGGCGTGGATATTCTGGCAACTCTCGCCGGACGTGCCGCGCGAAACCAAGAAAGACGATTCGCTGGACCTGGGCTAAAGAATGCGGCCCCAAGGGTCGTATAGAATCGACCCTTTTGCCCGGTCCGCCATGTGGTTCAAGAATCTGCAAATCTATCGCCTTCCTGCCCCCTGGCCCATGTCGCCCGAGCGGCTGGACGAACTACTCCGGCCGCACGCCTTTTCCCCTGGATCGAGCCTGGAGCTGCAGACCCAAGGCTGGGCGCCCCCGCTTGAAAACGGCAGCATGCTGGCGCACGGCGTGGGCGGACAATTGCTGATCACGCTGCGCACCGAGAAGAAGCTGCTGCCCGCCACGGTAGTAAACCAGGTGGCCAAGGCCAAGGCCCAGGAAATCGAAGAACAGCAGGGTTTCAAGCCCGGGCGCAAGCAGATGAAGGAAATCAAGGAGAGTGTGCGGGAAACACTGCTGCCCCGCGCATTCAGCATCCTGCGCGACACACGCGCCTGGATCGACACGCGCAATGGCTGGCTGTGCATCGATGCCTCCTCGTCGGCCCGCTGCGATGAGCTGCTGCAGCTCCTGAACCGGGCCATCGACAAATTTCCGCTGGCAGGCCTGCACGTCCAGACCTCGCCCGCCGCGGCCATGACGGACTGGTTGGCGAGCGGCGAGGCGCCGGCCAATTTCACCATCGACCAAGACACCGAACTGCGCTCTACCGGCGAAGGGCGCGCGACCGTACGCTACGTGCGTCAGTCAGTGGAGGCGGAAGACGTGCGGCGCCACATCGAGTCCGGCAAGCAATGCACCCGGCTGGCGATGACCTGGGCTGATCGCGTTTCCTTCGTGCTGACCGAGTCCCTGGCCATCAAGCGAATCGCGCCACTCGACGTCCTGAAAGAAAACGCGGATGTGCAGGCGCAGGATGACGCCGAACGTTTCGAGGCCGACTTCGCCCTCATGTCCGGTGAATTGGCCAAGCTCATCGCCGACATCGTGGACGCGCTCGGAGGCGAGAAGGCCTGATTTCCGGTCAAGCCCGCATCGCCCGCCTGGCGCTCCAGACCGCCAAAGCGGGGGCAAGCGCGAAGGATCCGAATAGCCAGGCCGACGCCGAGCGGGCGCCCTCCAGGCCACCCGGCTCGGCCAGGCCCCCGGCATTGGCCACCATCCCGGCAAGCGCGGCGCCCAGCGCGATGGCATACAGCTGCAGAGTCGTGACCGCTCCGGAGGCGAGGTTCTCTTCGCCGGCGGGCGCTGAGCGGAACACGCGCGTAACGAGGTGGGACCAGCACATGCCTATGCCGAAACCTACCGCGAGCAGCGCCGCACACAGCACCGCGAAAGCCATGGCGCCCGCCGGATGCGGCATGAGGAGCGCCAACGCGGCCAGCCCCACCGTCGTCACGACGGGCCCGCCCTGCACGAGACGGATGACCGCCACGCCAGTACGACCGGAAAACAGCAAGGCAGCGAGCGTCCAGCCTCCCGCCATGACAGCCGTCAGATAACCGGCGACCAGCGGCGAACGACCGTGTATTGCCTGCAGAAAATACGGAACGAAGATCTCGCTGGTCAGCCCGACGACGAGCATCGCCATCGTCAGATAACTGGCCCCCAGGACACTACGCGTCGAATAAGCGCCCGTGGGCATCAGCCTCGGTGCACCGCGCCTGTCGATCACCGACATCCACGCCGCCAGCGCCAGGCCGGCCGCCACCCCGGCGACATGCCAGCTCAGCTGCGTCGAAAGGCTGCCTATGGAAATGGCGAGGACGGAGCACGCCAGCATTCCCAGCTTGGCCCACGGAACGCCCCCACCGGACGGGGACTCCGGGGCGCCTGCCGGAACCAGGCGCCCCACGAGCGCCGCTAGCCCGGCGGCAACGGGCAATAACGACAGGAAGGCGGGTCGCCACCAGCCCAGCGTGGCGAATAGCCCGCCCACGGCAGGCCCGGACAAGGTCGCAACACCCCACATGGCCGACACGAATGCCAAGGCCCGGGGCCACAGCCTCGGCTCATAGACCATGCGAATCAGCGCGTAAGAGAGTGCGAGCAATACGCCGCCGGCCAAGCCTTGCACCGTGCGCCCGATCAACAGCCACCACATGGCCGGAGCACTGGCGCAGGCCAGGGAACCAGTGCAAAACACCATCAGCGCGTAGAGATAAGCGCGCCGCGGGCCCAGGCGATCGATGAGCCGGTAGGATGACGCCGACCCGAGGATGGAGGCGACCACGAACAACGTAGTATTCCAAGCATAGTAGGTCAACCCGCCTATGCTTTGGACGATAGTGGGCATGATGGTCGTGGCCACGTATACATTGATCGCGTGCAGCGCCACGCCGCCGGCCAACGCCAGCGAACGCAGCGCGTTGCGGCCTGTCACCAGCTCGAAAGGGGAAGAGTCTTGATTGACGGAAGACATGAACGAGCCATGGAGCGCTCAGCGTGCCACCAGTGAGCGGGCCGGATCGCGCGGGCGAACCGGCAAGCTATGCCCCACCGAAACGACGTCCGAGAATTCGAGCGTCAACCCCTCGTGGACTTCCATGAAGGTATTGGCGCCGTAAAGATTCTTGCCCTGCACGTAATGCACGCCTTCGACGGCGGACGGGTACCTGATGTCCCGGCCCAGGAGTCCTGCGATCCACCGGGCCATGTCGAAGTGGCTGACCCAGCGCCGCCGCGCCAGTGGCTCGGAAACGGAGGAAGACGCGTCACGGCTCCAGATCAGGACCGGCACATCCGCCACCTCCGGCTCCAGGACGTTGTGCCCCCACATTCCCCTCGTCCCCAGGAGTTGGCCGTGGTCGCCGGTGATGACGAGATGACGCGGGCCGGGCAGCTTGTCGAACTTAGCCATCATCCGGTCGAGCAGCGAATCCAGGTAAAGCACCGCATTGTCGTAGGCATTGCGCCCGCGCACCTCGCGCGGCAGGCTCGGGTCGTCCGGCCAGCGGGCGTAATGCTCGCGGGCGTGCTGGTAGTTGGCCTCATAAGGCGCATGGACCGAACGCAAGAGGACCACGACGAAGGTTTTCTGTGGCCACTCTTGCTCTTCCAGCAGCGACAACAAGGCGTCGTCCCCCTGTTGCCGGAAACGCTGCGGTGCATCTTCCCGCGTAATCGATACGTCGATGTAGGGACTGCCCGCATCGTTGAGTAGCTTGGACTCCTGCGAGGAGATCCAATAAGTCTTGAAGCCTGCCTCCTTGGCGAACCTGAACAGATTCGTCGAGAAAGTCCGGATCTGGCCCAGCTGGCCCGGCTCGCGCACGGCATTGAGCATCAGCGGCATGGTGGCAGCGGTAGATACGGCTGCAGCGACGCCCGCGCGGGCGATCAACCCATCCTCCATGCGCCGGGCCAGCCGCGGCGTGGTAGCGCGCTCATACCCCATGATGCCCAGGTGCTCGCTGCGCAGCGAGTCCGCGACGAAAAGCCAGACATGGCGGGTATCGGACTCGACCGGCGAGACCATGGGCGACGCGGCATCCGAAACTGGTGCCGCGTGCGCGGTGTGGCGCAGGACCTTGGAATCGCGCAGGACGTCGTGGACCAGGAAGAAACTGAACGTATTGAGCGAGTTGTGCAACCCGCTGCGCGTCGGTCCTGGCAGGAACGCGTTCAGGTCGCGATACGAAGCGCGGTAAGGCTTGGACAACAGCCCCGCCGCCACCAGCGCCAGGCCGAGCGCGCGCTGCCAGCGCCGCAGGTCTGGCCGCATGAACTTCATGAACAGCCACCATGCCGTCAAATAAGGCACCAACACGGCAAACAGCACATAGGCGTGGTCGGCGAACTCAGCCAGCGCGACCTGCTTGACGTCCTGGAATTCCGAAAACAGGCCTGCCAGCACGATAGGGTCCAGCGGCCGTCCGGTATAAGAAATGTGACTGAGCTGCACCAGCTCCATCCCGGCCAGGAGGGCCAAGATGCAGGAGACGAAGACGCGGCTGCCGCAAAGCCATAGGCCGAGGTTGAACGCGCACAGCGCCGCGAAATAGTTGAGCTCGAAATCGGCTTGGTTGAAGGAAGTGAAGCGTTGCTGGATCCAGTCGTCCAGCATCAACAACACGGTGGTCAGCAGTACGAGCGCAGCACGGAATGCGAGGTGGCGCCAGGACAACATCCCCGGCCGGGGCATGCAGGTCAGGGATTCGAGAGTCATGCGTATCAAGAGAAGCGGGCCCGTGGCATCCGACAAAAGATGACGCCCGCCATAGGTCGGGCGCCATGCATAAGGCGGAACCGGCACCGCCCCGGATGGCAGCCGCAAGATTAACCCAGTTCTGGGGCAATTGGGCACCAACCTGCCAAAATGGGCGACGAAAAGCTCATGCGGCGCGGGATTCGGGGCCCCGCGCGCGCGCACGGCTGCCGACGACCATGCGTCCACCGCCCAGGATGGCAGCCAGGGCCACGGGATAAAGCAACCATTGCACCCAGGCATGCGCCTCGAACCAAGGCTTGACCAGAGGCTCGCCCATGACCATCTTGACCGCAGTCACCACCAGCACGCCCGCGCCGATGTAAATGATCACCGGGTAGCGCTCCATCAAACGAAGTATCAGGCGGCTGCCCCAGACCATGATGGGAACGCTGATGAGCAGGCCCAGCACGACCAGCAGGAAGCTGCCATGCGCGGCGCCCGCCACGGCCAACACATTGTCCACGCCCATGACCGCATCCGCGATGACGATGGTCTTGATGGCGGCTATGAAGCTGGTATTGGCAGATGCATCGCCGTGATCGTCGTCCTCGGCGGTCAACAGGCGGTACGCGATCCACAGCAGCGCAAGCCCGCCCACCAGCATGAGCCCAGGAATTTTCAGCAGCCACACGACCGCCAGCGTCATGAGCGTGCGGACCACGATGGCCCCCACCGTGCCCCAGACGATGGCTTTTTTCTGCAGCGACGGCGGCAAGTTACGCGCCGCCAGCGCGATGACGATGGCGTTGTCGCCGGCCAGCACGATGTCGATCACGACGATCGAGGCCAAGGCGAAGAGGAACTGAGTGGTAAAGATATCTGCGGCAAGAGCCGAAAGCCATTCCACGATGGAAGTCTCCAGAGAAGTTCGGGCACCTCTGCTGGCATAGGAATGACGGGGAACGGGAGCACCCATGCAGCACCTGATGCCAGGCTGCAAAGGTCTTGTTCGATCACCGGGCGGTGATCCGCACGACCGGAGGAAGGCGAGCTTCCACGTATTGACGATCGGGCGAAAGGGCCACGGACGACCCTCGAACTACTCCCCTTTGGAGGAACGTACGACGCGTACGTTAGGCGCGATTGTGACCGCTGGCGCCACCTGCGTCAACCTTGGGAGATACCCGAGGATCCCCTGCGCATGCCTTGGCGGACCTGCATTCTGGCCGAGCGGCTGCGGCGTGCGTCTTCGTATAAGCTTGGCAGGTCGGCCGCACCTGGCCGGAATTTCCGTTGGAGCCCGCCATGTCCGTCGCCTTCCATGCCGTCGAGGCCGCCGCCGCGCTGCTGGCAGGCCATGCCCACCAAACCCCGGTGCTGACCTCGCAAACCGTCGATGCGCAAACCGGCGCGTCCGTGTTCTTCAAGTGCGAAAACTTTCAGCGCATGGGCGCTTTCAAGTTCCGCGGCGCGTATCACGCGCTTGCCCGCCTTCCAGACGAGGCTCGCCAGCGTGGAGTCGTCGCCTACTCCTCCGGCAATCACGCCCAGGCGGTCGCGTTGGCCGGTCGCATGCTCGGCATCGCTGCCACCATCGTGATGCCGGACGATGCCCCGCGAGTGAAGCTCGAGGCAACCCGCGCCTATGGCGCACGCATCGTCACCTATGACCGCAATACGCAAGAACGGGAGGCCCTCGCCGCCGAACTGGCCGCCCGCGAGAGATTGACCACGATTCCTCCGTTCGACCATCCGGACGTCATCGCCGGCCAGGGTACCGCGGCGCTGGAGCTGCTGCGGGCAACCGGCCCGCTGGACTACCTGCTGGTACCATGCGGCGGAGGTGGACTGCTATCGGGTTCGGCCATCGCCGCAAGCGGCTACACGCCGGGAATCAAGGTCATAGGCGTGGAGCCGGCCGCTGGCGACGACGTCACCCGCTCGTTCCGCAGCGGCACCCTGCAGAGCGTGGAGAATCCGCAAACCATCGCCGACGGCGCACGCACGACATCGGCAGGCAAGTACACGTTCCCACTGATCCAGGCTTATGTGCACGACATGCTGACCGTCACCGACGAAGAGCTGTTGCGCAGCATGTTCTTCCTAATGGAGCGCATGAAGTTCGTGCCCGAACCTACCGGCGTGCTGGGCGCGGCAGCGCTGTTATCAGGCAAGCTTGACGTCCGGGGCAAGCGCGTCGGGGTCATCATCTCGGGCGGCAACGTAGATTTGTTCGCACTTGCACCCTATTTGGCCCGCGGCCGCGAGACTTACGCCGCATGAACGCCGCGCTCGGTGCCTGCAGGCCCTGCTACGCCGGCTGATGCAGCGCATGCCACCTCCGCCCCCGTACCCTGGCACAGGGGCCATGCTGCCTGCACCGGGCGGAAAGTCACGATCGTCATCAACAGCACGGCGATGGCCAGGTCGCGGCGCGGGGTCTCGTAACGCTCCGAACGCAGGCGCTTGACGCCCCACAGGACCAGCACGATGGCGCCCCCCATCAGCAGCGCGGCCAGAAATGCACCGGCATACTGCGTCAGCACCGGTACGCGTGCGCTGAACGGCCCCTCGGGCAACGGCCCGCGCAAGGCACTGGACACGAGAAACATCAGGCCCAGCGCGCCCGCCAACGCTTCCCAAGACAAATCTCGATCGACAAAAAACTTCACGGCGAACCCGCGGCAAAGAGATACCGACAGTGTAATGGACGGCCGAAGCGACCAAACCATGTGCCGCTCGCTTTCCCTGCCCGGATCGGCGACGACGCACACGCCATCCCCGACAGGACGCCCCGGAAAGCGGCAGGCAGAGGATGGCCAAGCGCAAAAAAAAAGGTTCATCGAGCATTACCGGGGAAGGCGGCACGGATTTTCAGGAAGAAGTATTCCTGGTCGCGGTAGCCATACGCGCGGCGCTTGATGACCTTGAT
>NZ_JADGHH010000086.1 GCF_019689535.1 Pigmentiphaga sp.
GCTGATAAGTAAACCACTGGGGGCCCGGCCGCACGCACAAAATCGGTGCGAACCGCACCAAATAATGCCGATTTTGAGCAGAAACTCTCCATTTCGGTTCAAATTTCGTCTGGGACGGGAATTCGAGCATTCTCATTTTTTAGATTAATGAACGCAAAACCCTCCAAACTACGTGCCGTCGATTTCCATGCCATCGGGGAGAGGCTGCGCGCCTATCGGATGGGGGCCTCCTTGCGAGCCGAGGACGTCGCCGCCCAGCTCGGCGTTTCACGCGCCGCGGTGTACCGGATGGAAAAAGGCGAGATCGTGAAGATCGAGACGCTCGAGCGTCTCGCCCATATCTTGGATACCACGCTCGCATCGCTGCTCGGCGTCGGCACTGAGTACTACACTTCGCCGGTGGCCTACATCGAGCGGATGCGCCAGCTCGAGACCGACGCCACGCGCATCATGGCGCACTTCGAGCCGATCTCCTTCCTGCTGACGTCCGACGAATACGGGCATTATCTGGAAAAGATGCTGCAGGAGGCGCATCCGGACCTGGATCCGGAGCGGATGCTGGCGTTGATGAAAATCCTCGAGGAGCGCAAGCGCGCATTCGCCCGCCGCCGACCGCCCATCATCAGCCTGATCGGCTTGCGCGAGATCGAACGCTTCGTTCACTTCGGGCTGGTTGGCCGCATCGATCTGCCACCGGCGGTGCGCATGGAAAGATCGCTGGCGGCCCGGCGCGAGGTCGAACGCATCATCGGCCTGCTGCGCGAACACCCGATGGACATGCAGATAGGCATCGTGGACGACAGCATGCCGAACGCAACGTTCCAAGTATTCGAGCGTCCGAATGCGTCGTTCGTGGCCATCAGCCCGTTCCGCTTTGGCGAACTACCCAATGTCGCCACGGGCATCGCCCAGGTCACGTCGGCGCCGGAAGCGGTCCAGCTTTATACGAAAATGGTGGAAAACCTCTGGCAGCGCGCCTACAAGGGCGAGCAGGCAGCGGAACTTCTCAGTAGCATGTTGAAAGTGGTATGACTTCCCGCTCGCTTGGCGTCGCCTTTCCGAAAGACTCGCAGCGCGCGACCGGGGCAACATGCAGGTAACTAGGATTCACAAGAAATGGAAGAAACCTCTATCGGCCCCACGGTAGCGCGGCGATTGCTCGAGTCGGGAGCCGTTCACGTGACCACGGGCAAGCCCTTCGTCTTGCGGTCGGGCTGGGCAAGTCCCGTCTACGTAGACGTGCGCCGGCTAATTTCGTCGGTGAGCGGCCGGAACGTGTTGGTCGACGCAGCGCTGTCGGTCGTGCGGCACCGCATCGGCGTGCAGCACGTGGACGCCATCGCGGGCGCCGAGACGGCAGGCGTGCCCTATGCTGCGTGGCTCGCCGACCGGCTGTCGCTGCCACTGCTGGTCGTGCGCAAGAAACCGCTCGGCTTCGGCCGCAACGCGCAAATCGAAGGAGCGGTGGAACCAGGGGCGCGCGTGCTGCTGGTCGACGACCTGACCACGGACGGCCAGAGCAAGCTCAATTTCTGCAAAGCCGTGCGCGACTCCGGGCTCGTGCTGGAACACGTACTGAGTATCTTCTATTACGATACGTTTGCCGAAAGCCGGCGTACCATGGAAGAACTCGGCGTTGCGATGCATGCGCTGGCCACTTGGCAGGACGTCCTCGCCGAAGCCAGGACAAGCACGGTCTTGTCTGCGGACGATGTCGAAAAGGTACAGGATTTCCTCCTCCACACTTCCGAGTGGTCCAAGGCTCACGGCGGCATCGCCCGCCTTCCCTGACTTTCACCGTTATTTCGCGTTATGAACTTCACCGAACTCATCCAACGATTTGCCGCCCAGGCTCCCGGCACCGACAGTTTCCTTAAAGTCAAGGAAGGCTCACTCGCGCTGATCACCAGCGATTCGGAGCACGCCGCCGCGTATTTCCTGATCTATGGCTTCGCCCGCTCTTACGTCCTGCTCTACGAAGACCAGCCCATCGAGCCGGCTTTCGCCGAAACCGCCAAGACGCAATTGCTTTCCTACATGAACCGCTTGGATGAAGCATTCAAGACCGGAACGGCCGAGGCCCTGGTCGCCGCGATGAACTGGATCGTGCTCGACTACGGCCGAAGCGGAAAAATATTTTGAGCGCACGGCCGCAAGCGGCCGGCGCCGCTTCATCGCTCTACACGAACCGGCGTGTCGCACCGCTGCTCGCGCTCGGCTTTGCGAGCGGGCTGCCGCTTGCGCTCACCACCGGGACCCTCCAGGCCTGGGCGACGGTGGACGGCGTGTCGCTGCAGGCCATCGGGTTCCTGACGCTGGTTGGCTCCGCCTATACGCTCAAGTTCCTGTGGGCACCGTTGATGGACCGCTACACGCTGCCCGTGCTGGGGCGGCGCCGGGGCTGGATGGCCGCCACGCAACTGCTGCTCGCGCTCTCCATCATGGCGATGGGGCTGCTCTCGCCGGGCTCGGCGCTGCTTCCGCTGGCGCTGCTCGCCGTTTTCGTGGCCTTCTGCTCGGCATCGCAGGACATCGCGTTCGATGCTTATCGCACCGACGTGCTGCGCAAGGAAGAACGCGGCGCAGGCGCTGCCGTGTCGGTGCTGGGCTATCGCCTCGCCATGCTGGTTTCGGGTGGTTTGGCGCTGGTCATCGCCGACAGCTGGCTAGGCTGGGGCAACACCTACATGCTGATGGGCGTGCTAATGGGCGCCGCCATCCTCGCCACGCTCTGGGCGCCCGAACCCGAAGCCCCCGCCGCCGCACCGCGCACGCTGGCCGAAGCCGTATCCGGGCCGCTGCTGGAATTCTTCCGCCGGCCGGGCGCAATCATGCTGCTGGTGCTCATCGTGCTGTACAAGCTGGGGGATGCCTTCGCGGGTAGCTTATCCACCGCCTTCCTCATACGGGGCGCGGGATTCTCCGCGACCGAGGTCGGCACCATCAACAAGGTGCTGGGCCTGGGCGCCACCATCATCGGCGCACTGGCAGGCGGTTCGTTGCTGGCCAAGCTGGGGCTCTTCCGCTCGCTGATGCTGTTCGGACTGCTGCAGGCCGTCTCGAACCTGGGGTTCTGGCTCATCGCGGTCAGCTCCAAGAACATCGTGCTGATGGCCGCCGCGGTCGGCATCGAGAACCTGTGCGGCGGGATGGGAACGGCTGCGTTCGTCGCGCTGTTGATGGGGCTGTGCGACCAACGCTTCTCGGCGACCCAGTTCGCGCTGTTGTCGGCGCTCTCGGCGGTGGGGCGCACCTACCTGGCCGGGCCGCTCGCGCCTCCCATGGTGCAAGCCTATGGATGGCCGACCTTTTTCCTGATCACCGTCCTCATTGCACTTCCCGGCATCGCCCTGCTCTGGTGGCGTCGCGCCGAAATCCGGGCCTTGGACCAAGCCTGAGCAGCCAGGGCGCTCAGGCGGCCCGCAGGTGCTCTATCGCCTCCCGCTCGGTCCGGAACACGTGCTCGGCGGGCAGCAACCGGATCACGCCGGCGGTCTCGAGCACGTCTTCGACCTGCTTCTTGATCCCCGCCAAATAGACGCTCACTCCCTGGTCGCGCAAGGTCCCGATGATGTAGGTCAGCGTATCGACGCCGGTGACGTCGATGCTATTGATGGGGCCGGCATAAATCAGCACGCGCCGGATGCCGGGCTCCGCGCGGCAGCGCTCGATGATGAAGTGTTCCAATTGGTTGGCAGTGACGAAGCTCAAGGCCGCATCCATCCGGACGGCCAGCAAGTCCTCGGCCAAGGGCGGCAAGCCGAAGCGCTGGCGGTCCCGCAACGTACCGTCGGCATGCACGCTCACCTCGATGATGCGAGGATGCGAGCGCTGGTAGAGGAAATAGCCCAGTGACAGGATGAAGCCGGCGAGCACGCCCCACTGCAGTTGCGGTGCCGCGACCAAGGTTGCCGCTGCAGTGGCCGCGGCGATGCATGCCTCCGGCCTAGACGTACGCCACAGCCTGACGAAGAAACCAGGCGCAATCAGGTTCGTTACCGGCACGATGATGACGGCCGCCAGGAACGCGCGCGGCAGATGCGCGATGGCGGGTGTCAGGAACAGCAGGCTGGCCAACACGCAGGCGAACGCGAAAAGCGCCGACCATCCGGTTCGGGCGCCGACGAACAGGTTGAGCGCGGACCGCGAGAACGAAGCGCTCACGGGAAACGCGCCGCTCAGGCCGCTCGCCAGCTTGGCCAGCCCCTGCCCGATGAACTCCTGGTTTTCATCCCAGCGCTTGCGGGTGCTGCGCGAAATTGTCTTGGCGCTGGAAAGCGCCTCCACGAAACTCACCAAGGCGATCACCGCCGCCGCCGGGAGCAAGCTCCGGTAGTCTTCCCAATCCAGCAGCTTGGGCACTGTGAACTGCGGCAAGCCCGCCGGCAAGGCGCCGACGACTGCACCGCCCCGCGCACCGTAACCGATCGCCCAGCTGATCACGCCCGTTGCCAGCGCCGCAGCCAGGACGATGGGCAAGCGCTTGCTGTGCTTCTTCAACGCTACCAGGAAAACCAAAGTTCCCACGCCGAAAGCAAACGCTGGCCAGTCGATGCTCGCGAGTACGCCGGCCGCATCGCCATGCGCCATGGCGGTGCGCGCCGCGCTCCAGCTCAGCCCCAGCATGGCCGGCAATTGCGAAAGGATGATCAGCACTGCCGCAGCCTGCGTGAACGCGCCCACTACCGCTCCCGGCAGAAAATTCACGACCATCCCCAAGCGGGTCGCGCCGATCAAGATCTGGATCGCGCCGGCCATCAAGGACAGCCATATCGCCAGTTCCACCCAACGGGCGGACTCCGCAGCGGCCAAGCCCGCCAGCGAACCGGCCACCAGCATGCTGGTGAGGGCGACCGGCCCGGCACCAAGCAACTGGCACGAGCCCCACAGCACGCTGATCACGGGCGGCACCAAGGCGGCATATAGGCCGGTGATGGGTGGCATGCCCGCCAGCATCGCATACGCCACCGCCTGGGGTACCAAGATCAGGCCAAGCGTGAACCCGGCCCGCGCATCGGCGGCAAGTTCGGCAGCTGTCGGGCGCGGCCAGTTCAAGAACGGAAAATAGCGGCGGAGCAAAGCGGGCATGCAGCAGGCCTTGTGGAAGCGGCGATCAACGGTGTCGGGGTTTGCGGGGAGCGCGTACGGCGAAATGGTCGTATACGGCGTCCGGAAGCAGGCGCAGCAGCTTGGCAACGATGCCCATCTGCCACGGAATGACGGTGTAGCGTACCCCGCGGTCCAGCGCGTCCGCAGCCTTCTCCGCGAAAGTGTCCACATCCATCAGGAACGGCATGGGGTAAGGGTTGCGGGCAGTCATGGGAGTACGAATATAGCCCGGCGCAATCGTCGAGACCCGGATCCCGTACGGCGACAGTTCGTTGCGCAGGCTCTCGCAATAGGCAATGACGGCCGCCTTGGATGCGCTGTACGCGCCCGCGCCCGGCAGACCGCGTATGCCGGCCACGCTCGCGATGCCGGCCAGTTGCCCCTTGCCAGCCTGTTTCATGGCGGCGATGAACGGTTCGAAAGTGGCGACCATCGCGACGAGATTGGTGTCCAGTACGGCGCGGAAGGCATCGAAGTCTTCCAGTTCCTCCGTCAGGGTGCCCGTGCTGATGCCGGCATTGGCGATCACCAGGTCCACAGGGCCGCCCGACAGGAAATCGCGTGCGGCGGCGTGCAGCGCATTCCGGTCGCGGACATCGAGCGGATAGCAGTGATGGTCGCCGGGAAGCGACGCGGCGAGATCGCGCAAGGCCTGCTCCCGGCGTGCGACCAAGCCGAGAACGGCGCCCCGCGCCGCATAGCGGCTGGCCAACGCCCGGCCGATTCCGCTACTGGCACCTGTGATGAAGACTCTCATTGCTTTATCCACTCAAGCGCAGCCTCTGTTCGAGGCAGCAAGCCCCGGCCGGCCGATGGGGCCGGGCAACGCTCCCGTCCCGCCGCCGCGCGATGGTATCGTGTCCTGGAACATCCTTGCCGGCGGGTGAAGGGCGTCCGACTGCCCATCGCTCCGGAAACGTAGGATAGTATCTTGGTCAGGCGATCCGCGCCGGCTCGGCTAGGCGCGGCGCATCAACGAGACTGCCATGACATCTTCTTCCATCTCCGAATTACACGGCGCGCTCGCCGCCCTGGTGGGCGAAGCCAACGTCTACGTCGATCCTGCCGACAAGGCCCGCTACGAGACCGGCGCCCGCTACGGTAACGGCAAGGCGGCGGTCGTCGTGCGACCGGCATCGACCGCCGAAGTCGCCGCGGTCGTCCGTCATTGCGCGCAGACGGGCACGCCGCTGATCGCACAAGGCGCCAATACCGGCCTCGTCGCGGCCAGTACGCCCAACGAGAGCGGCCGCCAAGTGTTGTTGAGTCTCGAACGACTGCGCGGCGAAATCGTGGTGGACCGCGCCAATCGCACGGCAACGGTCGGCGCGGGCGTCACGCTGCAGGAACTGAACGAAAAACTGGCCGAACAAGGCTTGTGCTTTCCCATCGACCTGGGCGCCAACCCGTCCTTGGGCGGCATGATCGCCACCAACACAGGCGGATCCCGCCTCGTCCGCTATGGCGACGTGCGCCACAACCTGCTGGGCATCGAAGTGGTCCTGGCCGATCCACCTGGACAGGTGCTCGACCTGATGAGCGGCCTGCGCAAGAACAATACCGGCTACGACCTGAAGCAGTTGTTCGTGGGTGTCGGCGGCGTGGGCGGCGTGATCACGCGTGCGGTGGTACAAGTCCACCCGCTGCCGCGGCAAACCGCCACCGCGCTGATCGTGCCCACCAGCCAGGAGGCGGTGCTGGAGCTGCTGATCGCCCTGGAAAGCGAGTTCGGGGACTTCCTGACGGCCTACGAGGGCATGTCGCGCTCAACCGTGCAATCGGTCATCGACCACGTGCCCGGCGTGACCAATCCGTTCGCGCCGGAGCCCATCCCCGATTACTGCCTGTTGGTTGAGCTCGCGGCCACCTCCTCGCGCGAAGTGCTGGGTGTGGACCTGCAATCGGCCCTGAACGATTTCCTGGAGCGCCAATTCGACGTCCTCGTGGCTAACGCGGTGCTCGACGGCGGGCCGGACCTCTGGAAAATCCGCCACTCCATCAGCGAATCCATCCGCCACCAGGGCAAGCTGATCGCGTTCGACATCGCCGTGCCCCGCTCGTCCATGATCGACTTCCAGAAAACGGCGAGGGAGATGCTGGCGAGCGAGTTTCCCTGGCTACGCCTGTTCGACTTCGGCCACTGGGCCGACGGCGGCACGCACTTCAACATCGTCTGGCCCCACGAGGCGACGCCGGCCTACGACTCAGACACCGTGGAGCGCCTGCGCACGGCCATCTACGACCTCGTCGTGCGCCGGTTCGGCGGAAGTTTCAGCGCCGAACACGGCGTCGGCCCATACAACGAGCGGTTCTATCACCGCTACGTGTCGCCGGAAGCGCAGGCGCTGGCTGGCCGCTTGCAGGAGACGCTCGACCCCAGGGGCGTGCTGGGGCAGGTGAACTTCGGGCCGGCCGCCTCGGACTGACCGGCGGCTGACCCCGGGCGGCCCCACGCCGGCTTGGATGCGCATGCCGGGCCGCCGCGCAGAGCCAACGGCCCGGCGCCGCCCGTGCGCCGGGCGCGGCGCTTATTTCGCCCGTTCTTTCCCGATCAGGAAATCGGCAACCTGCAGCGCAGCCACATTGCTGCCCGTCAAGGACGGCGAGGTGATGTAGCGGCCGTTGATGGCCAGGGTGGGTACGCCGTCGATCTTGTAGGCCTCGGCGAGCCGCGTGGCACGCTGGACCTTGGACTGGACGCCGAACGAGTTATAGGCGTCCATGAACTGCTTGCGGTCCAGGCCGGCCTTCTCGGCCCAATCGAAAATGCGGTTGGCCGTGTTCAGGGGCTGGCGCTGCTCGTGGATCGCCGTGAACACGAGGCGGTGGAACGGCTCGACCTTGCCCAGGGCTTCCAGCGTGTAATAAAGGCGCTGCTGCGGTTCCATGCCGGCATTGAAACGCACGGGTACGCGACGCACCACCACGTCGGGCGGCAGTTTCTTGATCCATGCGTCGAGGCTGGGCTCCAGCGCATTGCAGTGCGGGCAGCTATACCAGAAAAACTCGGTCACCTCGATCTTGCCCGGCGCATCGGTGGGTTGAGGCTGCTGCAGGCGGATGTAGTCCGCGCCTTCGCGCGGCTGCTGGGCCAAGGCCATGCCCGGCAGGACGGCGAGGAGGCCGGCGGCCAGGGCGAGACGGTTGAACGTGCGACGAACGTGGAAGCGACCGATCATAGGATTCCTCTGGTAACGAGGCCCGGCGCCGTCTGCGCGCCGGACGCGATGAAATCTCCGACCGCGGGAAGCTCGGCGAAGTTCCGACGGTTCATTTCTTCACCACGGCCGCTTCGATGCCGTTCTCGGCCAATCGCGCGCGCGTGCGGTTCATGTCGTCGAGCCGGGTAAACGGGCCGACGCGTACGCGATGGACGGTGCCCGCGGCAACATCGGCGGCTTCCAGTCGCGCCTGAAAGCCCAGGAACGCCAGCTTGGCCTTGAGCGCCTCGGCATCCTCGATGACGCGAAATGCTCCGACCTGCAAGTAATACGTCCCGCTTCCTCCGGCCGCGGAGGCCGGCGGCGCGCTTTCGTTGCGGTTCACCCCTTGGCTGGCCAGGAAGTCGCCCAGCGGGTCGCGCGTGGCCGGGGGCACCGGGGCCGGGCTCGGATGCGCCGTCGAGGGGCCAGAGCCGGACGGAGCGCCGGCCGGGCCATCCCTGCCGTAGAGGCTGCGATTGGGGTCGGGCGCGTTGGCGGGATCCGGCGCCGGAGTCGGTGCGACCGGCCGCACGCCGCGGCTCACGAAAGGCACCGGCGCCTTGGTGATGTAAAAGGCCACGAGCACGGCCACCAACAGGCCGACCAACAGTCCGGCCATCAAGCCGAACATCGTGCCGCCCCGTTGCGCCGGGCGCTGGGCCGCCGCGCCCGGGCGGGCCCGCTGCTGTTTACCTTTCCTGGAAGAAGCCGGCTTTGCTGTGGACACCATGAATCGTTACATCCGTTGCGGAGCAGACACGCCCAACAACGCCAATCCGTTGGCCAGGACCTGACGCGTCGCGGCGAGCAACGCCAAGCGCGCCAGCTTCAATTCGGCATCGTCCACCAGCACGCGTTCGGCATTGTAGTAGGCGTGGAAGTCCGCGGCGCAGTCCTTCAGCCAGAAAGCGACATGATGCGGCGCCAGGTCGTTCGCCGCCGCCTGGACCATGGAGGGAAACTCGGCCAGCCGTTGCAGCAGCAGCAACTCGCGTTCGGCGGTAAGCAGCGACGTATTGGCGCGCGCCAGCGCCGCCTCATCGCCCCCCCATTGCCCGAGCACCGAGCAAATGCGGGCATGCGCGTACTGGATGTAGTACACGGGATTCTCGTCCGTCTGCTTGAGCGCCAAGTCGATGTCGAACACGAACTCGGTATCGGCGCGCCGCTGTATCAGGAAGTAGCGCACCGCATCGCGGCCCACCCAGTCGATGAGATCCCGCATGGTGACGTAGCTGCCGGCGCGCTTGGAGATTTTGACTTCCTCGCCGCCGCGCATGACCTTGACCATCTTGTGCAGCACATAGTCGGGATACCCCTTGGGGATGCCCACATTGAGCGCCTGCAGGCCGGAGCGCACGCGCGCCACCGTGCCGTGATGGTCCGAGCCCTGGATGTTGATGGCCTTGGTGTAGCCACGCTCCCACTTGGTCACGTGATAGGCGACGTCCGGCACGAAATAGGTATACGTGCCGTCGGACTTGCGCATCACGCGGTCCTTGTCGTCGCCTTCGCCAAGCGCGGTCGTGCGCAGCCAAAGCGCGCCGTCTTGCTCATAGGTGTGGCCGCTGGCGATCAGGCGCTGCACCGTCTGCTCGACGCGCCCCGAGGTATAGAGGGAGCTCTCGAGGTAGTAGTTGTCGAACTTCAGGTCGAACGCCTGCAGGTCCAGATCCTGTTCCCGGCGCAGGTAAGCGACGGCGAACTTGCGGATGTCTTCGAGATTGTCGGGATCGCCCGAAGCCGTCACGGGCTCTGCGTCGGCCGCCTTGACGGTCTTGCGGGCCAGGTAATCGGCCGCAATGTCGGAGATGTACTCGCCGCGATAGCCGTCGGCAGGAAAATCCGGGTGGTCGGGCCCCAGTCCGCGGGCGCGCGCCTGCACGCTGATGGCCAGATTGTGGATCTGGTTGCCCGCGTCGTTATAGTAGAACTCGCGCGTGACCTCCCAGCCGCTGGCAGCGAACAAACGGCAGATGGCGTCACCCAGCGCCGCCTGGCGGGCATGCCCCACGTGCAGGGGCCCGGTGGGATTCGCCGACACGAACTCGACCATCACCTTGCGCCCGTTGGACGGCGCGCGGCCGAAATCGGCGCCGCGCACGCGGATGGCGTCGATCACGGCCTGCTTGGCCGCCGGCGCGAAGCGCAGGTTGATGAAGCCCGGACCGGCAACCTCGGCGCTCTCCAGGAGCGCGGCGGCCCCCGGCTGCGCCAGGAGGGCGTCGACGATGGCTTGCGCGAGTTCGCGCGGATTGCGTTTCAAGGGCTTGGCGATCTGCATCGCCACGTTGGTGGCGGCATCGCCGTGGGACGCCACCTTGGGACGCTCCAGCAGCAAGGTGGGCGTCGCCTCAGGGGCCACGGCCTTGACGGCGGCGCCCAAAAGGCCGAGAAGTTGTTCCTGTTGCTCGGGGAGCATGGCTGGGAATAGTGCGGTAAATAAAAGGCCAAGAGCGGAATGTTAACAGCCGGCGGCCTTGCCTAGGAAAAACGCGGCATGGCGAGGCGGGCAGGCACCGGATGGGTTATCCAAAACCATCTTTTCAGCACGCCTTCCCCCTGATACGTGTCGTAGCTTAGCCGGCCGAGGCTTCCGCCATAATGTGGCGAACCACATCACACGGAGCACGGAGAGCCATGATCGTCACCTTCAGATCCAAAGCCGCCGGGGAAATCATCATGCTCGGCGAGCATGCCAAACCGTTGCTCGAGCTGGCCGGCAAGCTCCCGGAAATCGCCGCCGGCACCCGGGGCGTCTTCACCCCTGAGCAACTGCCCGACGCCATTCGCCGCATCGAGGCCGCGATAGGCGGCGAACGCGAACCCCGCTTCGACGAGAGCGACCCCGAAGAAAAGGAAAAGGCTGCGCGCTATGTTGGCCTGCGCCAGCGCGCATTTCCGCTCCTGGACATGCTCCGAAAAGCGCAGGCCAAGAACGTCAACGTCACCTGGGAAGCCTGAGGAGCGCCGCAATGACCCGCCCGCCATGGCAAGACGTGCTCGATTTTTGGTTCCTGCCGCCGGACGATCCGGGCTACCTGAAACCGCGCCATGTCTGGTTCCAGAAGAACCCTGAGTTCGACGAGGAAATACGCGCCCGCTTCCAGCCCAGGGTCGAACAGGCCGTGGCAGGCGGGCTGCGCGAGTGGAAACGCGAGCTGGGGGGCGCCCTGGCGCGCATCGTGCTGCTGGACCAGTTCACCCGCAACATTTGGCGCGGCACGCCGCGGGCCTTTGCCGGAGACCCAGAAGCCTTGCGCGACGCCCTCGAGTTGATCGATTCCGGCAAATACCTGCAGCTGCCGCCCGTACAGCGGGAGTTCGTCTATCTCCCGCTGATGCACAGCGAAAACCTCACCATCCAGGAGCGCTGCGTGGCCCTCTACGCCACGCTGGCACAAGAGCACCCCGCTTCCCAAAACTCACTGGAGTTCGCCATCCGCCATCGGGACATCGTGGAACGCTTCGGGCGCTTCCCCCACCGCAACGCCATACTCGGACGGGCGAACACGCCCCAGGAATCGGAGTTCTTGAAACAACCTGGGTCGGGGTTCTGACCGGACGCCGGGGGCAGGGCGGGCCCGCCCCCTTCGATCACACGCTGACTTCCGCCAACTTCGCTCCGGCCATCGGCGCGGACCGGCCGCTGGCCTGGAGATGGCGGTTGACGGCGCTCAACACCGCCTTGAAGGATGCAGTGACGATGTCGCTGTCTACCCCTACGCCGAAGCCTGTCGGCGCATCGCCGATGCGCACCTCCACATAGCAAGCGGCCGAGGCGTCGGCGCCCACGCCGATGGAGTGCTCGTGGTAATCCATCAGCCGCATCGGCATGCCGAGCGCCTGGACGAATGCGTCGATGGGCCCGTTGCCGGAACCGACCAGCGTCCGGGGCTGGCCGTCGACGAGGACGTCGACCTCCACCCGCACGCCTTCATCGATGCTGGCCATGCGGTGCCGCACGAAACGGTAGGGATCGTGCCGGTCGAGGTATTCGCGGCTGAAGATCGCGTAGACGTCGGAGGCCGTGACCTCGCGGCCGGTCTCGTCGGTCACGCGCTGGATGGCGCGGCTGAACTCGATCTGCAGGCGCCGCGGCAGATCCAGGCCGTACTCCTGCTGCAAGAGATAAGAAACGCCACCCTTGCCCGACTGGCTGTTGACGCGGATCACCGCGTCATAGCTGCGCCCGACGTCGGCCGGGTCGATGGGCAGGTACGGTACCTCCCAGATATCGCCCGGCTTGCGCTGCGCGAAGCCCTTCTTGATTGCATCTTGGTGCGATCCGGAAAACGCGGTGAACACGAGGTCGCCCACGTACGGATGGCGCGGATGCACTGGCAGCTGGGTGCAGTATTCGACGCAGCGGCGCACGTCGTCGATGTCGGAAAAGTCCAGCCCCGGCGAGATGCCCTGGCTGTACAGGTTCATGGCCAGCGTCACGAGGTCCACGTTGCCCGTGCGCTCGCCGTGGCCGAACAGGCAGCCCTCGATGCGCTCGGCGCCCGCCAGCACAGCCATCTCGGCCGCAGCCACCGCGGTGCCGCGGTCATTGTGCGGATGCACGCTGAGGATGATGCTGTCGCGGTTGGCGAGGTTGCGGTGCATCCACTCGATCTGGTCGGCGTAGACGTTGGGCATCGCGCATTCGACCGTGGCGGGCAGGTTCAGGATGATCTTGCGATTGGGCGTCGCGCCCCACGCCTCGACCACCGCGTCGCAGACTTCCTTGGCGAAGTCGAGTTCCGCCGAGCTGAACACCTCGGGCGAATACTGGTAGACCCACTCGGTCTCGGGCCGCGCGTCGGTGAGCTCCTTGATGAGGCGGGTGCCCGCCAACGCAATCTGCTTGACCTCTTCGCGCGACATGCCGAACACGATGCGGCGGAAAGCGGGCGCGATGGCGTTGTACATGTGCACGATGACGCGCCGGCCGCCCTCGACCGACTCGATCGTGCGGCGAATGAGGTCTTCGCGCGCCTGGGTCAGCACTTCGATCGTGACGTCCTCCGGCACGCGGTTCTGGTCGATCAGCCCCCGGATGAAGTCGAAGTCCGTCTGCGACGCCGAGGGAAATCCCACCTCGATCTCCTTGAAGCCGATCTCCACGAGCTTCTCAAACAGGCGGGTCTTGCGTTCGCCGTTCATGGGCTCGATCAAGGCCTGGTTGCCGTCGCGCAGGTCGGTGCTCATCCAGATCGGCGCCTTGGTCATGCGACGGTTGGGCCAGGTACGCTCGGCAAAGTCGTAAGCGGGGAACGGGCGGTATTTCGCCTGGGGATTCTTCAACATCATGGATTGCTCCTGCTACTGCGAACTCGGGAAAAGGAACGGATGAGCCGTAGGTGTGGCCGAGTTATGGCTGCCGAGCTGCCACGGGGCTCTAGGCCCGGCAACCGATCGGTAGTAGTAGCGAGGAAGCAATGAGGGCGACGATCGCGCGCACGCCGGCACCCAGCGCGGCTTGGCGCTGGATGGCGGTGGGACGGATGGCGGTAGCGGCCATGGTTGCGATCGTGCAGGGAAGGGTTCGTGCTGAATTGAACCTTTAGTCAAACACAATTCCGCGCGGCTGGCAAGCCCGCCCGGCCA